>JANYCC010000360.1 GCA_025360495.1 Verrucomicrobiota bacterium | reverse complement strand
CCGGCCTCGATCGCAAGGAGGTCGCCCGGGACGTGGGTGACGACCCGAAGCACGGACGACAGGAGGTCGAGGTCAGGAAAGGTTTGGAGGCGAAGAGTTCGGTGCGACTGATGTTCCATGGCGACACGCCCTGGAGCATGGAGGAGCGATTTGCCCTGCGTGCGGCGGTGGACGTGTTGCGCATCCGGTTGCGCGAACTGTTGCGCGAGGACAAAGGCGGGGTCTATGGGGTCGGGGTCAACGGGGAACTCAGCCGCCTGCCCAAGCCCACTTTTTCGTGCAGCGTTTCCTTCACCTGCAGCCCCACGAATGTGACCGACCTGACCCGGTCGGCCTTGGAGGAGATCGGGCGTCTGCAGAAGGACGGTCCCAGCGCGGACAACCTGGAAAAGGTGCGTGAGACCTTGTTGCGTAATTATGAAAAGGGGTTGAAGGAGGACAGTTTCTGGCTGGGTAACCTGCAATTCTACCGGGAGAACGAGCAGCCTTTCGCGCAGATCCTGAGATTGCCGGAGCGGGCCCGGGCGCTGACCGCGGAAAAAGTCCGGGATGCGGCGCGCAAATACTTCGCCCCGGACAACCTGCTCAACGCCCGGTTGATGCCGGAAGTGGGGACGGGTGCGGGCCAACCGGCGAAGGAATAGGGGGCGGGAATCGAGGCTCGACGTGGCCGGCAGGGGGCGCCAACCTGAACCCGGTGCGGAAAAAAAAAGTCAGGCAACTGCTGGAAAAGCTCCGAAACGTGCCCGGGTTAAGCGACGGGGAACGGGCGGTTTTCGCGGTCAGCCTGGCCTCCACGCCGGACGAACGGTGGCAGCGGATGCAGCAGTTTCTCCACTTGCACAGCTCCTCCAGGCCCTGGAGCGGGAAAAGATCAGGAGTCTGATCGCCGGCATGTCCGCGGCCGTCCTCCAAGGGGTTCCTTACACCACTCTGGACACGGACATTTGGATCAATCTCCCCCCCCGACAATACATAAGGATCCTCAATCTCTGCCGGGCCATGGGTGCTGAGATTGTGGCGAATACCGTCGTGATTCTTGAAGACGGCACCACCGTCAATTTTCTGTATCGGGTGGATGGGGTGAACCTGTTTCCGAGCGAATTCAGAAAGGCGGTGATGCTGGAATGGCTGGGACGAAAGGTGCGGGTTCTTCCTTTGGAACGAATCTTGCAAAGCAAGAAAACCGTCGGCCGCCCCAAGGATCTGGCCCATATCCCCATCCTTCAATCGTTCTTGGAATGCCGGGATGTGGCGGCGAAACGCATGAAACGCACGAAAGCCTGAGGCGGATCCCTGCAATGGGAGGCACACGCGAAGCGTGTTGAGGGTAGGGTCCGTGTGGTGGGTGCTTCACCCGGGACACCCCATCGTCGCCCCGGCGTTCGCCGCCAGGTTGCCGCCGTCCATCGGGATCAGCGCGCCGGTGATCCAACCGGACGCGTCGGAGGCGAGGAAGACGGCCAGACCCTTTATATCATCCGGCCGACCCAGGCGCCCGGCCGGGATCCCGCCGAGAAACTTTTCGCGCAACGCCGGGTTCGCCGCCATGCGTTGTTCCAGGCCGGGATTCACCACCTGCGCCGGCAGGATCGCGTTGACCCGCACGCCGCGCCCGGCCCATTCGGTGCTGAGTTCCCGCGTCATCTGGGCCACCGCACCCATGGCCATGCTATAGGCAATGTGGCCCCGGCCCATCGCCGTGAGACTGGCCAGCGACCCGATGTTCACGATGCTGCCCCGTCCCGCGGCGAGCATGCGGCGGCCCGCTTCCTGGCACATGCAGAACCGGCCGAGCACCAGGTTTCGCCAGCAACGTTCCACCTCCTCGAGAGAAATGTCCTCGGGCGCCCCGAGGATGCCTTCGCCCGCCACATTGCCCAGGAAGTCGATGCGACCGAATCCGGTGTCGAGCCGGAGGAAAAGTTCACGGATCTGCACCGGGTCGGAGACATCGCACGGGGCCACGACGGCGCGCCGGCCGAGCTTCCCGATGGTGGCGGCGGTTTCGTGGGCACCGGCTTCATTCCGGTCCACGAGCAGGATGTCGGCACCGGCCTCGGCCAGGGCGAGGGCCATCGCGCGGCCCATGCCCTGCGCGGCGCCGGTGACGAGCGCGACTTTGCCGGTGAGATCGAACAGTGAGGGAATCATATCAGTTCATATTTTCATCTTTGCATTCTTTTGCGGCCATTCATTTCCCGGCTTGGGATCCTCGGGTTGATGCGCTGACCCCATTGACAACATTGGCCAGAGCCTCGCCACGCACGGCGGCCAGGGCGAGGTTGGCCACGGATTCACGAAGCTTCTTCACCGCCGGAACACTGCACGATGAAATATGCGGCGAAAGGATCACGTTCGACATCCGGCGAATCGGATGGTCCGCCGGAATCGGTTCCGGATCGAACACATCGAGCGCCGCCGCACCCAGATGACCGCTCTGGAGGGCCGCCGTCAGCGCCTCCGGATCCGCAAGGTCGCCGCGGCCCACGTTGATGAAAATCGCGCCCGGCTTGAGCCTGGCCAGGGTGTCACGATTCATCAGCCTTCGTGTCTGCGCGGTGGAAGGGCAATGCAATGTAAGCATGTCAGCGCTTCCCAACAGGGTGTCGAAATCCACCGCGGTCGCGCCCGCCCGTCCGATCTCGGTCGCGGGCACCACCGGGTCAAACACCTGCACCGCGCATTTGAAGGGGATCAACCGCCGGACCACCTCGCGCCCGATGCGTCCGAACCCGACCACCCCCACGGTCAACTCGCGCAGCGCCTTCATGCCCGCAAGGGGTGTTGCCAGGCCCCAGTGCCCGGCCCGGAGATGATGGGCATGGGTCACGACCTGGCGGGTGGTGGCGAGGATGAAGGCAAGGGTCTGGTCCGCCACCTCATCCACGCAATAATCCGGGATGTTACACACGGGAATGCCGCATTCGCGCGCCTGGTCGAGGTCCACGTTGTCGACCCCGATGCCGTAACGGACGATCGCCCGGGCCTGGCGCAGGGCCGAGATCACGTTGGCGTCCATGCGGGCGAACTGGGTGATGACCGCATCCGCATCCGCGCAAAGGGCGATCAGGTCCGACTCGGTCCGGCATTGGCGGGCGACGAGTTCGACGCCATGTGTTTTCAGGATTCCCTCCTCGATCCCGAGGTCGGGGAAGGTCCAGTCGGTGATGGCCACCTTGGCTGGGGTCGGATTCATTCGGGGCATCATGGCAGGATTTCCGCGGGTGCGTGGATCGGTGGCAGTGGGATGGGCTTGGGGGAGACGTTGACAAAACTCACGAGGATCGCGCCCAGGAAATAGCAGGCGGACAGAAAGAGCAGGCAGGCGCTGTCGCCGTAGCCGTGGGATTTCAGCCAGCCCATGTTATAATTGCCGAGGGAGCCCGCGAGATTGGCGCACATGTTGATGAAGCCGATGGAAACCGCGGCGGCGGAGGCGGTGAGCGTCAGGGTGGGAAGGGCCCAGAACGGGGAGGGCCAGAAGTACGCGGCGAATCCGGTGAGACACAGCCAGGTCATCACCACGGCGAACGGTTGGCCGGACAGGGAACTTCCCGCGAGGAGGAACGCGGTGGCGGCCTGACTGCCCACGCAGTGCCACTTGCGGTCGCCCGTGCGATCGGAGGATTGGCCGGAAAGATAGACGCCGGCCAGACCGCAGGCATAAAAGAGCCCGCTATAAAGCAGGCTGGCCCGGTCGGTGCCGCCGGAGAGGTGTTTCACCATCGTCGGCACCCAGAACGAAAGGGCGTAGCCACCGGTGTTGGTGGCGAAGATCCCGAGGGCGAGGAGCCAGAAGTTACGTTGCCGCAGGGCGTGCGCGACGGTGGCTGCGCCCGTGGCTTCCTTCACCCGAGCCTCCTCGGCGAGCAGGCCTTCCAGGTGATCCCGCTCCCCGGGAGTGAGCCACCTGGCATGGCGGGGGCGATCGGTCAGGCACAGCAGGGTGATCCCTCCGAGCACGACGGCGGGGAGGCCTTCAAGGATGAACATCCATTTCCACCCGACAAGCCCCAGCCAATGCACATCGAGCAGCAGGGCGGACATCGGTGCGCCGAGGGCGAGGCTGAACGGGACTGCCATCACCAGGCCGGAGAGCGCGCGCGCCCGGTCGGCGGTGACGAACCAATGGGTGAAGTAAACGATGATGCCGGGAAAAAAGCCCGCCTCGGCCACGCCCAATAGAAACCGGGCGGCATAGAATTGCGTGGGCGTCCGGACGAACGCGGTGAGCGCCGAGATGAAGCCCCACGAAATGAGGATCCGCGCAAACCATTTCCGGGCGCTCCACCGTTCGACGAGCAACGCACCGGGGATCTCCAGGAGCAGATAGCCGATGAAAAAGATCCCGATGCCCAACCCGAAAACCTCCTCGGAAAACTTGAGATCATCGGCCATGCGCAGCTTGGCGAAGCCGACATTCGCCCGATCGAGATAGGCGGTGATATAAAGCAGGAAAACCAGCGGCAACACCCGCCAGGCGACCTTGCGCCGGAGCCCGGGGAACGGGATCGGGGACTTGCCGGCGTTCATGGCGAGCCTTTGACGTTCCTCCGGTGGCAGGGGTGGTGGATGGGAACTTCTATGACTCCGGCCATCCCCTTGGCCAGCCCAAACACCTTGCCCACCTTCGGGAATCCGGGCTATGAACCACGGATCACCGATCTCTTGGGTAGAAACCCGGGCCCTGGGAGAAGCGGGGTGGGTGGGAAAACCCGTCCTCCCAGGGCGGTCGCGACAGCTCCCGGGGGGGCGGGTTTTCCTACCCGCCTTCCCACGATGCCCAGATGCGCCCGTGTTTTGTGGTCGGGAACTCGTGAATCGGCCGCCATCGTGAATTCAAGCATGATCCCCCACCGCCTTCGCTGGGTCCCCTGTCGCGGTCCCGCACCGATCCGCCCGATCCGAATCCCGGCGTTTCACCGTTTCACCCGGTCCCTTGCGGCCAGCGCCCTGACGATCGCCCTATGCCTCGTCGGATCCGCCGCTGAACCCGGCGTCCGGCACCGCCTGCTGTTTTTCGAATATGGCAAGGGTCCGAATCGGATGGTCGAACTGGATGCCGACGGCAAGGTGGTTTGGGAACATCAACCGCCGAGCATCGCGGTCATCTTCCAGGTGTTGCCGGACGGCCATGTCCTCTATGCCTATGGCGGCCACCCGACCGGTGTCCGGGAAATCACGCGGCAGGGCGTGGAAGTCTGGAATTATGTGAGCAAATGCCCGCAGGTTCTGGGCTGTGAACGGCTGCCCAATGGCAACACCTTGGTGGGCGAGCAGGGACCCTGTCAGGCGGTCGAGGTGAACCCGAAAGGCGAAGTGGTGCGCGTGACACCCCTGAAGACGAACCAAGAGGGCTACCATTTGCAGGTGCGCAACCTTCACAAATTGGCCAACGGAAACATCCTGGCCGCCCATGAAGGCGAAGGCGCGGTGCGGGAGGTGGATGTCGATGGCAAAGTGGTCTGGGAATATGCCGGAGTCGAGAACGCGGGCGACGCGCAACGACTCCCCAATGGCAACACGCTGATCTCCTGCGGGACGCAAAAGCGGGTGATCGAAGTGACGCCCGACAAAAAGATCGCCTGGCAATTCACGGCCGCCGACGCCCCGGAACTGAACCTCACCTGGGTGTCGAGTCTCCAACAATTACCCAATGGGAATCTGCTGGTGGGGAATTTTCTGCGCGGCCAGGAAGGCAAGGGTGCGCATGCCTTCGAAATCACCCGCGACAAGAAAGTGGTTTGGAAATGGGAGGACCACAGTTTCATCCAGTCCCTGACCACGGTGAGAGTGGTGGAGATCCCGGCCGAAAAGCCCTGAGCGGTCCGGCGGCAACGAGGTCGGCACGATCTCTTTCATCGGCCGCAAAAGAACGCAGGGACTGCAAAAAGGGCGGTCCAAAAGATTCTCCTCGTGGCACCTTTCCGCTTTGCTGAGGCCGTGTTGATCGCGTTCCACAAGCCTTATGGCGTGCTGAGCCAGTTCACGTCCGATGGTTCGCCGAATCGTCCGCTCGCGGATTTCGGCCTGCCCCCGCACGTGTATGCACTGGGACGGTTGGACGCGGATTCCGAGGGACTCCTGCTGCTGAGCGATGAACCCGGTCTCAACACCCGTCTGCTGGATCCGGAACACGGTCATCCCCGAACCTATTGGGCGCAGGTGGAGCGGGTGCCGGGCCCGGAGGCGCTCGCCCGCCTCGCCCGCGGCGTCACGATCCAAGGATATGACACTCGAAAATGCCGGGCGTGGATGCTTGATCCCCAGCCAGTGTTGCCGCCGCGGGATCCGCCGATCCGGCATCGGAAGAGCGTCCCCGATTGCTGGATCGGACTTGAATTGGTCGAGGGAAAGAACCGGCAGGTCCGGCGCATGACGGCGGCGATCGGTCACGCAACCTTGCGACTGCTTCGGGTCCGCATCGGGGGATACGAACTCGGCGGATTGGCTGCGGGCAAGTGGTGCGAACTCACCCCGTCCGAGCGGCGGAAGGTGTTGGGGAATCGTTAGCAGCGGGTTCAGGAGGCGGCGGGTTCAGTTCGCGCAACCAGCCGGCCGCGGTGTCGCGGATGGAGGCGCCCGTCTGCACCCGGGGCGTCACGAACCGCGGGGTGAACCACGGAAACGCGCCGATCAGGTCGGGCGTCACCAGGATCTGGCCGTCGCAATCCGGCCCCGAGCCGATCCCGATCGTGACCATGCGGCGGCAGGCGCGGCTGACCTCGGCGGCGACAGGTGGTGTGACGAGTTCAAGCACACAGGCGAACGCCCCTGCTGCTTCCAAGGCGATGGCGTCGGCAAGCAAACGCATTCTTCCGGCCTCGTCGCGACCCTTGATACGATATTTCCCACCCTCCTCCAGCACGTGCTGCGGGAGCATGCCGAGATGACCGCAAAACGGGATCCCGGCGGCGAGGATGGCCCCGACTTGCGGGAGGATCTCGGCACCGCCCTCGGCCTTCACGAAATCAGCCCCGGCACCGATGAGAGTGCGGGAATTGGCGACGGCCTGTTCCGGTGAATCATAGGAGTGAAACGGCAGGTCGGCCCCGACCAAGGCCCGGGGTCGGGCGCGCGCCACGGCCCGCACGTGATGCACCATGTCGGCCATCGTGACGTGCGTGGTGTCGGGGTGGCCCAACACCACCATGCCGAGCGAATCACCGACCAACAGGATCGGGACACCGGCGTCGTCGAGGAGTCGGGCGGTCGGGTAATCGTAGGCGGTGAGGGCGCCGACCTTGCGGCCCCCTTTCCAGCCAAGGACGGTCTCTGGGGTGATCCGGATGGAATCCACGGGGCGGACCTTCGCGACCGGTCGATGGACTGTCCATCCCGCGTCTTGGAGTCGGGGCGCATCTTGGCACTGCCCCCGGGGATGCCATGAGGGCGGCTCGGGTGGAACCTCGCCCCAAAACAGACCACGCCGGCGGGCATCTCGAATCGGTAGGGCGAGGTTCCACCC
>JANYCC010000285.1 GCA_025360495.1 Verrucomicrobiota bacterium | reverse complement strand
ATCCTTCATATGAGATCCCTCTTGGTCGTCCTGATCCTCCTTTTGTCCGGCCCGATCGGTGCCGCCCGCACTCCGGAAACGGCCGCCACGGACCGTTCCCATGTCGCCGACGAACTGCTCGTGAAATGCGTGGGAGGTCCCTCCGGAACCGCCTCCCGGGCCGCGGACGCCGCCGTCGGCGCCACGAGTCTCCGCCGGTTTGAAAACATCGGGTGGCACCGGGTCCGGTTGCCGGCGGGTGTGGACGTCACCGAGGCCATGGCTCTTTACCGCGCGCAACCGGGTGTGCTGGCGGTCGAACCCAACCGCATCCGGACCGGTGCGCCGCCGCCCGCACCGATCGCCCGCGTCGTCCCCGGACTGAACCGGGATGCGCGTCCTGATGCGCTCACGCCCAATGACCCGAAGTTCGGCCTGCAATGGAACCTCAACAAGGTCGGCATGCTGGGCGCGTGGGACACCACCACCGGCGACTCCAATGTGGTGGTAGCGGTGATCGACACCGGGGTCGACTACCGGCATCCGGACCTGGCGGCGAACATGTGGGTCAACCCGGGCGAGACCGGGCTGGACGCGCAGGGACATGACAAGGCGACCAATGGCATCGACGACGATGGCGATGGTTATGTGGATGATGTCCATGGCATCGACGCGGTGAATCACACCGGCGACCCCTTGGACGAGGGGTTCAACAGTTCCGGGACGACCATCTATCACGGGACTTCCTGTGCGGGGATCATTGGCGCGGTGGGCAACAATTCCGTCGGCATCGCGGGCATGAATTGGACCGTCCGCATCATGGGGCTGCGGTTCATCTCCCCGGGGAATTCGTCCGGCGTGGCCGATGAACTCGAGTGTTTCGAATATGTCATCGCCATGAAGAAGCGCGGGGTCAACATCCGCGTCACGAGCAACAGTTGGAGCGGGAGCCGGATCCTCGACCTGAGCATTGCGGAGCAGGATGGGATTGATGCCATGGGCCGGGAAGGCATCCTCAATGTGTTTGCTTCGGGCAACAACGGGTTGAACAGCGACGGGTTCTTCTTTCCGCCGGCCGGCCTCAATTCCCGCAGTGTCGTGAGCGTGGCGGCCACCGATTCCTTCGACACGCTCACCGACTTCTCGAATTACGGCCACACCACCGTGGACCTGGCGGCTCCCGGCGTGAACATCGTCACCACTTCCGCCCACTCAACTTATGTCGAGGATTTCACCGGCACCTCGGCGGCCTGTCCGCACGTCGCCGGGGCCCTGGCCCTTCTGGCCGCGGCCCGGCCCGACCTGGCCCCGGACGACTTGAAGGCCGCCCTGATGGGTTCCACCGACCGCCTGTCCTCCCTCATCGGGAAGGTGGTCTCCAACGGCCGGCTCAATGTCCGTCGCGCGCTGCAAAACCTCACCGGGACCGCATCCCCGACGATCGTCGTGACGTTCCTGCCCTCGAACACCCGCACTCTGACGGACGACCCGATCGAGGTCACCTTCAGCCAACCCATGGACCACGCCAGTGTGGAGTCGGCTTTCAGCATCACGCCCGCGGAACCCGGAACCTTCGGTTGGTCCAATGGCGATCGCACCCTGACGCTGGTTCACCCGGTGCCGTTCAGCCGGACCAATCACACCGTGCGCATCCTCGGCATGGCCCTGGATGCCACCGGGGCCACGCTGGACGGGAATTATAACCGGACCCGCCAGGGTTCCCCGGCGGATGATTTCACCTGGACGTTCGGCTTCGGCGCGGCCAACGACGATTTCACCCGTGCGAAGGTGATTTCCGGCGCCGCGGGTTCCCTTGCGGGTGACAACCAGGACTCGTCCCCCGAGGCGGATGAACCGCACGACCGGAACGACGTCTGGTACCGCTGGAAGGCTCCGTCCGATGGCAGCATCTCCTTCGACACCGGGCCCCGTCCGACCTTCGACTCGGTGCTGAACGTCTACACCGGGGAAAGCCTCGACGCGTTGAGCCTGGTGGCAAGTGATGACAATTATGGCACCGGCATCGGCAGCCGCGTCACCTTCGCGACGACGGCGGAGACCCGGTATTATATCTCGGTTGCCGGCAAGGAGCCGGACGGAAGCATCGACAACACGACCTTCGGAAGCTTCGTCCTGACCTGGTATCCCACGCCGCTGCCGGCCTTCACCGGGACCAGCTTCACCCCGGGCCAGGGCGCGGCGGGCACCTCGGTCACCCTCACCGGCACCAACTTCTCGGGGGCGACCCAGGTGTTGTTCGCCGGGGTGGACGCGAAGTTCACCCAGGGCCTGACCACCAATGCCGACTTCAAGATCACCGCGACCGTGCCCGCCGGTGCGATCAGCGGGCCGGTCACGGAGACCACGCCCGCCGGGAGTGTCGCCAGCACCAAGAATTTCACAGTGATCGGACCCTCGTTGGCCCTCCGGGTCTCGGGCGGCAGCCAGGTCCGGCTTTCCTGGCCGAGTTCGGCGAGCAATTCCGTGTTGAGAATGGCCGGGTTTCTGGAATCCCCGGACTGGACTGCGGTCACCAACGTCCCGCGGATCTCCGGCAACCAGTCTGTGTTGTTCTTCACCAACCCGACCGGGACCACATTCTATAGGCTCGAATTACATTAGCGCACCAGCCGATAGAACACGCCGGTGTTGCCATTGGGCAGGGTCATCTGGAAATGATCGTCAACCCGCTTCGGATCCAGATGAACCTTCGTCCAAATCCCCGGCACCAGGGTTGAGGTCCGTTCGAGTTCCCATCCGAGACCATCCGCCGGCCACGCGGCGATCACTGCGTCGGCCGCCGCCAGGGTGAGCGTCAGGCGGTTGATCCCGGCGGACGACGGGGGCGCAAACACGGCGAGATTGCTGCCGACACCCCGGCCCAGGGCGCCGTCGCTCGGGACGTTGACCAGGCGACCCCGGTGGCTCACCGGGTCTTCCATGGCCATCGAGGTCGAACCGTCGCCGTCAAGATTCAGCGCGTCGTAGACCTGGTAATCGTGGATCAGCAAGTCGGCCATTTCGCTCACCGTCATCCCGGGACTCCCCCCGGTCTCGTCCGCGGTGAACAGCACCAGCGTTCGGTTGTCCGCGGTCAACCCGATGGCGGTGCGGGCGCGCAGGGCGGCATACCAGGAATTGCCATCCCAATAGCCCGCACCGGTTTTCAAGCCGCCCGCCACCCCCGTATAGGAAGGTATCGTCTTCACACCCTGAGTGACAATCTGGGCGCTTCCGGCCACCGCGGTCCACAGGGGCGTCGTCTCCCGCACCCGCCGATGATCCGGGTCGGCGGGGTCGGCGTGGACGATCCGGGCATGGTTGAACCGATCGATGTTCAACGCCGGAGCGTAGGCCACGATGGCATAACTTTGGTCCGCATAAGCCGGCCCGATCGGTTGCGGTTCAAACGGCGAATAAACAAACCCCTCGGAAACGGCAAACCCGACCAGGTTCGCATCGGTGTCGGGCGTGGCGAAGGGCAGGTAGAAATGGGCGTTGATCGCCAGTTGCGCGTGTTCCTGCCGGAGGAAATCCAGCGTCGTTTGGCGGACCGTGTCTCGTGTCCCTCCCGGGGGGCTGAGTTTGAACCGCAGGCCGGGTGTGGTCAGGTCGATCTGCACCACGTGCAGGTTCAGGATGCGCGGCAACGTCTCCGTCCGGGTGATGCAGGTGACGCCGGCAAACGGGCGGGTGACCGTCTGATCCGCCCGCAACCCGACGGGCCAGATTACGGTCGGGCCCGGAAGTGCGACGGTCATCAGGGCCACCCACCAACACGGAATCGCAGGCCTCATTCGTCACCCATACACCTATGGAAGGAAGCCCGGATCCCCCGGTCTGTCGATCGCCAAAATGGAGGCCCGGTCCCAGCAAATCAACGGACAAGTCCACCCCTCACCGCTTGGTCCGGAAAAACGTCGCTCCGTCGTCGGCTGACACCGTTGGCTCGAACCCCGTTGCGATGTCCAGAACCGCGACGGGCATCCACATCCGGAGATCGTGGGACATTTCCCAATGCACCAGGCCGGGTGTGCCGGGGCCCATCTTCAGTGTGAGTCCGCGTCGTTCCGCGTCCCAAGTCCAGGCGATGGATGGAGTCAGGTTGTCCCCGGAATAACGCGTGATGCGTGCCACCGGCTCCGCAGGAATCGAAAGGTCGGTGTACGCCACGTAAACGTCGGTGCCGTCCACGGCGATGGCCTGCACCCCGGCGGAAATCACCGGGAACGTCGGGTCGATGGTGCCGTCGCTCAACAGACGGACGACGCCGACCCACGGGCCGTCGGGTTGCCCAAGGCTGAAACTTCCAAGGGCCACCACCCGGTCTTGGGAATCCACCCACACGTCCTGGACACCGCCGCCCGGCATCGAGGGTGAAAAGGTCGGATCAATGGTGCCATCGGGTCTCATGCGGAACAGGCCCGGGGCGGAACGGGAGCCGATGGAATAGAACAATCCCCCGGCGACCAGGCACCCTTTCGAGTCCCGTGCCAATGCCTGGATCGGACCGTCCAAGGCCGCTTTCACGCCGTCCCCGGCATGGGGGAACCACGAATCGTCCCGGTCCCCGCCCGGGCCGAACCGGATGACAACGCCGCCCCCGGTTCCCACGCCTCCGGCAAAGAAGCCACCGTCGGCTTCCGGGAGCAGCGTTTGCACGCTGAACAGGTCGGATAATGGCGGGAACGCGTTGGTGCGCCGGGTGCCGTCGGGCCCGACCCGGGCGATCGCGTTGGCATACGGGGGCACCGGGTTGGGGTCCCAGACGGACGCCCGTTGGAAGGCGCCCGTGACCAGCAGGGTCCCATCCGGCCGGGGCACCATCCGATGGGCGGATCCGGTCCGCAGGAACCGGGGTGGGACGCTGGACGCCGCTTCCCCGTTGTCTTGAAACAGGGAGAGCGGGCCGGGAATCGGATCCTCCTCACCGATGCCTTCCCCGGCCACCACAATTTGTCCGTCGACGGTCTCCGACAGCGCTTCCACGACTTGAGATCTGCCTGCGGAAACCGGGGACATCACGATCAACGGCGGATGGAACGGCCTGGAGGATTGCACCGAGCAATTGGTCACGAGGGTCCGGTCGGGTTCGACGCCGCCGTCGTCGTCGATCCGCATCACCTCGATCTGGGAACCCTTGTAGGAGGCGAGGAAGATCCGGCCGGACGCATCGGTGGTCACCGTGCCGATACTCTGGGGCCGGGAAAGGGCGTCCGCCGGCCAGAACCGGAATGTTGGGTCCAGCCTGCCGTCCGCCAGCAACCGCACGACCCCGCCATTCTCAGAGCCGGCAATCCGCGGGAAGGAACCCGCGACGAGAATCCGACCGTCCGACTGCACGGCGACGGAAGTCACGGTGGAGTCGCCGTCCAATCGGGCCACGAAGCCGGGGACCAGGTTCCCGGACGCGTCGATCCGGGCGAGGTTGTTGCGCCGGACAGTTCCGATGTGATGGAACGTGCCGCCGACCAGGAAGGTGCCGTTGGTTTGACCGATGAGGGAGACCAGGGACCCGGCGCTTTCCAGTTCGACTTGGAATGAAGGGTCGGATGCCGTGCACAACACCCCACCGATCGCCCAACACCGGAAGTGCGCCCGGATCCAAGCCAACCTCGAATGGACCGGAGTCCTCATGACCCCACTCTGGATCTGCCGGGCCGGCCCAACAATCCGGCAGGACAGGCCGGCATGGCCGAAAACCGTGCGGAAATTGCACCGGCCGCGAGGCGGCTCGGGTGGAACCTCGCCCTACCAAACGGGCAAAGAGGGTGGCACACCGAATCGGTAGGGCGAGGTTCCGCCCGAGCCGCGCCGTTGGCATCCATGGGGGCAGTTTCAAGATGTGCCTGACTATGGGAACCGATCCCGAAGCAGCGGGACTCTCGGAGCTCGTCCGCGCGAGGGGTGATCGGGAATGCAGTCCGGCCCGGCAGTCCGGCCCGGCTTGAGTCGGGGAACCCCGTCGAGCACCCTCCGGTCCGGTGCCGCGCGTGATCCTTCATCTCGACATGGACGCCTTCTACGCGTCCGTGGAACAGCGCGACCGGCCCGAATTGCGGGGGCGGCCCGTCATCGTCGGGTCGCCGTCGGATCAGCGCGGGGTGGTGTGCGCGGCGAGCTACGAAGCACGGAAGTTCGGGGTGCGTTCGGCGATGCCCAGTCGCACGGCCGGGAGGTTGTGTCCCCAGGGCGTTTTTCTACGGCCGCGCATGGATGTCTATCGGGAGGAATCGCGGGCCATCATGCAGTTGATCGCCACGCCGGGTGCGGTGATCGAACAGGTGTCGGTCGATGAGGCTTATCTCGATTATTCGGCCCTATGCGGGGCGGGGGATCCGGACGCGGCTTTGCTGGAGGCGGTGCCGATCGGGCGGGAACTGAAGGAACGGATCCGGGCCGGGCGCGGATTGACGGCGAGCATCGGGATTGCGGCGAACAAGCTCTTGGCGAAGTTGGGAAGCGATTTCTCAAAACCCAACGGGCTCACCCTGATCCCGGAACGCGACAAGGTGGCCTTCCTGCGGCCCCTGCCGGTGCGCTCATTGCACGGGGTCGGGGCGGTGACCGAACAGGTCTTGGTGGGGGCGGGTTTGCGGACGGTCGGGGATCTGCAGGATCATCCGGGTGATCTGCGGGCACTGGTCGGATCGTGGGGGCCGGTGCTGAGAAGGCATGCGTTTGGCGAGGATGACCGGGCCTTGGAGTTGGGCGACGAGATCAAGAGCATCAGCAGCGAGAACACCTTTCTCCGGGACACGGAGGATCGCGCGGTGTTGCGCGGTTGCCTGCGGGAACAGGCGGAGGAACTGGCGGCCAAGCTGGCCCGGCGCCAATTGGAGGCGCGGACGGTGCAGGTGAAGGTGCGCTATGGGGACTTCACCACGTTGACCCGGCAGTTTTCCGTGGAGGAACCGGTGCGGGAGGCGCGGGATTTATATCGGTTGGGCGCCTGGTTGCTGGCCCGCGATCGGTTGGTGTCGCGCCCGTTGAGATTGCTCGGATTGGGCGTCAGCGGCCTGACGGAGGAACGTGCTCGCCAGATGGTCTTCCGATGGGAAACCGGCCGCGGTTCACGCTGAGCGGGGATCTGCGGAAAAGATTTCACGCAAAGAACGCCAAGGCCGCAAAGAAACGGGCGGTCGGGTTGAACTGATTCGGGTTGTTCGGTGCGAATCGATCCATGAACTTGGCGGCCTTGGCGTTCTTTGCGTGAGAGCCCCCCGTTTCCCCGCATCTTCAGGGCTCAGCCACCCAGAGTCTCACTCGTAGCGGAGGGCGTCGATGGGATCGAGACGGGATGCTTTCAGGGCGGGATAGAAGCCGAACACGATGCCGATGATCGCGCTCACGCCGAAGGCCAGCCCGATGGACCAGATGGCGATCATGGTGGGGAAATCGAACAACTGGGTGAGCAGATGGGAGATCCAAACCCCCAGGCCGATCCCGAGCAAACCGCCGACCAAGGACAGCACGACCGATTCGGTGAGGAATTGGAGGAGGACATCGTAACCGCGGGCCCCGACGGCGAGACGCACCCCGATTTCGCGGGTCCGTTCGGTGACGCTCACCAGCATGATGTTCATGATGCCGATGCCGCCGACCAGAAGGGACGCGCTGGCGACCACGCCGATGATGATGGTCATGATCCGCGACGTGGCGGTGGCGGTCTCGGCGATCTCCTGCTGGGTGCGGACGATGAAGTCGTCATCGCGACCCGGGGCGATTTTATGGCGCTGGCGGAGCAGTTCCATGATCTGCAGTTGGACGTCGGCCAGTTCGCCGGCGGTGGCGGCCTGGGCCAGGAACGAGCGGAAGGTCGTGGCACCGGAAAGCCGTTTCATCGCGCTGGTATAGGGCACCAGGATGATGTCGTCCTGGTCGGATCCAAACATGTTCATGCCCTTGGGTTGGAGAGCGCCGACCACCATGAACGGGGCGGACTTGATGCGGATGATCTGGCCGACCGGATCCACGTTTTCGCCAAAAAGGGTCGCGGCGGTGGTGCGCCCGATGAGTGCGACCTTGGAGGAGTTGCGGACATCGGCATCGGTGAAATTGCCGCCGGAGATGCAGGGCCAGGATCGGACCTCGATGTAATCGGCGCCGACCCCCAGGACCTGGGTGGTGGTGTTCTGGCTTCCGGCGGCGATCTGGGCGCCCGAACGGACCTCGGGACTGACGCCGGCGACCCCGCTGATTTCGTGGCGGATGGCGTCGAAATCCTCCTTGGTGAGCGTGCCGGCGGACCCGAAGCCCATGCTGAAGCCGCCGCGGTTGACCTGGCCGCTCAGGACCATGATGACGTTCTGACCCAGTGAGGCGATCTGCTTTTCCACTTGGGACTTGGCGCCGTTGCCGAGGCTGACGGAGGCGATCACGGCCCCGACGCCGATGATCATGCCAAGGGCGGTGAGAAGGGTGCGGAGCAGATTCCGACGCAAGGCCCGGACGGCGAGTCTGAGGGTGGCGGGTATCATGGGGCGAGTTGGACGGCTTGCTGTTCGGCATCGAGTCGGAGCAACTCGGCGGGGGCCAATAACCGGTCGTCCACCGGCATGTCACTCCGGATCAGGCCGTCGCGCATCACGACGACCCGTTTGCAGTAGCGGGCGATGTCGAGTTCGTGGGTGACCATCACCACGGTCATCCCTGCTTCGTTGAGCCGTTGGAAAATGCCCATGATCTCGATGGAGGTCCGGGAATCCAGGTTGCCGGTCGGTTCATCGGCCAGGAGCAGGGCCGGGCGGTTGACCAGGGCCCGGGCGATGGCGACGCGTTGTTGTTGGCCGCCGGAGAGCCGGTTCGGGGTGTGATCCGCACGGTCGGCGAGGCCCACCATGGCGAGGGATTCCAAGGCGCGTCGGCGTTGTTCGCGCGCGGGGAGCACGGGTCGGCCGTAGAGCATCGGCAGTTCGACGTTTTCAACCGCGTTGGTGCGGGAAAGCAGGTTGAAACCTTGGAACACGAACCCGATCTTCTGGTTTCTCAGATCGGCCCGGGCATTGCGGTTGAGGGCGCCCACATTCACGCTGTCGAGCAGGTAACGTCCCTCGGTCGGCCGGTCGAGGCAGCCGATGGTGTTCATCAGGGTCGACTTGCCGGAACCGGAGGCACCCATGATGGCGACGAACTCCCCGTTTTGAACGGTGAGATTGACGCCGCGCACGGCCTTCACCTCGATCTCACCGGTGTGGTAAGTCTTCCGGAAATCGATGAGCTGGATGGTCGGATTCACAGGGCGGGTTGGGTTCAACGACCCGGCGGGCGGCCGCCGCCACCGAAGGGCGAACCTCCCCCTGACAGGGGACTGCGCGTCATGCCGGGTTCAGGGATCGATCCGCCTTTCACTCCCGTGATCACCACATCGCCTTCCTTGATCCCGCTGAGCACCTCGTAATTGCTGCCATCGGTGACGCCCAAGCGGACCGTCACGGCCCGGAGTGCCGGTTTGGCCTTGTCGTCGCCGGTCTGCGGTTCGAGCACATAGACGGTGCGGATCGTGGGACCGTCCGCACGGGCGGGGCGCGGCCCGGAACCGCCACCACCGCCGCCGCCCGCACCACCGCCACCGCCTTCGGCCATCCGTTGGCGCATCTGTTCCGTGAACTTGTTGTAAGCTTCGCGCTGTTCCGCATTCAGGCTGTCCACGAATTTTTTCCGCTCCTCATCCGTGGGTCGGCGGCGTTCCCCCCCGGTCCGCCACGGGGGTTCCGGGAAACCATTCGGGCCATTGGGGGCGGCACCGGCGGTTGCCGAGTTGGTGCCGCTTCCGGCCGCTGCCAGCACCTTGACCCCGGTGGCGGGCGGCGTGAAGCGCAGGGCCGCACCCGGCAGGGACAACACATTGGTCCGTTCCGACGTCACCACACTCGCCGTGGCGGTCATGCCCGGGCGGAGGTGCATGTCGGGATTGCTCACGGAAACGACCGTGGTGTAGGTGACGACATTCTGGTTGGTGGTCGGGGCGAACCGCACCTGGTTCACCTGGCCCGTGAACTTCCGGTTCGGGAAGGCGTCCACGCTGAAATCCACCCGCTGTCCGACCTCGACCGAACCGATGTCGGCCTCGGACACGGCGAGTTCGATCTGCATCCGGGTGAGGTCGTCGGCGATCGTGATCAGCGTGGGCGTGCTGAAACTGGAGGCGACCGTCTGGCCGATCTCGATGTTGCGCTGGATCACGATGCCGTTGATCGGCGCGTAGATCGTGGTGCGTTGGAGGTCGACCCGGCAACTGTCCACGGCGGCCTCGCGCATCTTCACATTGGCGTCGGCCTCCTGCATGGCGACGTCGGTCTGCATGTACTCGGTCTCGGAGATCAGCTTGCTGTTGAAGAGGTCCTTGGCGCGCTTGAGGTTGAAGGTGGCCAGGGATTGCTGGGCCTTGGTGGCGGCCAGATCGGCGTCGGCCCGGGCCAGGGCGCGCTCGAAGGACGCGGGGTCGATCTTCGCCACCACATCGCCCTCCTTCACCTTGCTGTTAAAATCCACCTTCAGATCGACGATCGTCCCGGAGACCTGCGAGCCGACCTGGACCAGTCGGGTGGGGTTGATCGCCCCGTTGGAACTGACGCTTTGGACGACATTGGTCCGGACCACGGTGGTGGAGCGGAACTCGAGGTCGGCGGACTTGCCGAACTTGCCGCAACCGGTCACGGCGGCGGCGAGTGCGGCGCACCAAAGGGTCCGGTGCACGGCCGGGACGGAAAGGAAGCGCATCGGCCAAGAATGGTGGGAATCCATCGGAATGGCCAGTCTGGGCATCGCGGTATCGTCGACGACCTGCAGGAATACGGGGGAGGGTCGGGAACCGGAGCGGGAGGGATTCAGCGTCTGACGGACGTGCATGGCTTCGGGTGAGACCGGTCGTGACGGGGATGGTTACCACTCGGGAGAAGTTACCTGAATCCCCATCAGAACCCCCGGAGGGATGAGTTACACGAGTCCCCATTTGAACCGGGTGGAAGTGGGACTTTCGGAGCTCGCCCCTCCGATCGGTGGGTGGGGCGTGGGACTCTCGGAGCTCGTCCCTCCGGGAGGGGCATTTCAGAAGCCCGGGGGCGGTCCACCGCGGAACGGAGCCAGATCCGCGTTGATGCCATCGCGAAGTTGATCGGCATCGAGTTCCCCGCTCTTGGATTTGTCCCACGCAGCGAACCATGCCGACAGCCTGGCTTGGAATTCCGGCTTTGAAACCGTGCCATCCTTGTCGGTGTCCATCTCGGTCAGGAAAGTTCCGGCAAGGAAATTCCCCGGCCCGAAACCACCGGGACCTCCCCGTCCTCCGCCCGGGCCACCGGGACCGCCACCGGGTCCGCCCGGTCCACCAGGGCCACCGGGACCGCCGGGACCGCCGGGTCCACCCCGACCGCCACCCGGTCCACCGAATCCGGCGGGCTCCACCGATTTTCCGGCCACGACCTGCTCGAAGCGGGACAGTTTTTCGCCGCCCTCCTGTTTCACCGCGGGGGTGAGGACGGTCGCGAGTTCATCGACCTGCCGCGAGAGGCGTTCGGGCACGGCCAATCGATCCTGCAATTCCTTCAACGCGGCGAAGTACTTCTTCTGGAAAGCGTCCACTTTCATCACGCGCTGCAACAACCGGGTGTCACGGGTCCACGGTTCGCGGATGCTCAATTGCTCCCGTTCTTCCTGCGAACCCTGCATCCCGAACTGCCCGAAGGCGTGATCCAGATCCCAGGGGATGAACTCGAACCGGTCGGTCTTCGGATTCAGGAAGACCACGTAGTTCTGTCCCATGCCCAGGATGCTGTCGAGGGTCGAGATCCAGACCGTGACGGAGAGGAACCGGGCGAATTCGTCGACATCGAGGAAGTCGCCGAGATGGGCCGCGAACGTCGCATCGTCCGCCTCGGTGACGAGTTTGCAGAAGCCGAGGATGCGTTGGATCTGGGTGGCGGTCAGGGCGGTTTTGGGGTCGTAGGCCTGGCGGTATTTCGCCCAGTCATCGCCGAGGTACTCGAAGGGTTGGTTGGTCACCGGCTTGAGCAAGGCGCCCTTTTTGGACTGGTATCGCGCCTCCACGAAATGG
>JANYCC010000252.1 GCA_025360495.1 Verrucomicrobiota bacterium | reverse complement strand
TCGGCCTGTTCATCGGCGGGTTGCTGCCCTTCCTGTTCACCGCCTTCAGCATGGACGCGGTGGGCAAGGCGGCGGGCGCTGTCGTGCGGGAGGTGCGTCGCCAACTCGCCGCCAAGCCCGGGATCCTCCGCGGCGAGGACGTCCCCGAGTATGGCACCTGTGTCGACATTGTGACCAAGGCCGCACTCCGGGAAATGATCGCGCCCGCACTCCTGCCCGTCGCCTTCGTCCTGGCCGTCGCCGTGATCCCGCCGCTCGGCCCCGTGGTGCTGGGCGGGATGCTGGTCGGGACGATCGTGACCGGCCTGTTTGTGGCGATCGCGATGACCTCCAGCGGGGGCGCGTGGGATAATGCGAAGAAGTACATCGAGCAGGGCCACCACGGCGGCAAAGGCTCCCCCGCCCACGCTGCCGCGGTGACCGGCGACACGGTGGGTGATCCCTATAAGGACACGGCGGGTCCGGCCATCAACCCGATGATCAAGGTCGTCAACATCGTCGCCATCCTGATCATCCCGATCTTCTTCTGACGCCGGGGAACCGCCGGGTCCGGCGGCCTCCGCCCTACTTCACCGGACCCTCCGACGAGCCCTCCAGAATCTCCCGCAGGACTTTGAGCATGACCCCGGCGGTATAAGGTTTGGGGACAAAATGCCGCACTCCGGCGCCCATCGCCCGGGCGACGCCCCCGTTGGATGCCAGGCCGCTGGATCCGATGATGCGGACCCGGGGATTGATCTCCATGAGGGCCAGGATCAGCGCGGGCCCGTCCATGAGGGGCATCGCCATGTCGGTCAGGACCACCGCGATCCGGTCCCCGCCCTCGCGATAGACAGCCAGGGCTTCGACGCCATTGGAGGCCTGGACGACACGGTATCCGAAACGCTCGAGCGTGCTTTGCACGATCCGGGAAATGGCTGCCTCATCGTCCACCACCAGGATGAGTTCCCCATTGCCGCGCGGCAGAGGGGTTCGCCCGGTGGCCTCCTCCTCCACCTCAGCCTGGGTGGCTTCAGCCGGCAGATAGACTTTGAACTTCGTCCCCTTGCCCACCTCGCTGTAGACATTGATGAATCCACCGTGGCTCCGGATGATGCCCAGCGTGGTCGCCAGTCCCAGACCGGTTCCTTTGCCGACGCCTTTCGTCGTGAAGAACGGTTCAAAGATGCGATCCTGGATCTCCGGCGCAATGCCCATGCCGGTATCCTGCAGCCTCACCATCACATACGGGCCGGGATGGGAATCGGTGGTCATCGCCGTATAAGTCTCGTCCAACACGACGTTCTCCAACGTGATGCCGAGGGTGCCGCCCGTTGGCATGGCGTCCCGCGCATTGACACAGAGGTTCAGGAAGATCTGGTGGATCTGGGTGGGGTCGCCACTCACCGACCACAGACCCGGGGCCGTTCCCAGACAGACTTGGATCGACTTCGGGAAGGTGTCCCGCATCACGTTGGTCAACTCCCGCAGAATATGGAGCAGATTGACATGGACCCGTTTGCCCTGCACCCCACGGGCGAAGGAAAGCACCTGCGCCACCAGGTCCGCCCCGCGTTGCGCGCTTCCCTGGATCGTGGCCAGCAGGCTGAGATCCGCCTCGTCCCGCGCCATCTCCTTCAACAACTCGAAGGACATCAGGATCGGCGCAAAAACATTGTTCAGATCGTGCGCGATGCCGCCCGCCAGCGTTCCGATGCTCTCCATCCGCTGGGCCCGGAGGAATTTGGCCTCCAGCTTCTTGCGTTCCGTGAGGTCCAGGACAAAGCAGACGCCCTCCTCCCGATTGTCCTCGAACGCCGCCGCCCCGATCAACGCGGGCACACGCACGCCGTCCTTGCGGATCAATTCCCGTTCATAAGGCGCGCAAAACCCGTCGGCGGCCACAGCCTCCGAATGCCGCCGGTCGAATTCCTCGCTGCCCGACGGCGTGATCGCGGCCCAGCGGATCCGACCCGCCTTCAGGTCCTCCCGCTCATAGCCCACGATGCCCAGGAAGGCGTCATTGGCCCCGGTGATCTCACCCCGGGCATTCCAAAACATGACCCCCTGGGCATTGGAATCCACCAAACGCCGGAAACGCGCCTCGGTCCGCCTCCGTTCGGTGATGTCCCGGAACGTCCAGATCCGGCCATAATAGACGCCCGCCTTGTCCCGCACCGGCGCCGAATACCGGTCCAGGAACGTCCCATCCACCAATTCGATCTCGTCGAGTCCCGTCTCGTCCGGATGCTCATAGAGGTGCATGACCCGGGCGGTGAATTGTTCGGGATCGCGCGCCTGCCGGGTCACGTGCCGCAGCAACTTGAAATCATCATCGTCCTCCGCAATCTCCTTCGGGACCTTGAAAAGCCGGTCCAACCGTTCGTTCCGAAGGATGATCCGGTTCTGCCGGTCCACCACCAGCACCGCATCCGGCGAGGAATCCACCTGGGCCTCGAAGAATGCCGTCCTCCAACGCAGCACCTCGGCCGCCCGCTTGCGCTCGGTGATGTCCCGCGCAACCTTCGACACCCCGATGATCCCGCCGCCGGCATCCCGGATCGGCGAGGCCGTGACCGACACGTCGATCAATCGTCCCGACTTGGTCAACCGCAGGGTCTCAAAATGCTCGACGCTCTCACCCCGCCTGATCTTCCCGATGATCTGGACCTCCTCGTCGTGCCGATCGGCCGGGATCAACCGCATGATGGAACTCCCCACCATCTCTTCCGCCGTGTAGCCAAAGATCTTTTCCGCCCCCCGGTTCCAACTGGTGATGATGCTGGAGAGATCCTTGCCGATGATGCAGTCGTCCGAGGATTCGACAATCGCCGCCAGACGCAGGGCGGCCATCTTGGTGAATTTGCGCTCCGTGATATCCACCGCGAAGCCGATGACGCCGGTGATGTGTCCGGCCTCATCCCTATAAGGTATCTTGTCGGTGAGCAGCCAGCGGGGCCCTTCCGCCGTCTGGATCTGTTCCTCCAAGTGCCGGATCGGCTCGCCCGTCCCGATGACCTGCAGGTCGTCCTCGCGGTACCGCACACCTTCGGGGGCACCCATCTCGCAGTCGGTCTTGCCGATGAATTCCTCCGGTGCCGCACCGACAAGCCGTGCGAGTTCACGGTTGACCCGCAGGAACCGGCCTTCGCGGTCCTTATAAAAAACCAGCGCGGGGACGGCATCCATGATGAACTGCAACTCGGCCCGTTGGCGCTCACTTTCAGCCACCGCCTGTTTGCGCTCGGTGATGTCGGTGATCACCACCACGACGAACTGCGTCACCCCCGACACCTGCAGGGGTTCATACCCGACGGCATAATGGCAGACGCCACCCGCTCCCCGCTTGCATAATTCATACGCCACCCGCTCCCCGGCGAAAGCGCGGTCCAACCGGGGGCGGACCTTTTCGTTGTAGATCCCCCCGAGCACCTCCGGCACCGAATGTCCGACGATCTCGGCCGAGGACAATCCCAGGATCTCGGCGTAAGTGGAGTTCGCATAGACATAGCGCCGCTCCCGGTTGACGGTGACCAGGCCCACCCGGGCATTGTCCGTCACGATCCGCAACCTCTCCTGGCTCTCGGCCAGTTCCCGCGCCTGGCGCCGCAACTCCAATTGCGACACCACCTGCCGGCCCAGAACCCGCAGGGCCTCGAGTTGCGGCGCATCCAGATGGCGCGGCACATGGTCCAGGACGCACAGCGAACCGATCGCATGGCCGTCATGGGTCAGCAGGGGCGCACCGACATAAAAGCGGATGCGGGGTTCGCCGATGACCAGCGGGTTGTCCACGAACCGCTCATCCTGCGCCGTGTCCGGCACCACCATCAATCCCTCCCCCAAGATGGCATGTCCGCAGAAGGAAACGTCCCGCTCGGTTTCATCGGCGGTCCAGCCGACCTTGGATTTGAACCACTGCCGCCGTTCATCCACCAGCGATATGAGGGAGATGGGCGCTCCACAGATATGCGCCGCCAGGGCCGTCAGATCGTCCAACGCCGGCTCCGGCGACGTGTCGAGGACACCGTACTTCCGCAGCACCTCCAGACGCAGTGCCTCATTGGCCGGTTGTGGCGGCGGCTTCATTTCATGGGCGAATCCAACCTCACTCTAAATGATCGATTCATTGCACCATGTTGACCGTCCGGGGGTGCCGCAAGGCGAAATCCGGGGAAAGGGGGCGGTCCGGCCACCGTCCCCGCCGCCGCGTCGAACACCTCTCCACCCCGCGGTCCGCGAACGCGCCACCAGGCTCGGATCCTGCAAGTGTTTCGCCGCCAATGCCGCGGGAGTCCGGAACTTATCTTCCGAACCCCGCCATGAATCGCCGGGTCTGGGCGGGGTCATGCTTCATGCGGATTCTCCACACCAATTCCTCCGGGCTCACGACACGGATCTCGGAGGGGAGTCGTTCCGCGCACCGGAGGACCGGGGCGAAACCGCGCACGCCCCCTTCGCTGACCGCGTTCGCCTGCGTCAGGTTCTCACCCTCCTCGTCAGCGCCGGATGTCTTCCTGAAATAAGACCAGGCATGGGCGATGACCCAATCGAACCGTGGCCCTTCCCCAGACGGTATCTTCCCCACGGTCTCCCGGATTTCGCGGGCGACCTTCGCCGGTGTGCCGGCCCGCGCGCGATGGTTCGCGTGTTCCCAAATGGAGTATCGGGCGGTGATCACCGGCACCTCGGTCCCGTTGCGGTCCCGGACCCACCATGTCTTCCCCGCCCCTCCCTCATAGGGCGAATACTGGAACACCAGGATCCCCAACAGATTGTCGGTCTGCCCGGCGATCACCTCATAGGCATGGCGGGCGTCCGGCGAATCGCATTGCACCACATTGAAGCCGATGAGACGGGTGCCGGTCCGCCTCATCAGCGCCCAGGTCCGACGCGACTGACGGGCGAGCAGGTCCCATCGGTCCGTCCGGTCGAATCCGAAATGATCGGGATAATAATACCCACCGCCCCACTCGATGAACGAGTCGTTGGGAGTGCGTGTGGCCAGCGCATGGTCGATCACTTGCGGACACAGTTGGGTCAACTGCGCGAAACAGCAGGACCAGCCGAACGGAATCCGACCGCGATCGGGATCACCCCAATAGCCCGGGTTCCCACGGAAAAAATTCCCCTGAAACCACTGCACGTTGTCGCCGTCCGTCTCGACAAAGCTGACGGCACTCCGCTGATCCCCCCAATCGATCCGGGCCGGGTCCGGGAAATACCCCTTCACAGGCTCCGACTTTTCCGACCCGGCCATCAGCACGGGCAGGTTCATGCACCAGTCGGTGGCGGTCTGGATGTGACCGTGGCGCGTCGAGAGATCCGTGGTGACAAATTCATCGCCGCCATTCCAACCGAGGATCGGCGAAAGCGGCTCCAACCACGCCAGCGCGGACGGGGTCGGTTCGTCGTTGCCAAAGACGGTGAAGGCCTTTTGCGCGATCGCCAGGTCACGGACGTGGGGCTTCCTCGGATCCTGCGCACAAAGCATCCGGCGGTTGAACCGGTCGCGATAGGTCTGGAAACACCACGCCGGTGTTTTTTCCCGGACATCCAGCAGCAGCTTGAGCCCATGCTTCCGGGCCTCCGGTTCCAATCCCTCGTCGATCAGGACGCCATCCAGTATTCCAGCCAGGCTCGTGGCCACGTTGACCGAGCAATCCATGCCCGGACGATGCGCGTTCATCTCCCCGGCGGACCGGTCGAGGCGATATAATATATAGCCTTGGATGAGGCCCTGTTTCACCTGACGATCGACCAATTCCCAAGGTTCGAAGCTGCCCGAAGGTTTGAGACCCGGGTGGGTCGCGATCCACCGGGCATACCACGCCTCAAGATCGGCATTCCCGCTGCCGACCCAGACCAGTTCCCCGCCCCGACCTTCATTGACCGCCTTGGCCGCCAACCCGGCGACCGATTGCACCAACATCTGGAGGGCGGGCCCGGGCGGATTCGCGGTTCGCACGCACGTTTCGGGCACGGCTTGCACCGGCCACCAGCGGTCCTCATCAGGGGCGGCCCGGATGGTGAGTGCGATCAACCACGACAGGAGAAGCGCCCTCCGCCGAAACCAAGCGTTCATCAGCGCGATGGTGGAGGGAACGGCGAAGGAATTCTAACCACAAAGGGCGAATGGAAAGGCGGGAGGATCACCCCAACTCCACCGCGGCCCGGGACATTGATGATTCAAGACCGGCGCGGTCTTGCACGACGCGCTTCCCCCAATTGGCAATCAACAATCCCCAATCGCCAATCATCAATTCCGTCCCCCCGCGGCTCGGGTGTAACCTCGCCCGAAACCCTCGCGCCCCGCCGGCTTGACCCGGGTCAAGTCGGCCGGAGTCCCAGGCATGCATACTCACTTCATGCCGAACCAGGATGAATCCTTCATCCGCGGCGGATCAACGCCGGCGCCGGTCGCCACCATTCCAAAAGCCATGAGCCATCATCCCGTCACTCTCTCCCCCGTCGGAACCCCGCTGCTCGGGCGCACCGTCGGTGAACTGGTCGCCGAACGCCCGGGGCGCTCCCGGGTCTTCCAGGCCTTCAACATCGACTTCTGCTGCCAGGGCGCACGGACCCTGCGCGAGGCCTGCGAAAGCAAGGGCCTGGCCCACGATGCTGTCGTCGAACAGTTGGAGGCGGAACTCGCGGACAAATCCGCCCCGGCGCAGAATCCCGCCGGGCTTCCCCCGCACGAACTGGCTGCCTATATCGTCGCGACCCACCACAGTTTCCTGCGTTCGGAACTCCCACGACTGCACGCGATGTCGGAACGCGTCGCCAAGGTCCACGGAGGCCACACGCCGTCCTTGGTGGAGATGTTCCACGTCTTCACCGGCATGGAAGCCGAGTTAACCAGCCATATGATCAAGGAGGAACAAATCCTCTTCCCTGCGATCAGCGCCATGAGCCGGGGCGAGCCGGCACCGGGATCTTTGGACGGCCCGATCGGATGCATGATCCACGAACACGAGGAGGTCGGGTCAGCCCTGGCCCGCCTCCACGAGTTGAGTCACGGATTCCAACCACCCGCCGACGCCTGCAACACTTATCGGGCTTTGTTCGCGGGTTTGGACGATCTGGAAGCGGATCTGCACCGCCACATCCACCTGGAAAACGCGGTCCTGTTCCCCGCCGCACAGGCGATGGTGGGGGCCATGTGACCAACGTCAACTGATCGACGTCAGGCGGCCCGTGGAATCCCCGTGCCTCGCGATGCCGGGCACGCCCATCCGATCCGCCAGGCTCAGGAACAGGTTCGTGACCGGTGCGGGTTTCTCCTTCAGATGGCGTCCGGGCCTGAGGGTGCCCCCACCGCCGCCGGCGAGCAGGATCGGTAGGTTGTCGTGCGTATGACGGTTGCCATCGGCATTCCCGGAGCCATAGACGATCATCGAATTGTGCAACAGGGATCGGCCGTCGACATCCTGGGTCTGCTCCAGTTTCTCCAGGAACCGGGCGAGCCGTTTCACATACCAAAGGTCGATCTCCTTGACCTTGTCGATCATCTCCGGGTTGTTGCGATGATGCGTGAGATTATGGTGACCTTCGGAAAGCCCGATCTCAGTGAAGGTGCGGTTGCTCCCCTCGCCCGCCAGCATCAGCGTGGCAATGCGCGTGGAATCGGTCTGGAACGCCAACGCCAACATGTCGAGCATGACCCCGATGTGCCCCTCATAATCCTTGGGAATGCCCGATGGGGCATCCTCCGCAGGGTTGGCTGCGGGCATTTTTTCGGCCCTTTCAATGCGCTGCTCGATCTCCCGCACGCCGGTCAGGTACTGGTCCAGTTTCTGCCGGTCCCGCCCGTTCAATTTCCGTCCGACTGCATTCGCATCCTCCAACACGAAATCCAGGATCGATTGCTGCTCCCGTTGACGGCGCCGGAGGTTTTCGCGGCGTTCCCCGGGCGATCCGGTCCCGAAGAGACGCTCGAAGACGAGGCGCGGATTCGGTTCCGGTGTCAGCGGCAGCGTCGGGGAACGCCACGCCAGATTATACTCATAGGCGCAGGAATAACCGGAGTCGCAATTCCCCGCCTTGCGCACCGCGTCACAGGTCAGCTCCAGCGAGGCAAACCGCGTGAGATGACCGATCTGATTCGCCACGACCTGATCGATCGAGACACCGGCATAGATGTCGGACCCGGCCGTCTTCTTGATGCGGACCCCGGTGAGAAACGTGCCGCCCGCCCGCGCATGATCACCGGCACCGTCGGGCCCGGGATCGGCGCTGACGTCGCCCAATCCGGAAATGACCTGTAACTGGTGCCGGACCTTTTCGAGGGGCTGAAGGGTGCGCGACAGGGCGAAGCCATTCCCTCCCTCGCCTTCCGGCCACCATGCGGACGGGATGGTGCCGTTCGGGACATAAAGAAAGGCCATCCTGACCGGGGCCGTCTTTCCGGCCGTCGCACCCACCACCGCGGCCGGTGCGGCCAGGGATTCAAACGCCGGCAGCGCCACGCAGGCGCCGAGGCCGCGAAGGAAACGACGGCGGCTGAGACTCGCGTGCCGTTCAGCGGCGATGTTGCGATCCGGCATCGGGTGGGTGTTCATGGCTGTTTCGATTTGCCCGGGACCTGGTTTGCGGCAGCGTGAATCATCGGTATTCCGCCGGAACCGGAGGCGGTCGGTGTGGCCTGGCGGCGCATCCTCTGGAAGGGCGTGGATTCGATGACCCCCATCAGCAAAGCCGAGAATCGTCCGTCCTCGCGCCCCAACCGTTCCACAATGCCGTCGACCGCCTCCACATCGTGATATTCGAGGCCCCGACCCAGGGCATAGGTCAGCAACTTTTCCGTCAGGCACCGGTGAAACTCCGTGCGATGACCCTGGACGAGGATATGTTTCAGTTCCCGGACACTGCCAAAGGATTCACCCGTGGCGAGTCTGCCGGCGGCATCGATTGATTGGTTGCGCTCTTTCTCGCGCCACATGCCCAGCGCGTTGAAGTTCTCGAAGGCCAGGCCGAGCGGGTCCATCCGATCGTGACACGAGGCGCACAACGGCTTCTCACGATGCACCTGCAACGCTTCGCGCAAAGTCGGTTCGTGATCCTTGAAATCCTTCTCGCTCGCCTCCAACGCGGGGATGTTCGGTGGCGGTGGGGGCGCCGGCGTGCCCAGGACATTCTCGAGGATGAACAGGCCGCGCTTCACCGGTGAGGTCCGGTCCGGATTCGATGTCACGACCAGCGAACTGCCATCGGTGAGCACTCCGCCCCGCGGACTGTCGGCAGGCAGCGTGACCCGGCGCATTTCAACGCCGATCACATTGGTCATGCCATAGAGCTTCGCCAACTTCTCGTTGAGGAAGGTGTAATCACTTTCAATCAGTTCGGTCACCGGGCGGTCTTCGTGGACGATGCTGCCCACAAACATCTCGGTTTCGCGGCGCATCGCGTCCCGCAGGTCCCGATCCAGTTCGACCCGCGGCGGACCAAACCGGCGGAGTGGCGGACCGGGGCGTTGACCCGGGGCATTGGTCTGTCCCGCAGGGTTCGTCGGCCCCGCGGAATTGGCTTGGGCCACGTTGTTCGTGGGGCCCGCTGCCGGCGGAGTCGTGGCCGCGGGCCGGTTGGTGCCCTTTCCAAATTGGGCGCGAAAGGCGGCCAGTTGTTCACGCATCTGGCGTTCCTGGCCGTCGTCCCGTGCCAGCACCGTCCGCGCGTCGATGGAAATGCCTTCCACATCGCGCGTCTGGAGCCATTGACCGGTGAAATTCCGGATCAGGTTGTCCGAACGGGGATCGGCCAGCATGCGCGTCACCTGCGCGGACAGGTTCCTTCGCAATTCGCCGCGACCCGCCAGGGCGAGCAACCCGTCGTCCGGCAGGGTGGACCACAGGAAATAAGAAAGGCGCGAGGCGAGTGAATACTCATCGATGTCGGCGTTGGCGGTTGAAGCACCTGCGCCGGCCGGTTCCTCCAGGCGGAACAGGAAACGGGGCGACGCGAGCACCGCCACCATCGCGTGGGCGATCCCCGCCTCGAACGTCTTGCCCGGTTGGGTATAAACCCCCTCGGCCAACCCCGCGAGACGGCCCACCGTCGGGTCGTCCACCGGCCGGCGAAAAGCCTTCGTGGCGAACCTACCCAGCACTTCACGGGCATAAGCGCGACGTCCCGCACGACCCGCGGGGACTTCGCGCGTGAAGAAACGATCATAATTCTTGGGATGGGTCCAATGCTCCCGCTCCAGCGGCCCCAGCACCGTCACCTGGACGACCCGCATCTCAAGGTTGAAGAGTTTCCGATCCACCGGAACCAGCGGTTCCAGTGCGACCGTCATCGACTGCCGGCCCGGCTCCCATTTCTCATCGAATTCGAACCGGAACGTTTTGTTGTCGTACCAGCCGAACTCCTTCGCCAGCAATTCGCGGTCACCCAGTTTGAAAGTCACCCGGCACCGGCCCGGATCATAATCAAAACCACCTCTCACCCCCAATTCCAACACCAGCTTATAACCCCCGGCGCGATCGACATCC
Organism: Verrucomicrobiota bacterium; assembly: GCA_025360495.1. Lineage (GTDB taxonomy): Bacteria > Verrucomicrobiota > Verrucomicrobiia > Limisphaerales > UBA9464 > UBA6176. Next base: position 30,068 of record JANYCC010000252.1, on the reverse strand, counting down.
AAGGTCGTCGAAACCGTCCCCGGTGCATAATAAGAGAGCGGGACCACCCGGCCCCCGTCCCGGACCGGCGCGACGTCCGTCCGCTGGAACCGGTTGCCCGACACGATCTGTTCCGCGACGGCCCGGTCCACCGTCGGCACCGCCTCGGCCACGATGGCCTTCGCCGCCGCGAGATACTTCTCCAGCAACATGGGTGAAACCGTCAGCACATCCCCGATGTTGTCGAAACCATAGCCGGTGTCGTCCGGCGGAAATTCGACCTCCGAATTGAAGTCGATGCCCATGAGATCGTGAACCGTGTTCCGATACTCCACGCGGTTCAACCGCCGGACGGTGACGCGTCCCGGATCGGGATTCTTTGGGTCGATTCCGAAGGCGTCCCGCTTGATCCATTGTTCGAGGCGCTGTTGTTCCCCGGCGGACGGATGCGGCTTCCGGGGCGGTGGCATGAGGCCGGCGCGGACATTCTTCAGCACCTTGAGCCAGAGATCGTGATCCAGCAGCGTCGCGTCCGATGTCAGTTCATCGAAGGCTAGCCCGCCCTTTTTTGCGCCGTCGCCGTGACAATCAAAGCAGAACTCCCGGAGAATGGGTTGCACGTCATTGCGAAAGGAAACCGTGGCCGGAACCCCGGCACCCGACGCTGATCCATGCCAGATCGCCAGGCTGACGACGGCCCGGGCCAGCCAGTGCGCCGTCGTGCGGTCCGACAACTTCTGCGGGCGTTGTGGGGACTGCCGGTGCATGAACCTTGTCTGTAGCGAAGCACGGGTGCGCGGGCAACCCGCTTCTTGGGGGGTGTGACCCGTAGCCGACGAGGCGGATCCCCGTCCTGTAGCCGACGAGGTACGAGGCGGATCCCCGTCCTATACGACGAGGTACGAGGCGGATCCAAGCCAAGCCTTCCAGGATTCCGCCTCGTACCTCGTCGGCTACGTCCCACGCCAGACTTGACCCCGGTTGGTCACCATCCCCACTTTTGGCGATCCTTTGAAAATCGTGACCCCCCGTTTCCTCTCTGCCTCCCTGGCGCTCGGCTCCGTATGGGCTGGTGGCCTCGCCGGATTCGCCCAAGCCCCCGCAACCCCGGGATCGGCCCCGACTCCGAGCGTGGAAGATTACCGCCGGTTCGCGTGGACCCATGATGGGAATGTCGCGAACGGAGCCCGCCTCTTCGCGGATGACCAGAAGCTCGCCTGTTCCAAGTGCCACTCGCTGGATGGACGCGGAGGCAAGGCCGGACCCGATCTCCTGGCGGTGGGCGACAAGTTCGGGCGCCGCGATCTCGTGGATGCCGTGCTCCTGCCCTCGGCCGTGATTTCCCCAGGCTATGGCGCGATCATCGTCGAGACCAAAGCCGGCGTGGAATACCAGGGCATTCTCAAGCAGTCGACCGATGCCGGCATCCAGTTGATGGGTGCGGATGGCAAACTGGTGACGCTCGCCACGGCCGACATCCAACGGCAGCGGGGCAGCAGCGTCTCGCTCATGCCCGAGGGATTGCAGGCGGGACTGTCGCCCCAGCAATTCACCGATGTCATAGAATACCTCGCCACCCTGAAGCAGCCGGAGAGTGCGCTGGTCGCCCATCAGGGGATGCCTGGCACCATCCCCGAACTGGCCCGACCGGTGACGGCGCAACCCTTCTTCACCCAGGAACTCCGCGTCCCCCCGGCCAAGGTCCAGACGGGACTGACCTCTTTCCATCAGGTTCCCGGCCTCAGCAATGTTTTCCTGGTGCTCCACCAGAAGGGGATGATCTGGATGATGGAGAAGACCGCGACGGCCGAGGAGAAGACCGTGTTCGCCGACCTGACCCAGGAGGTCTTCAGCGATCGCGGACCGAACGGTCTGCTCGGCCTGGCCTTTCACCCGAAATTCCGCGAGAATCGGAAGTATTACCTGAAGTATCAGACGTTCGCGGAGGGCAGGGTCACCACGCACATCGTCGAGAAGCGGTTCGCGGCGGATTTCCGGCATGATTCCGGTCAACCGCCCCGTCCCTTGCTGAAAATCCGGAGCGTGGCCGAGGATCACAGCGGCGGTTGCCTGCAATTCGGTCCGGACGGCTTCCTCTATTTCGGCATGGGCGACACGGGACCGCATAATGATCCCAACGGCCACGCCCAAAACCTGCAATTGTTGCTCGGCAAAATGATGCGGATCGACGTGGACCGGACCGAGGGCGACCTGGCTTATGCCATCCCCGCCGACAATCCGTTCCGCGGCCGGACGGATGCGCGCCCGGAGATTTGGGCGTACGGTTTCCGCGAACCCTGGCGCTTCAGTTTTGATCGGGTCACCGGCGAACTGTGGCTGGCGGACGTCGGACAGGACCGGGTGGAGGAGGTGGACATCGTTCAACGCGGGCAGAATTACGGCTGGAACGTGTACGAGGCCTTCGAACCGTTCTCCAACCAATATCGCAAGGAGGGCATGGCTTATACGCCGCCCCTCTTCGCCTATAAGCGGAAATATGGCAATTCGATCACCGGCGGGCATGTCTATCGCGGCGACCGGCAATCGTCCTTTTACGGGGTTTATATCTTCGGTGATTACACCTCCAAGCGGATCTTCGGCCTGACCCGGGAAAACGGCCTGCTCAAGACGGTCCGACAGATCGGGAGCATCCCGCAGGGACTCGTCTCCTTCGGGACCGACGAGGCGGGCAACATTTATGCGGTCGGCTTCGAGGGGATGATCTACCGGTTGGATTTTTCCGGGGCCCGCTTCGGCGAGACCAAACCGGAATGACGCGGTTCCCCAAATTGGCAATCAACAATCTGCAATCGCCAATTCACAATGCCCCCCGCTGCGCCCGGCGGATGACCCGTCGCCACAAATGACTGGCAACCCACCGTGGAGCCATGGGATTCATGGGCCAATCGGATGATCAGGACGTTGCAGCCATGAAAGACAAAAAACCCCGGGGACCGCGGCGGACGAAGGCACCTTCGCCCAGCGGGTCGCAAACTGATGGCAAGTCGGACCCGAAAGCCTCCCGGCCCGGCAAGGTCGTGGAGATACTGGGGCGCACCCCCAAGGCCGCGCCCGCATCCCGGCAGGTTCCGGCGAAATGGCGCTGGCATTATCGGGTGTTGCTATCACTGCACGACCGCCTTCTGGGTGACCGGAGCCAGTTGCGCCATTCGGTCACGGAACCCCTCGAACCTCACAGCCTGGACGAAGCGGACAGCGCCACCGACGAATTCGACCACGGTCTGGCGTTGACCCGTCTGTCCATGGAAATGAACGCCTTGAAGGAGGTCAGCGAGGCGCTCCAACGGATCATGGACGGCAGCTATGGCCAATGCGCGGTCACCGGCAAGGCCATCCCCGCCGCCCGGTTGAAGGCGATTCCATGGACCCGGTACACACGGGAAGTGGAGGAGCGCTTGGAGAAGGAAGGGCGTGTTCCCCGGCCCCGCATCGGACCGGCGGGCACCATTCACGAAAAGGGGCCCCACTGGGTGCCGCCGGAAGAGGAGGCCGAGGCCGGGGAAGAGGTTGGGGAACCCGCCACCGAAGACTCCCTGCTGCCCGGGGCGACGGAGGAATCGGAACCGGGCGAGGAGGAGACTCCCAAGGGGTGAGCTTCATCGCGCTCAGGATGCCGTTGGAAGGGACGGGGAACTCACGCTTTCCCGCCCACGATCCCCTCCATTTCCCGCAGCGTCCGCATCTCGTGAAGCTTTGCATCGGGGACCGTCACCCCGAACTCGCGCTCCACGCCCGCGGCGATACGCAGCACCGAGAGCGAATCCAACCCGAGACGGACCCGCAGGTCGTCGTCGACCCCGAACGAATCGGGCTCCACGTGCGCCACCCGGGCCACCACCGCACGCAACCGGGTCTCGGTCGTGGCGCCCGGACCCTGTCCGGGGCCGGGCCCGGTGGCGTCCCCGACCCTCACGACCGTGCCTCCGCGGCCGGCACCGGGTTGTCCAGCGCCTTGATCAGGTCGACATAATGCCGGCGTCGTTCGTGCACCATGTCCTCACTATAGAGTTCCCGGAACAGCCAGCGCAGGCCCGCCTCCAGTTCCTCCACGCTCATGTTTTTCGGACGGAAATTCACGTCGAAGAGAGTGCAACGATCCCAGAAGCGCCGGCTCAGCAGGCGGCCTTCCCGCTCCAGCCGCTGATAAAGCCGCGTGCCCGGGAAGGGCGTCAGACAGGTGATCTGCACCTCCAGCAACCCCGCTTCGCGCACAAAATCCCGGATCTCGCCGAAGATGTCCGGCGTGTCGCTGTCGAGCCCCACAATGAAACAGCCATTCACGGTGACACCGGCCGACTGCAGACGGTCGATGGCCTTCATATAATGGCCTCGTCGCTTCGCCTTCCAGTTGTTACGTTCCAGGCCCTCCAGGCTCTGCTCCCGCGGACTCTCAAACCCGATCAGCAATTGATAACATCCGGCCTCATAGAGCATCCGGGGCATCCTGGCATCGTCGGCCACGCGCAGGTCGGTCTCCGTGAACCAACGCAACCCCTGGCGCGCGAGCATCGCCAGGAATTTGCGGGACCAGGCCGGATTGACGAAAGTGTTGTCGTCGGCAAACTCGATGAAGGGGCGGTCGAACAATCCGGCCGCACGCTGCAATTCGCGTTCCACCACCGCCACCGGCTTCTGTTCGAAATGGGGCGTGAAGATTTTTGAGGCGGCGCAAAACTCACAATCCAGCGGGCATCCGCGCGAGGTCTGGACCGTGATCCGGTTATAGGGGCGCCCCAGCAGCAGTTCGAACCGGGGCATCACCGGCTCGCCCCGGGTGTAAAAGCCGCGGTTGGAGCCGTGGTACCGGCGCTGCAGCGTGCCGGCCTCCAGGTCGCGGAGCAATTGCGGCCAGGTTTCCTCCGCTCCGCCGCACACGATGGCGTCGGCGTGCTCGAGGACCTCCTCCGGACACAGGGTGGTGTGGGTGCCGCCGATCACCACCGGAGTGCCGCGCGCCCGGTATTGATCGGCCAGCGCGTAGGCCTCGCCGATCTGCGCGGTGAAGGACGAAATCCCCACCAGGTCGAATGGGGGCGGTTCCTTCACGTCCCGGACATCGGCCACCTCCACGTAGCTCACGGTGTGCTCCGGCGGCGTGAGTGCGGCCACGATGAGCAGGCCCAGCGACGGCAGCGAGGCTATCACCGTTCCGCGGTTCACGAATCCGGGCAGCGTCACGCCGAGTTCGGCCAACTCGGCGGTCCGGACGCGCACCCCCGACATGGCGATGAGTCCGATGTTCATGGCCGATCCTCCTTCCCGAGCCCCCAGACCAACACCGACACCGCGACCAGTGCGGCCGTGGCCGGAACGGGCAGGCCCCACTTCCAAGCGGGCTGGAACGCCGCCAAGGTCAGGATGCCCGGCATCAACAGGCCCGCCACGATCAGGGCGCCGGAACCCACCCGCGCCAGGCGATCGCTGAATGGCACCCGCCCCAGTTCGTTTCCGTAGAGAACGTTCACCAAGCCGAGCGCCATGCAGGCGATGTGCGCCAGACGGATCATCCGACGGGGTGTCGCCACATAATCCGCCAATCGGTCCGGCGCCGCCAGGGGCCCGTCGAAGGCAAAAGTGCCCAGGATCATTCCGTAGACAATGCCCGCCAGGAACAGGCTCCAGCCGAACCGGCGACTGCGGAGGCCCAACCGGACGGAAGGCTCGCGAACCGGGTCGTTCATGCGATCACTCCTTCCCTTGCGATCACCGCCTGCCGCACCAGGTCGCGCCGCAGCTTCAGGGTTCCCGTGCGCGGGAACGCCCGGCTGAACACCGTCATCGCAAACGCCCGACGATCCCCCGCCATCCCGGAAAGCCGCGCGAACTCCGCCCGCAAAACGTCCCCGCCCACGCCCTCGTCAGGCGACGGCACCACGGCCAACTGCGGCTTCTCGCCTCCGCCGCCGGCGCGATCGGGAACACCGACGGCGCAGACATCCGCAAACCGGGGGGACCGATAGGCGGCCTCGATCGCCTCGGGTGAAAGCTTGAGGCCGGCCGCAGTCACGATCATCTCGCGACGCCGACCCAGGATGAACAGGAAGCCATCCGCGTCCAGTCGCCCGAGGTCTCCGGTGCGGAGCCAACCGTCCTGGAACAGCGCGGTGGTGGCGGTTTCGTCGCCGACATAACCCTTCGTCACGTTGGGGCCGCGCACCTGCACCTCACCGGTCTCCCCGTCAATACGCACTTGCACCCCGGGGAGCGGACGCCCGGTGGAACCCACCGGCGACGACTCGGCCCGCCCCAGCGCGACGATGGGGGAGGCCTCGGTCAGGCCGTAACCCACCCACAACGGCAGGTGGTGCGCGACGGCCAACCGCGCCAGGTCCGGATCGATCGCGGCACCCCCGCAGACAATCGAGTGCAGGCTTCCACCCAACGCCTTCAGGATCTCCCGGGCCCCCTCCGAATCGCGCAATTCCGCCGCCATCATGCCGAGGATAGCAGGCACGACATTGATCCGGGTCACCCGCCCAGTGGCCATCTCGTCGAGCAGGCGCCTGGGATTGCGCGACCCCGGAACCACCACCGAGGCCCCGCAGACCAGCGGGCCCAGAAGCCCGGTGGTGAGTTCAAAGGCGTGCGTCGCGGGAAGGATCGAAAGGAAAACCTCACCCCGGCCGCAGGGATGAACCTCGCATCCGGCGCGGATATTGGAGGACAGATTGGCCGCGGAAAGAGGCACGACACGCGGCCGGCCCGAGGTGCCCGAAGTCACGAGGAGGACCGCGGGCGCGTCCGGGTCGGACGGAAGGGATGGAGGCTCCCCGCCATGGCTTTGTTCCTCGCCGGTGAAGACCTGCCTGGGCAGTTCCGCGGCCCACGGCGGGTCCGCTGCGGTGCACAGCGCCAATGCCCGGGGCCGGGCCCGTTCGAAGACAGTGCGGGCCTCGTCGGAGGTGAGTCGCGAATCCAGCAGCAGCGGAACCAGTCCCGCCATTGCGGTGGAGAAAAGGGCCAGTGCCAGGACCGGACCGCCATCCCCCACAATCCCGACCACGTCGCCCGGCACCAAACCCCGGGCGGGCCAGGTCACGGCCAACAACCGGGACCGGTAGGCGATTTCGCCTCGCGCGTAAGTGCGCCCGCCCGCGCGAAATGCCGTGTCCTCCGGGTGCTCTGCGCCCAACCGCCCGGCGAGCTCACCGAGACTTCGGAATGGATCCGGGACCCTCATGGCAGATTCAGCTCCAAACCCCTATAATCCCACCACCGCCGCCAGGCGCCCCCGAAGATCCGACATTGTTTGGCGGGTCGATCGCAAGGAATGCAGGGGTCGCATCACGGTCTCACCGATCCTCACTCCCCCCGCCCGCGCGCTTCCCCCCGCCGATCAGACATGGTTCCATCCGCCGCTACGATGTCTGACGGTCGCCTTCCTCCCCTCATCCATCCCACCGCCGTCATCGCCCCGGGCGCGAAGCTCGGCTCCGGCTGTCGTGTCGGTCCGTACGCGGTCATCGATGTCGGCGTGGAATTGGGCGATGGCTGTGAGGTCGGGCCCGGCGTGCATCTGACCGGCATCACGCGGATCGGCCCCCGGAACCGGTTCCATGCCGGGGCCGTGATCGGTGATGCGCCGCAGGATCTGAAATACGATGGCACCCCCACGCGATTGGTCATCGGGTCCGGCAACACGTTCCGTGAACACGTCACCGTCCATCGCTCCAACCAGACCGCCGAGGACACCGTGATCGGGGACGGGAACCTCTTCATGGTGGGCAGCCATGTCGGGCATAATTGTCATATCGGGAATCATAACATTGTGGCCAACGGCGCCTTGCTCGCCGGCCATGTCATCCTCGGTGATCGCGCCTTCATTTCCGGCAACTGCCTGGTCCACCAGGGATGCCGGATCGGTCGTCTCGCGCTGATGCAGGGCGGCGCGGGCATCTCCAAGGATCTGCCGCCGTTCTGTGTCGCCCGGGACAACAACACCCTGTGCGGATTGAACATCGTCGGATTGCGCCGTGCGGGCCTGGATGCCGGTGAACGCCTGGCGCTCAAGCGGGCCTACACGCGTTTATTCCGTTCGCACCGTGCCCAGAGGGATGCCCTGGCCTCGGTCCGGACCGAGCTGGGTGGATTTCCGCCGGTGACGGAACTGGTCGATTTTGTGGCGGCCAGCCGGCGCGGCGTGTGTGGGGACGAGGGAAGGCGCTGAGACTCGGAGCGAAGGACGGACCGCTGAACCTCCGAGGCTCTGAGGCTCTGATTTTCAGCGGCCTTTTTCGTGGAGCGAGGCGGGCGCCTCCGGCTTGAGCACCTCGACCGCCGGCGTCGAGAGCTTGACGACATGGTCCGGAAACACGCCGAGCCAGAACATCCCGAGCACACAGACCGTCAGCGAGATCCGCACCGGCCAATCCAAGGGGATCGGGGAGAGATCGACCGCCCCGCCGCCCCAATACACGGCCTTGATCACACCGAAATAATAATAGAGCGAGATGACCACGCCCAATAGCGCGACCGCGAGCAGGCAATAATAGGCGGGATCCCGGACCCCGAGCATCACGATGGATTTCAGGAGCAGGAATTTCCCGAAGAACCCGGCCAGCGGCGGGATGCCGGCGAGCGAGACCATCGAGAGGGAGAGCACACCGGCCAGCACGGGGGACCGCTGACCCAGTCCGGCGAGGGAGCTGATGTCATCGGAATCGGTGTGACGAAGGATCACGCAGAGGACGGTGAAGGTGGCGAGGACGGTGAACAGATAGCCGCCGAGATAGAAGAGGACACCGGCGGCGCCGGCCTTGCTGACGCTGGCGAAACCGATGAGCAGGTAGCCGGCGTTGGCGATGCTGGAATAGCCCATGAGCCGTTTGAGGCTGCGTTGGGGGATGGCGCACAGGCTTCCGTAAAGGATCGTCAGCGCCGCGATCACGACGAGCAGGTGATTCCATTGCGCGGTGATTTGTGGCACGACCCCGAACAGGACCCGCAGAAGCAGGACGAATCCGGCGGCCTTGGAACCGACCGCCAGGAACGCCGTGGCCGGGGCGGGCGACCCTTGGTACACGTCCGGGGCCCAGACTTGGAACGGGACGGCGGCGACCTTGAAAGCGAGTCCGCCGAGGACCATGGCGAGTCCGGCGAGGAACACCGGGTTGCCGGCGAGTTGCTTTTGCGCGAGGAAGATCTCGTTGAAATTGGTGGTGTTGGCCGAACCGAACACCAAGGCGATGCCGAACACCATGATCGCTGAGGCCAGCGCGCCGAGGATCAGGTATTTCACGCCGGCCTCGATCGAAGCCGCCCGGTTGCGCTGATAGCTGTTGAGCACCACGAAGGTGATCGTGATCAGTTCCAGCGCCGCGAACATCAGGACGAAATCGTTGGCCGAGGCGGCGAACAGCATCCCCAGCAGCGCGAAGAGGGTGAGCGAGAAAAACTCCGAAACCCCGGTGGTGAAACGGTCGGAGAACGCCACCGAGAGCAGCATCACGATGATGCCGGCCAGCAGGAAGAACTCCTTGAAGAACACCGACAGGCTGTCGAACACGTACATGCCGGTGCGGGCGCCCGGCGCGGTGAACGCATAGGAGGTCTCGGTGACGTCGCTGAGGCCGACGAAGAAGATGAGGGTGAGACCGGCCGCGGCGGCATAGCCGAGTTTGCGGCGGTGTTCGGCGGGGATCCAGAGGTCGGCCAGCAACACCCCGAGACCGAGGACGGCCACGAGGATTTCGACCAGGAGGAGCGAGTAGTTCATCGCGCGTTGGGGCAGGTCACTTGGCGGGGGCGGCCGTGCGGGTGGGCGCGGCCTTCACGGGCGCGGCGGGGGTGAGGGTGGTGGCCAACCGGACCACGGCGGAGGCGGCGGGCTTGACGCGGTTGACGAGGACGTTGGGGAAGATGCCGAAAAAGAGCAGCCCAGCCGCGAGCAAGGCGAAGGGCAGTTGCCGCCAGAGGCCCACGGCGTCCAGCACCCCCTTCAAGGGCTCGCGGGACTCTCCCTGGAGGATCTGGCGGAGGGCGCGCAACATATAGACACCGCCGAGGATCAACCCGGCCCAGGCGGCCGCCACCACGATCACCGGCAATCCGTTCCAGGCCCCGAAGAGCACCGAGAGTTCACCGGCGAAATTCGCAAAGCCCGGGACCCCGCATCCCGCCAGGAAACACAACACCAGCACCGTCCCGATGAACGGCATCCGGCGCAACAGGCCGCCCATCTTCCCGAGATCCGTGGTGCCGGTCTGGTGGCGCAGCCAACCGCTCAGCGCAAAGCTCAGGGCCGCGAGCAGCGCATGTGACACCATCACCAGGACGGTGCCGGTGATGCCGATGACATTGACCGAGGCGAGGCCGAGGAAGGCGAAACCCATGTGCGCCAGGCTCGAGTTGCCGATCAGCAGGTTGAGATCGCGCTGCCGCAGGGCCACAAACCCGCAATACAACAGGTTGCCCACGCACAGGACCCCGAGGATCCAACTCCACTGCGCCACCGCATCCGGCAGCAGCGGGTAGGCGACCCGGAGCAGCACGAACAGACCGGCCTTCTTCAGGATGCCGGCGTGCAGCATGGCCGTGGCGGTCGGCGCGCAGGCATAACCCTGGGGCGCCCACGAATGGAACGGCCACAACCCGACGAGCGTGCCGAATCCGAACACCAGGCACAGGAAGATGAAGCTCTGCATCGCGGGGGCGATCGGCGTCTTCGCCACCTGGCGCTGCAGGTCCAGCAGGTCGAGCGAACTCGCGCCCGAGGCCGAATAGAGTGCAATCAGTCCGGTCAATCCCACCAACGCGCCCGCCGTGAGGTACAGCGTGATCTTATACGCCGCATAGGTCCGCTCCTCGCCGCGCCCCCACACGCCGATCATGATGAAGGTCGGCACCAGGGCCAGTTCGTTGAAGAAATAGAAGAAGAACAGGTCGAGCGACGCGAACGCCCCCAATGCCCCGCCGATGATCATCAGCAGGAGCAGGTAGAAAAGCTTCGATTGCCGCTCGATTTCCCAAGACACCGCCACCGCCGCGAAACCCACCAACGCGGTGACCAGCAGCATCCCGGCCGCAATCCCATCGACCGCGACATGGTAATTCAGCCGGAGGATGCTGGAGGACACCCAGATGGCGGATTCATCGAACTGGTATCCGGGGGTTCCGGGCGCATACCGGAAAAAGAGCACCGTGCCGAGGACCGCGGTGAAACCCGACCCGAGCAGTGCCAGGCACCGGATCACGAACCGGTAATTGCCCGGGATGGCCAGGATCAGCAACGCCGTCAGGAAGGGCGTGAGGATGAGCGTGTTCAGCAGCGACATGGCGGTTAGCGAAGGATGAACCAGGCGACGACCGCGAGTCCGGCCGCGAACAGGAAGGCATAGGTCTGGAGATTGCCGGTCTGGGCCAGGCGCAGCGCCCGCCCGATCAACTCGACCGACCCGTGGGCCCCACGGATCACCAGGCCGTTGAGCAGCCAGCGATCCAGCCAGTCGGCCAGCGTGCCGGCGAGATCGTGCAACGGGATGAACACGCCTTCGTAGAGTTCATCGAGATAGAATTTGTGGCGCAGGGTCCGGCCGAACCCGCCCAGCAGCTTGGGCAGCGGATCCCTGGTGGCATGACCGTACGCGGCCCAGGCCAGGCTGCCTCCCAGGATCACCGCGAACAGCCCCATCGTGGCCGCCAGCGCATTGTGGTTGAACGGACCGAACATCGCCTCGTTCACCCCGCCGGCCAGGTTCTCCAACATCGGGAGAACACCGACCGCGGCCGGGGCTGCCACCGTCGCTTCGGCCATCGCATGTCCGGACCCGCCGAAATGCGCGGCCAGGAACGACCCGACCGGGGTCCACGCCAAACCCAGGCTCGGCACCGCGAGAGCGATCAACGGCCAGGTCATGGAACGGGGCGACTCGTGCGCGTGGCCGGCCGGATCCGAACGCGGCGCACCGAGGAAGGCGACGAGCACCAACCGGGTCATATAAAACGTCGTCAGGCAGGCCACCAGCACGGCCAACCCGAACAGCAGCGGGGAGGCCTCCAACGCCGTGACCAGGATCTCGTCCTTGGAATAGAAACCGCTGAAGGGCGGCAGTCCGGCCAACGCGGCCGTCCCGATGACAAACGTCCAGAACGTCACCGGCATCCTTTGGCGCAAGCCGCCCATCTTCCAGATGTCCTGCTCATGATGGCAGGCATGGATCACGGAGCCGGCCCCGAGGAAGAGCATCGCCTTGAAGAACGCGTGCGTGACCAGGTGGAACATGGCCGAGGCCGGGGTCCCGGCGTGCGCACCCAACCCGACCGCCATCACCATGTAACCCAGCTGCGACAGGGTGGAGTAGGCCAGGATGCGTTTGATGTCATTCTGTTGGACCGCGATCAGGGCCGCCAACAGGGCCGTGAAGCCGCCAATGCAGGCGATGATCGTGGCCGCGGAAAGATCCCCGAGAAAGGCGAGCGGGGTGGGCCAACCCGGCGGCACCGTATAAAGAAAGAACACCCGGCACAGCATATAGACGCCGGCCGCCACCATCGTCGCCGCATGGATCAGCGCGGAGACCGGAGTGGGACCTTCCATCGCGTCGGGCAACCACACATGGAGCGGGAATTGCGCGCTCTTGCCCATGGCCCCGAGGAAAATCAACAGTCCGGCCACCCCGGCCATCGGTCCCAGCAGCGCGGGGTTGGCGTGAAACTTGGCGGCCAGTTCGGTGAAGTTCACCGTGCCCGCCGCACCCCACACCACCAGGATCCCCAGCAGGAACCCGAAATCCCCGAGGCGATTGGTCAGGAACGCCTTCTTCGCCGCGTCCCCCGCCGCCGGCCGTTCGTACCAGAACCCGATCAGCAGATAGGAGGAGACGCCCACCAACTCCCAGAAGATGAAGAGCATCACGAAGTTGTCCGCGAGCACGATCCCCAGCATCGAGGACACGAACAGGCTCAGCGTGCAGAAGAACCGGCTATAGGACCGGTCCCCCTTCATATAACCCGTCGAATAAATCATCACCAAAGCCGCCACCGCGGTCACCACCAGCGTCATCAGCGCCGACAACCGGTCGACCAGCAGGCCCAGCGTGAGGTCGAGTCCCTCCAGAGGGAGCCAGTGGAACGGGGTCGTGGGGAGGTCGGATCCGCCGGTGAGGTTGAGAAGGATGACGCCGAGGACGAAGCTGAGCAGCACGCCGGCGATGTTGAACCCGGCGGTCAGGGCCTGGTGACGGCGGAGCAGGAACCAGGTGCCGATCCCGGTCATGAGCGGGATGGCGAGGACCATCCAGGCAAGGTCCTGGTACTTCGCGCCGGAAGCGACGGCGACGGCGGTTTGGGCGGCGTGGGCGTCCATCGGGTGGGGATCAGAGCTTGAGCGACGTGAGATCCTCGACGTGGGCGGTCTGCCGTTTCCGGTAGAGGGCCACGATGAGGGAGAGACCGACGGCGACCTCGGCGGCGGCGACGGTGATGATGAAGAAGACCATCACCTGGCCGTTGAGATTGTTGTTGAAGCGGGAGAAGGCGACCAGGGCGAGGTTGGCGGCGTTGAGCATCAGTTCGAGGCTCATATAGATGACGAGCACGTTGCGCCGCGCGAGCACTCCGAACAGCCCGAGGCAGAACAGCAGGACGCTGACCACCAGGTAATGATTGAGGGTGACGTTCATGGGTTCGGCTCCGCGGCTACCGGAGATCCTTTTTGCTGAGCAGGATGACGCCGACCATCGCCACCAGGAGCAGGATCGACAGGATCTCGAACGGGAGGAGGTAGGATTGGAAGAGGATGCGGCCGAGCGGTGCGGTGTCACCCTCGGCGAGCGGCCCGGCCTTGAGGGCGAGGGCGGCGGGGCGGGCGGCGGTGACGGCGCGGACGAGGATCGCGGCCAGGCCGGACACGGCGAGGACCCCGGCGGTGAGCGCGACGCGGTTGAGTTTCCGGCGGGCCTCCTCCTTGAGATCGAGCAGCATGATCACGAAGAGGAAGACGACCATGACCGCGCCGGCATAAACGAGGATCTGGACCGCCGCGAGGAAGAAGGCGTGAAGCAGCACGAACAATCCCGCCATCGAGATGATGGTGAGGACGAGGAACATCGCGCTGGTGACCGGGTTCCGGCTGAGTGGATTGGCCACGCACAGGAACCCGAACAACAGGGTCAGCCCGGCGAACACGAAAAAAAGCAGGTCGGTGAATTCTGGCATGGACGTCTCCAGTGGCTCCGGTGCTGCGTCAGTGGGTGGCGACCGGGAAGGATTCCTGGGCCGCGGCCTCCTCCAGCTTGTTTTTCCACTTCTGGGTGCCGGCGTGGACCCCGCCGAGTTTCAGCAGGCGTTCCTTGTCAAAGACCATCTCCTCGCGGGTCAATCCGGTGAGGGAATAATGGTCCTCCAGGAAGATCGCCTCCTCCGGGCAGACTTCCTGGCACAGGCCGCAGAAGATGCACCGGAGCATGTTGATCTCAAATTCACGCGGCATCTTCTCCGCGTTCGGGCGGTCTGCGGGCGGGCCGTCCGGACCGGGCGGCGTGATGCGGATGGCCTTGGGCGGGCAGACAAACTCGCACAACTGGCAGGAGACGCACTTGGTGTGGCCGTCCTGGTCCCGGACGAGATAGGGCGCGCCGCGGTAGCCCTCGCTCACGCGCCACGGCACCTCGGGATAATAGCCCTCCCCCAGTTCCTTGGCGGTGTTGTGGCCCTGCACCGAGCGCTTGAAATGCCGCGCGGTGACCTTGAGGCCCTCCCAGAGCGCCGGCACATAGGTCCGCTCATAAAAAGACAGCGGTTTGCGGTCCACAACCTTGGTCATAATCAGGTCCCTTTCCCCCAGCCGTCCACCAGCGCCAGCACCAGCGCGGTCACCACGATGTTGGCCAGTGCGAGCGGTATGAACCGGCGCCAACCCAGGTCCATCAACTGGTCATAACGGAAGCGCGGCAGCATCCAGCGCACCCAGATGAACACCACCAGCATCACCAGCATTTTCGCCACGAAGATCCCCAGGTGCAGCAGGCCGCCCCACAGCGAACCTGCCGGCTCCCCGAGGAATGGCAGCGACCATCCGCCCAAAAACAGCGTCACCATCATCGCCGAACTCGCGATCATGTTCGCGTATTCGCCCAGGAAAAAGAGCGCGAACTTCATCGAGCTGTATTCGGTGTGGTAACCACCCACCAACTCGCTTTCCGACTCCGGCATGTCGAAGGGCAGCCGGTTCGTCTCCGCAAACGCCGACACCAGGAACAGCAGGAAGGCCACCGGCTGATAAAGGATCATCCAGCCGTGTTCCGCCTGGAACCTGACGATCTTCCCCAGGTTCAGGTCGCCCACCACCAGGAACACCGCCACCACGCTCATCCCCATCGCCAGCTCATAGGAGATCATCTGCGCGCTCGACCGGATGCCGCCGAGGAACGGGTACTTGGAATTGGAGGACCAACCCGCCAGCACGATGCCGTACACTCCGAGCGACACGATGCCGAACGTATAAAGGATGCCGACGTTCAGGTCGGCGATGACCATCTTCTGCGCGCCGGGTCCCGCGCTCAACTGCGAGCCGAACGGGATCACCGCCAGGGTCAGGAACGCCGGGATCACCGCGATCGCCGGCGCCAGCCAGAAATAGACCTTCCGCACATAATCCGGCGTGAAATCCTCCTTCAGGATGAATTTCAACCCGTCCGCCATCGGCTGGAAAATACCGCAGCGGACCAGGAACGGCCCGATCACCGGGATCTTCATCACGAACGGCGGCGCGGTGCGGTTCGGTCCCACCCGGTCCTGGATGAAGGCCGAGACCTTCCGCTCCACCAGCACGGCATAGGCGACGAAGGTCATCACCACGCCGAAGACCACCAGGATCTTCACCGTGCTGAACGCGATGAACTGCACCGTCGGATCTGAAAATAGCGTCTCGAACATGGGGATTCCCGGTCAGATCGGCACGTTGACTCCGGTGTCGCCAAGGTGGGCCCATTCGACCCCCGCGAAGGCCGGCACGTCCTTCGCCATCTGGTTGAACAAACCCTCGATCGTCGCATGACCACCGCCGACCCCGAGGCCGGCCGCCAGTTCCTGCAGGAATTCCGCTTCGGGCCGGCCGTCCCCTTTCGGTTCGACCGCCTTCAGGAACCGTTGCAGGCGTCCCTTCACGTTCACGAAGGTCCCCCGCTTCTCCGCGTGCGCACAACCCGGCAACACATAATGCGCGGCCGCCGTCGTCGCGTTCGGCAGGATGTCGCTCACCACCAGCGTCTCCAATTTCGCGAGCAGGTCGGGTCCGATGCCGTGGAGGGTCACGTCCTCGCCGAACACCACCAGGGTCCGGATCGCGCCGCTGCGGATCCCGTCGGCGATGCGCGGCAATTGCAGTCCCATCTCCGTATAGCAGATGCCGGTCAGACGCGCGCCATTGCTGTTGGGGTTGCGGTCCTCCGCCACCAACAACCGGTCGCCCTCCCCTTCCCGCGGGACCGAGTCGGTGACCGCGCCCAACCGGGTCGCGAGCCGTTTCAACAGGTAAAGTTCCTCACACGTCTGGCGCGCGCTGGCGACCAGGGCCACGCTGCCGGCCGGAGCCGCGGTGAGCCGGGAACCGATCTCGGTGAGCGCCGCTTTCCAAGTCGATTTGATGCCGTTCACCAAGACGTTCTGCAACCGGTCCGGTCGCCCGATCCACCGGTAATTCAGGCGGCCGGAATCGCACATCCAGCTGGAATTCACCGCGTCGTTTTCCCGCGGTTCATAGCGGTGAACGGTGTCCTCGCGCGATCCGATGGTGATGTTGCAACCGCTGCCGCAACTGGTGCACACGCTGCGGGTCTCGCGCAGGAACCACACCCGCATCTTGAACCGGAAATCCTTGGACGTGAGCGCGCCGACCGGGCAGAGGTCGACGGTGTTGAGCGTGTAATTGTTGTCGAACGGCCGTCCCGGGAAAGTGGCGATCGTGTTATAGGATCCGCTGTTGACGATCCCGAGCGCGTCGTCGCCCGCGATGTCCTTGGTGAACCGGATGCAGCGGGTGCACAGGATGCAGCGTTCGTCGTCGAGAACGATCCGGGGCCCGAGGTCGACGGCCTTGGGCTTATGCACCTTGGCCTCGACGAAACGGCTCCCGGCCTGCCCGTGCTGCACGGAATATTCCTGCAGCTTGCATTCGCCGGCCTGGTCGCAGATGGGGCAGTCGAGCGGATGATTGATGAGCAGCGATTCCAAGACCGCCTCGCGCATCTGTTTGGTCGCGGGGGAACCCGGGTAGAGTTCCATGCCCGGTGAAATGGGGGTGGCGCAGGCGATGGCACCGCGCGGGGTCTGCGGTTCGTAGGGCAGGACCGAACGGGCGATCTTCGGCGAACCGTCCTCGTTCAGGACCGGCTTGCGCGTGGCCGGATCCATGACCGGCGTGCCGAATTCCACCAGGCACATCCGGCAGTTGCCCGCGACCGGGAGCTTCGGATGATAGCAATAATGCGGCACCTCGCAGCCGGCGAGATGACAGGCCTGCAGCATCGTCGTGGCCTGCGGCTTGCCCTGCCAGTCCGGCAGGGTCTTGGGCACGTCGATCTCACGGCCATCGACCCGGATCCGGATCTTCTCGACCGGGGGCGGGGCGGCGGGCGCGGGGGCGGTGGTCGCGGCGTTCGACATGGGAAATCAGGGATGGGCGACGCGGACAACGGGGGCGGCGGTGGCCGGGGTGGAGGCACGGGCCGCCTCATCGGCCGCACCCCGCGCCACGAATTCGTCATTGAACTTCTTCACGAAGCTCAGGACCGGCCAGGCCGCCGCCTCACCGAAGGCGCAGATCGTCCGGCCCTGGATGTTTTGGGCGATCTGGCGGAGATACTCGGCGTCCTCGCGACGGCCGTCCCCGGTGGTCATCCGGTGCAGCGCCTTGCTCATCCACAACGCGCCTTCGCGGCAGGGCGTGCACTGCCCGCAGCTCTCGTGCGCATAAAACTCGGCCACGTTGTCCAGCGTCTCGACCATGCTGCGCGTGTCATCCAGCACGATCACCGCCCCGGAACCCGACATCGTCCCCGCCTGCTGCAGCGAATCGAAGTCATAAGGCAGGTCCAGCAGGTCCACCTCGACCGCCGACATCTGGCCGTCCGCACCCTTGCGCCGCAGTTTGAATTTCTCACCGGCCTTGAGGACCTTGGAGGAGGAACCGCCGGGAATGACGGCCTTGAGCGAACGCCCGGGCCGGAGTCCGCCGCCGAAATTCCGGTCGAAGATGATCTCGCCCAGCGTGACCTTCCCGACCTCCACCTCGAAATAGCCAGGTTGCTGGACGTCGCCGCTGAGGGAGACGATGCGGGTGCCGGTGTTGTTCGGGGTGCCAAGCTTCGCATATTCCACGCCGCCCATCAGCACGACGTGCTTCACGTGGCAGAGGGTTTCCACGTTGTTGACGATGGTGGGCGCGAGATAGAGCCCGAGCACCGCCGGGAAATACGGGGGCTTGATCCGCGGGTACGGGCGCTTGCCCTCGAGCGACTCGATGAGGCCCGTTTCCTCGCCGCAGATATAGGAACCGGCGCCGCGATGGATGTGGATCTCGAGATCGTAACCGGTACCGAGGATGTTCTTGCCGAGAAAACCCTTCGCACGGGCCTCGGCGAGGGCTTGGTTCAGCAGCTTCGCCCCTTTCGCCATCTCGCCGCGGATATAGATATAGGCCAGTTTGACGTCGTTGGCCCAGCACGAGATCACCATGCCCTCGATCAACTGGTGCGGATCCTTATACAGGATCTGACGGTCCTTGAAGGTGCCGGGCTCCGATTCGTCGGCGTTGCAGATGAGATAGATCGGCTTGCCGCCGCGCCGATCGACGAAGCTCCATTTGAGACCGGCCGAGAAACCGGCGCCGCCACGGCCACGCAGGCCGGACTTAAGGACGTCGTCGCGCAGCACCTCCTGCGGCGATTGCTTTTTGCCGTCGGGCAATTCCCGACCCGGGGTGGCGAGTGCCTTCTTGAGCGCATCGTATCCGCCATGGCGCACATAGCACGCGAGGTCCGGTGTGTAACCGGGCTGGTCGGCGTGCTTCAGGATCAATCGGTATTCTTGCGGCATGGTCGTGCTTGACTCGAAGTGTTCTCCCGTTAGCCTCTCGCCCCTACCGACTGCCCGATGGTGTAACGGTAGCACAGCAGTCTCTGAATCTGCTTGTCATGGTTCAAATCCATGTCGGGCAGCCATCCCCCTTGGAGTCGGTTCACCCGGAACCCCTCTGAGGGGGTTTTTCTTTGGCCACACCCACCCGATCGGACCGATCGGTCGGATCCGACTGATCCGGTGGCTTTCACCCGTGAATGGGAGGGGGTCTTCATGTTCACCGGCCCTGGGCCAGCACCCGGTCGCAATCGGCCACGGTGCATTTCTCCAGCAGGTCGTCATTGACCAGCACGACCGGTGCGGTCCCGCAACTGGCCAGGCACTCGACAAATTCCACGGTGAACTTCCCGTCGGGTGTTGTCTGCGGCCCGTGATGATGCGGGTCCAGTCCCAGCTTCCCGCAGAAATGCCCGCGCAGTTCCCCGCTCCCCGCCATCGCGCAACTCAGCGTCCGGCACACCTTGATCTGGGTGCGACCCAGCGGTTCCTGGCGGAACATCGGGTAGAACGTGACCAACTCGTGCACGTTGATCGGTTGCAATCCCAGTTTCACCGCGGTCCATTCCACCGCCTCCCTGGGCAGATGGCCGAAGTGTTCCTGCAAGGCGTGGAGGAACATCAGCGACGCACTCCGCTTCTGCGGATAGTGGGTCACCAGTTCATCGAGCTCAGCCTCCAGTTTCGCGGGTACGGAAAACGCCATGGCGGGGGATTTCACCGGTCGGCCTCGCCCATCACGAAATCGATCGACCCGAGGATCGACACGACATCGCTCATGAGATGCCCGGGCAGGAGCGTGGGCAGGATGCCGAGATTCACAAAAGACGGGGCCCGGATCTTCATCCGGTAAGGGGTTCCACCGCCGCGGCTGTGGATGAAGAAGCCGAGTTCGCCCTTCGGATTCTCGGCGCCGAAATAGATTTCCCCCGGCGGCGCGTTCACCCCCTGCGTCACCAGCATGAACTGGTGGATGAGTTCCTCCATGCTCGTGAGAACCTTCTCCTTGGGCGGGAGCACCACCTTGCCATCGGCCACGTTCACCGGCTCACGTCCGGCATTGTCCGGGCCGCCGGGAAGCTTCTGCAACGCCTGGCGCAGGATCCGCACGCTCTGGCGCATCTCCTCCATCCGCACCATGTAACGGTCATAGCAATCACCGACCTGGCCCACCGGGATGTCGAATTCCAAGTCCCGGTAACACAGATAGGGGTTTGCCTTGCGGACATCATAGTCCACCCCGCACGCCCGCAGGTTCGGCCCGGTCAGCCCATAATCCACGGCCACCGCCTTCGAAATCGACCCCACGCCCCGGGTGCGGTCCACGAAGATCCGATTGCGGGTGAGGAGCCGCTCGACCTCGTCCAGCGCCACCAGCACCTCGTCGCAGAATTTGCCGGTCTTGCCCACCCAACCGGCGGGCAGGTCGCGGGCCAGTCCGCCGATCCGGGTGTAACTCGTGGTGAAACGCGCACCGGTGAGCCACTCGGCCAGGTTATAAATCTTTTCGCGCTCGGTGAAGGTGTGCAGGAACACCGTCAAAGCCCCGACATCCATCGCAAACGCACCCAGACCCAGCAGATGGGCCGAGATCCGCGCCAGTTCGCAGCAGATGACGCGGATGTACTGGCAGCGCGGCGGCAGTTGGTCGTGGATGCCCAGCAACTTCTCGACCGCCAGCGCGTAGGCCACGTTGTTGGCCAGCGGGGCGAGGTAATCCAGTCGATCCGTGTAAGGAATGAACTGGGTGTAGGTCATGTTCTCCGCGATTTTCTCGTCCCCCCGATGAAGGTATCCCAGGTCGGGGACCGCCCGGGTGATCGTCTCGCCATCCAACTCGATCACCACCCGCAGGACCCCGTGGGTCGAGGGATGCGACGGACCCATGTTAAGGATCAGTTTCTCGCCATGCAGATCCTGCAGGTCGTCACCCGCACCCAGGGTGGTCGCGGCGGCGGCGGTTGCGGCGGCGGCCGTCCGGATCCCGGGATCCTTGAACTCGATGGTTTGCGCAGTGGCCATGGGAACGAATCAATCCTCAGGGGTCCGGGAACGCGGTTCGCGCGCGATGCTGTCCGCCCCGCCCGCCACCGTGACAAACGGACCGCCATCCAAGGGCGCCGCCCGGGTGAAGGCCACCTCGGGCAGATCGGTGGGCTTGCCGGCCAACGGGAAATCCTTCCGCAACGGATGATACGGGTAACCCTCCCACATCAGGATTCGGCGCAGGTCCGGGTGACCCGCGAATCGGATGCCCATCATGTCGTACACCTCGCGCTCATGCCAATCGGCGGTGCGCCAGACAGTGCTCACCGTCGGCACCGACCCCTTTTCCTCGCCGACACTGGTCTTCAGGCGCAGATGGCAGGCGTGGGCCAGACCGTAAAGTTCGTAAACCACCGTCCAACGCGGCTCATCCCCGTAGTTGTCCACGCTGCTGAGGTCCAGCAACAGGTCGTAACCCAGGGTTTCCTTCGCGTGCCGGCACACCTCGGCGATGCGCTCCGGATCACGGACGACCAAGGTCACTTCCCCGCGGAATTCCAGCGGTTCCGCCAGCAGATCGCTGAAGGTCTCCCGTAATTGACGGGCCAGTTCAAGGGGGGTGGGCACGGGGTCAGGGTCGGGTTCAATGCGAACGGGTTTCCTCGATGCTCTGCGCGGTGACCTCGATCCCCAGCCGGCCATATTTCTCCGGGCCGCTGTCGCGCTTGAGGGTGCGCGTGATCGGTTCGCGCGAGACCTTTTCCTGAAGCTTGATCAAGGCATCCAGCAACGCCTCGGGACGGGGCGGGCATCCGGCGACATACACATCCACCGGCACGATGTTATCGACGCCTTGGAGCACCGAATAGCTGCGGTACATGCCTCCGGTGGAGGCGCAGGCACCCATGGCGATGACCCATTTCGGCTCGGCCATCTGCTCATAAATGCGCCGCAGGGCCAAGGCCATCTTGTAGGTCACCGTCCCCGCCACGATCATGACGTCGGATTGCCGGGGGGAGAACCGCATGACCTCGGAACCGAAGCGCGAAATGTCGAACCGGCTGGCCCCGGCGGCCATGAGCTCGATGGCGCAGCAGGCCAGGCCCATGGGCATTGGCCACAATGAGTTCTTTCGAAACCAATTGAGCGCGGAGTCGAGCTGGGTGTGGACCACCTCGCCTTCGATCTTCGAATTGTAGCCGAACTCAGTCGTCACGACCGTGCCGGCCTGGACCAAACTTGGGCTCTCCATAGGGGTGTGCGCGGTCTCTCAGGGGAAAGACCGCGGCAAACTATGGTTGGCCCTCCGACGCTGCAAGACGCTTTTGTGAACTTTTTCACAAAGTCGCCCGCACGGACCGAAACATCTCTGGGCTCGCGCTCCCCTTCCCCGGGGTCCAGCCTCGTCCCGAATGCCTATGTGTGTCCACACCCCCGGGTGGTACCGTCTGGCGCGATGGTTGCCCGCGCTGGCACCCTTCCTCCTGTCCGCAGCACCCACCCCCGATCCCAATCCCGCCCCCGACCCCGCCGACAACCTGGCCGGTCTGCCCCTCGATCAACTCCTCGAAATCCGTGTGGAATCGGTCGATGCCGCCAGCAAACGCAATCAACTCGTCTCCGAGGCCCCTTCCTCGGTGACGATCGTCGACCGCGACCAGATCCGGAAACTCGGCTACACCTCGCTGGCCGACATCCTCCGCCAGGTCCGCGGATTCTATGTTTCCAATGACCGGAATTATTCCTATCTCGGCGCCCGCGGATTCAGCCCTCCCGGCGATTACAATTCCCGGGTCCTGTTCCTGATCAACGGCCAGCGCATCGCCGACGGCGTCACCGAAGGCACCCTCATCGGCAATGAATTCCCCGTCGACGTCGACCTGATCGAACGCGTCGAGGTCGTCCGCGGTCCCGGCTCGGCCATCTACGGCAGCTCCGCCCTGTTCGGCGTGGTCAATGTCGTCACCCGCGCCGGGGCGGCTTACGGCTACGGACAGGCGTCCGCCGAGGTCGGGAGCTACGACACTTACAAGGGGCGTTTCACCTTGGGCCACAAATGGGACAACGAGGTCGACCTCCTGGTCTCCGGCACCTGGCTCGACCGGGGCGGGCATCCCAGCCTGTACTTTCCCGAATTCGACCATCCGCCCGAGTCGGACGGCGTGGCCCATTGGCTGGACCGGGAGGAAGCGCAGAGCGCCTATGCCCGTTTGGCGTGGAAGGGCCTCACCCTCGAGGGTGGGCACGTCGATCGTTTCAAGCGCATCCCGACCGCGTCGTTCGACACCGTGTTCGGGGCGGCCGGGACGCAGACCGACGACCGAAAGGACTACCTTCGTGCGGGGCTGGACCGGACGCTCGAGAACGGCATCCAGGTGGTCGCCAACCTGAGTTATAACCTCTCGGCTTATGACGGGACCTATATCTATGAACAGGATCTGCCCGGGGGCGGCACCGGCACGTACCCGCTGCGGGATGGCTTCCGGTCGGAATGGGTGGGCGGGGATGTGCTGGTGCGACGGAGCTTCCTGGAGACGGTGACCCTGACCGCGGGGCTGGAGGTGCGGGACAACCTTCACCAGGACCAGTTCAGCGCCGAGGACCGTGCCCCTTACGTCCGGCAATTGGACGATCACCGGCACTCGATGCAGCTCGGGCCGTATGCGGAGGCGGAATGGCGGCTTCATCCGCGCCTGACGCTTTCCGCCGGCCTGCGCTATGATTATTACGAGGGGCGGGCCAATTCCTGGAACCCGCGGCTGGCCGCCGTTTATCGCCCGTGGGACAGCACCCACCTGAAACTTCTCTATGGCACGGCATTCCGGGCCCCGAACGCCTATGAATTGTATTATGGGGACGGCGATCAGACCCAGAAACCCAGTTCCGGTCTCCGGCCGGAACAGATCCGGACCTATGAGGCCGTGTGGGAACAGGATCTCGGCCCCCATTATAAGACCACCCTCGCCGCCTTCCTTTATGAGGCCACCGACCTGATCACGCTCACCACGGATCCGGCCGATGACCTGCTGGTCTATCAGAACACCTCCCGGACGCGGGCGATCGGGTTGGAGGCGGAATTGGAGGGCCGTTGGGAGAGCGGTCTCCGGGGGCGCATCAGCTATGCCTACCAGCAATCCCATGATCTGGACACCCGGCAACCCCTCAGCAATTCGCCCCGGCACATGGTCCAGGGTTCCCTGATCGTGCCACTCTACCGGGAACACCTGTTCGCCGGGATCGACGGACGCCACCTGTCCGGTCGGATCACGCCGCGAGGTGGGCTGGCGGGCGGGTACTTCGAGGCGGACGTGACCCTGTTGGCGTACCGCTGGGCCAAGGGCGCCGAGCTTTCGGCCTCCATTTACAATGTGTTCGACCGCCGTTTCGCCGATCCGGTGGGCACGGATCTCCGTCAGGATTCCATCGTCCAGGACGGCCGGGCTTTCCGGGTGAAACTGAGTTACTCGTTCTGACCCATGTTGCCGGTGCCCCATCCCCTGGCGGTTGCCGCCTCCCCGCCCCTTCCCCGGGAGACGGTGAGGGCCACACGACGACCCGGACCGAGACCACGGTGGGCGGTCCGGTTGACGGGCGCGCTCGGGATCGCGTTCCTCCAAGTCGTCGGGGCCGGTGGCCCGGCGTTCGGGCTGAACACCCCCGACGGCGGATTCCGGCCCGGGGAAAACACCGTTTCCGCGGCCGAGGGAGCCAAACCCCCGGCGCAGAAATCCGCTCCCGCCCAAAAGCTCAAGGCCGCGATCCTCATCAACCTCGCGCGCTTTTTCAGCTGGCCCGAAGCATCATTGGGTCCCGCGGAAAAACCGTTCCGGCTCGGGATCCTCGGCACCGATCCCTTCGAGGATTACCTCAAGCAGGAGTCGGCCGGGCTCACCATCCAAGGTCACCCGTTGGTGTTGGTGCACGGGAAAAAAGTGTCCGACCTGAAGGACTGCCGGTTGATCTTCATCGCACCGGACCGGGAGATCAGCCTGGACGACATCGTGTCGGACCTGATCCGGGCCCCGGTCCTGACGGTGGGCGACGAACCGGATTTTGCGCGACGCGGAGGCATGGTGAACCTGCGGATGCGTGGAAACCTCCTTTCTTTGGAGATCTGCCGGGAAGCGGTCGAGATAACCGGGCTTGGCATTCGTTCCAGCCTCGGGCAATTGAAAGGGATCGAATGGATCGCGAGGGCCGGGACCCCTTGAGCGCAATCCGCCTCGAAAGCCGTATGGGTTGACGAAACCACGCCCTCCGAACCCGGTCGCCCCGCTGATCCCAATCATTTGAAGATGTTCTTCGCCCCCCGCAGCCTCCGCGCCCGTCTGGTCACGTTCAGCGTCACCACGACGGTGGTCGCGGTCATCCTGCTGGGGTCGGCCGTGCTCTGGGTGGACCGGCGTCAATCCCGTGCGGCCTTTGTCGAGGGACTCCGGGCGGATGCCCGCGTCGTGGCGCTCAACCTGCCCGGCGCCCTGCTGTTCCGGGACAAGGAAACCGCCCGCGGGCAATTGCAATCGTTGGTGGACAAACCCGGCGTCCTCGCGACCGCCGTCTACACCACCGTCAACGAGATCTTCGTCCAACGGGTCCGCGTCGGGTCCGAAGGCTCGGTGCCCGCTCACCCGTCCTCCACCCCGTTCACCATCAGCGGGACCCACATCCACGTGTTCCAGCCGGTCGTGGATGCCGATGGCGTCCATGGGATCCTCTATATCGAGGGTGACCTGGCCCCGCTCAACGCCCGGGCCTGGAATTTCGCGATCATCCTGGGCGGGTTGGTGGCCGGCGTGTTGCTGGTCGCGATCTGGCTCGCGTGGGTGCTCGGGCAAATCGTCTCGCGCCCCATCGTCAACCTCCTCTCGACGATGCGCGGGGTCAGCGAACGCCGGGATTACTCGCTGCGTTCCCCGGTGGCTGGCAACGACGAATTGAGCCTGTTGGCGGAGGGGTTCAACAACATGCTGGGCCAGATCCAAGACCGCGATTCCGCCCTGCGCGAGGCCCAGCAGGCCCTGGAAGTCCGCGTGCTCGAACGGACCCGTGAACTCCGCGAGGAAGTCGCCCAACACCACGCCACCCAACGCCACCTGGTCGAGGCCCGCGACCGCCTGGCCCGCATCAATGCCGCCTTGGAGGCCGCCAATCAGCGCCTCGAACGCAGCGCCACCGAATCCCGCGAACTCGCCCACGCCGCCGACACCGCCAATCGCGCCAAATCCGAGTTCCTCGCCATCATGTCCCATGAGATCCGCACCCCGATGAACGGCATCATCGGCACCACCGATCTCCTGCTCGACACCCCCCTGCGTCCCGACCAGATGGAGCTCGCCAGCACCGCCCGGGCCAGCGCCGAAACCCTGTTGCGCATCCTCGATGACATCCTCGATTTCTCCAAGATCGAGGCCGGTCGACTGGCCCTGGAAGAGTCCGAGTTCGATCCCGGCGAGTTGGTCGAATCCACCACCGAACTCCAGGCTTCCGTCGCGTTTCCCAAGGGTCTCGATGTCAACATCACCCTCGCCCCCGATCTCCCGCGCCGGATCTTGGGCGACGGCGTGCGGCTCCGGCAGGTGCTCAACAACCTGCTGAGCAACGCCGTGAAATTCACCGAACACGGTGAGGTCCATGTCTCCTTGGAACGTAAGCAGCATCCGGATGGGCAGTGGCTCCTGTTTTCGGTCCGGGACACCGGGATCGGAATCGCCCCGGAGGTCATGCCCCTGTTGTTCGCCTCGTTCACCCAAGCCGACGGCTCCACCACGCGGCGGTTCGGGGGCACCGGTCTGGGCCTGGCCATCAGCCGTCGATTGATCGAGCTCATGGGCGGGCGC
Organism: Verrucomicrobiota bacterium; assembly: GCA_025360495.1. Lineage (GTDB taxonomy): Bacteria > Verrucomicrobiota > Verrucomicrobiia > Limisphaerales > UBA9464 > UBA6176. Next base: position 3,174 of record JANYCC010000252.1, on the reverse strand, counting down.
ATCGGCGTGGAGAGCCAGCCCGGATCCGGTTCCTGCTTCTGGTTCGAACTCCCCGAAAGGTCCACCCTGCCGGCCTCACCCCCGGCATTCAGTCACCTCAAACTCGCCGCCCGGATCAACACGGGCAGTCGCCGCACCGACCAGGTGCTCACCGCCTATCTCGAATCCGGCGGCATCTCCGTGATGCCGGGCGCACCGGCCGGGCCCGGTGCCCAGTTTGATTTCTGCCATTATGACGCGGCCGCCGAGGCCACCTCTCCCGGCGGCCCGGTCTCGCGCCGCATCGGGGTCATTGATTCCACCCGCCAACCCGCCGTCCCCCTACTCCAGGCCGGCGGTTTTGCCGCCGTCCTGACCAAGCCGGTCAAACGCGCACCGCTCTGGCGCGCCATCCGCACCCTCGCCAGCGGCGAGACCGAGACCCCGGCCGACACCGGACGCTGGCGGGCCGACCTCACCTCGCTGCCGCAGGGATGGCGGGCCCTGCTCGCGGAGGACAACCTGGTGAACCGCCGACTTGAGGAGGAGATGCTCCGACGCCTCGGCTTGCAGGTCGATGTCGTCACCAACGGCCGTTCCGCCGTGGAGATGGCGTCCCGGACGCACTACGACATCATCTTCCTGGATTGCCAGATGCCCGAACTCGACGGGATGGATGCCGCCCGGGAAATCCGGCGGTCCGAAGTGGCCACCGGGAGGATCTCGCCGACCCCGATCGTCGCGCTCACCGCCAGTGTTCTCAAGGAGGAGCAGGCGGTCTGCCATGAGGCCGGCATGGATCACTTCGCCTCCAAACCCATCCGCATGGCGGACCTCGCCACACTGATCCGGAAGATCGCCGCCGAAAAGCCGACGACCGTGAATCCGTGAAACGTACGCCGAGGTCCCGTAGCCGACGAGGTACGAGGCGGATCCCGTCCTGTAGCTGATGGCTTCAACCTTGGGCATTCCCTGCCTGGCGGCGCCGTTCCGGGATTTGGACTTTGAATCGCCCATCGTCGCCGGGCTGACGGGATCGACGGTCAAGACAGCATATGCGGTTCCGGGCTGGACCGTCCGCTTAGGCGAGCAGGTTCAGGTAAACATGTATTACAACAATCAAACGCTGGATGCCGCGTGTGCCTCGCTATTCTCCCAAGGAGGTCCACCAGTGATTGGAAAATACACCTTCCTCATGAAAGCAGGCCTGATCGGCGGATTTCCTCCAGATGTCGTTTTCGGTGAAGCCAGCCTCAGTCAAGTGGGTGACGTCCCAATGTCAGCCCGCTCTCTGCAGTTCTCCGCCCTAATTAATGACAGAGATCAATTCGACGTGAGTCTTGGGGGTCATCTTGAACCAGTCTTGGAATTGGCGTCCGGGCTTTGGGGGGTGGACGTCACCGCCTATGCGGGAATGACGTTGGAACTCCGATTTCGAATGAATCCGGATCCAGTCTATCCAGGCGATGGTCTTGCCGTCGTACTCGACAACATCCACTTCTCGCCCGACCCCATCTCATCCGTTCCGGAGCCGTCGGCATGGGCGTTGGCCGGCGTCGGCGCCGGAGTGTTGCTGTGGTCTGGACGGAGGCGGTGACTCACCCGTGGCCGCCGAGGTACGAGGCGGATCCCCACGGCCTGCGAGAGTCCGCCTCGTACCTCGTCGGCTACGGTCCTACCCCCGGTGCCGCCGCTTGACGTGCAGTTGCGTCAATGAATGGAGCAAGGCCGCCTGGACCATGGCCGTCTCCTCGTCGCTGATCTTCTCCAACAACCGGGCCTCGGCACGCTTCCGAGCCTCTTCCGCCTTCGCCTCGTCAATGTCGTCGGCCCGGATCGCCATGTCGGTCAACACCGCCACCCGTTCCCCGGTCACCTCGACAAATCCCTCGCCCACCGCCAGGTAGAAGTCCTGTCCGCCTTTCCGCGCGATGATCTCACCCGCCGCCACCTGCGTCATGAGCGGCACGTGCATCGGGAAGATGCCCATCTCGCCCTCGATCCCCGGCAACGTGACCATGTCAACGTCATCCGAGTAGATCCGGGCGTCCGGCGTCACGATTTCAAGTCTGAGGGTGGCCATGCGACGGGAGGTGAAGAGGCTTCAGTAATCAGTAATCAGTAACCAGTTATCAGTAGCTAGTGATCGGTTCCGGGCGTTCGGCCCGCGACCCCGTCACTCCTTGATCTCGTCGATCCCGCCCTTCATGTAGAAATTGGATTCCGGCACGTCGTCATACTTGCCTTCCAGGATCTCCTTGAAGCTGCGGACGGTCTCCGCGACCGGCACCTGCTTGCCCTTCCGGCCGGTGAACTGCTCGGCCACCGTGAAGGGTTGGCTGAGGAACTTCTGCATCTTACGCGCCCGGAACACCGTCGTCTTGTCCTCGGCCGAAAGTTCGTCCATGCCCAGGATCGCGATGATGTCCTGCAGATCCTTATACCGTTGGAGCACCTTCTGCACGCCCCGCGCGACGTTGTAATGCTCCTCGCCCACGAACTCCGGCGCCAAGGCCCGGGAGTTCGACGCGAGCGGATCCACGGCCGGGAAGATCCCGAGTTCCGCGATGGACCGTTCCAGCACGATGGTGGCGTCCAGATGCGCGAAGGTCGTCGCCGGCGCCGGGTCGGTCAGGTCGTCCGCCGGCACATACACGGCTTGGAACGAGGTGATCGAACCCTTCTTGGTCGAGGTGATGCGTTCCTGCAGGTTGCCCATCTCGGCGGCGAGCGTCGGCTGGTAACCGACCGCGCTGGGCGTCCGGCCCAACAGCGCGGAAACCTCGGAACCGGCCTGCGAAAAGCGGAACACGTTGTCCACGAAAAGCAGCACGTCCTGGTTGTGCTCGTCGCGGAAATACTCGGTCACCGCAAGGGCCGAAAGCGCGACGCGCAGACGGGCTCCCGGGGGCTCGTTCATCTGCCCGTAAACCAGTCCGATCTTGGAACCTTCCTTGATGATCGGCAGGCCGTTGGCGCCGATCTTCGGATGCCCCTTCTCGTCCTTCTCCACCTTGATGACGTCGGCCTCGATCATCTCGTTGTAAAGATCGTTGCCCTCACGCGTGCGTTCACCGACGCCCGCGAACATCGAGACGCCGCCATGCAGCTTCGCAATGTTGTTGATGAGCTCCATGATGACGACCGTCTTGCCGACGCCGGCGCCGCCGAACGCGCCGACCTTGCCGCCCTTGA
>JANYCC010000233.1 GCA_025360495.1 Verrucomicrobiota bacterium | reverse complement strand
GCGCCCACTCGGCCAGTTCGTCGATATTGGCGTCCTCGAGCGTGTACTGATACTGCGTGCGGCTCACCCGGCTTTCGATCTGCACATCCTGGGCCGCCTGCATGAACAGGGAGATGCCCGGGACGGAATCGGTGGCGGCGCGCAACCGGTCGATGATTTCGGCGGCGCTGGCCTGGCGCTGGGACCGCGGCTTGAGGTTTATATAAAGACGCCCGGAATTGACCGTGGCGTTCACGGTGCCGCCGCCGACGAACGAGGCCACGCTCAGCACGTCCGGGTCCTTCCGCACGATTTCCGCGATCTCCCGCTGGCGGTCCACCATCGCGCGGAAGGAGATCGACTGGGCGGAATCGGTGACGCCGGTGATCAGGCCCGTGTCCTGGACCGGCAGCAGGCCTTTCGGGATGAGGATATAAAGCCAGAGGGTGGCGACCCCGGTGAGGACGGCGACCGCCAGGGTGAAGGGTTGATGGCGCAGCACCCATTGGAGCGAGCGATCATACCCGTCGAGCATCCATTGGAGGAAGCGGTCGGTGAGCAGATATAACCTCCCGTGCTGCTGCCCCTTCTCGGGCTTCAGCAGGCGGGCGCACATCATGGGCGTGAGCGTGAGCGAGACCACCGCGGACACGGCGACGGCGATGGTCAGGGTGATGGCGAATTCACGGAACAACCGCCCGACGATCCCGGTCATGAAGATCAGGGGGATGAAGACGGCGATCAGGGAGACGCTGAGCGAGATGATGGTGAACCCGATCTGGCGGGCGCCCTTGAGCGCCGCCTCCAGGGGTGCCTCGCCCTTTTCGAGGAACCGCACGATGTTCTCGATCATCACGATCGCGTCATCGACCACGAAGCCGGTCGAGATCGTCAGGGCCATGAGCGACAGGTTGTCGAGGCTGAACCCGCAGAGTCGCATGATCCCGAAGGTGCCGATCACCGTCAGGGGCAGCGCCACGCTCGGGATGACCGTGGCCCACAGCTTCCGCAGGAAGACGAAGATGACCATCACGACGAGCCCGATGGTGAGCAGCAGCGTGAACTGCACGTCGTGGACGGAGGCGCGGATCGTCTCGGTTCGATCGGTGAGGATGGACACCTTGACGGAGGGTGAGATGGCGTTGCGCAACCGGGGCAGCAGCGCCTTGATCCGGTCGGCGGTCTCAATGATGTTCGCGCCCGGTTGCCGTTGGATGTCGACGATGACCGCGGGCTTCTGGTCCACCCAGCCGGCCAGGCGGACGTTCTCCACGTTGTCCACCACCTCGGCGACATCCTTCAACCGGACCGGGGAACCGTTCTTATACGCGACGATGACGTTCCCATACTCGGCCGCCGACACGATCTGGTCGTTCGCCGCGATCGAGTAGGATTGGCGCCGGCCATCAAAGCTTCCCTTCGGCGCGTTGACATTGTTCTGCATCAGGGCGGCGCGGATGTCCTCCAGGCTGAGCCCTTGCGCCGTGATGGCCGTCGGGTTGACGCGCACGCGGACGGCGGGTTTCTGGCTGCCCTCGATCGTCACGAGCCCGACGCCGCTGACCTCGCTGAGCTTCTGGGCCAGGACCGTGTCCGCGAGGTCGTTCACTTTTTCCAATGGCAGCGTATCCGAATCGATCTTCAGCGTGAGGATCGGGGTGTCGGCCGGGTTGACCTTGTTATAGGTCGGCGGGCTGGGCATTTTCGGCAGGACGCCCCCGGCGGCATTGATGGCGGCCTGCACATCCTGCGCCGCGGCGTCGATGTCGCGGTCGAGGTTGAATTGGAGGGTGATGCCCGCGTTCCCGAAGGAGCTCACGGAGGTCATCAGGGCCAGCCCGCTGATCTGCCCGAACTGACGTTCCAGCGGTGTGGTCACCGACGACGCCATGACCTCGGGACTGGCGCCGGGGAACTGGGCGGTCACCTGGATGGTTGGGAAATCAACCGGGGGCAACGCCGAAATGGGCAGCAGATAATACCCGAGCATCCCCATCAACACGACGCCCACCATGAGGAGGGAGGTGGCGACGGGCCGGTGGATGAACGGTTCTGAGATGTTCACGGCCTGGTCTTCCCACCCGTAGCCGACGAGGTACGAGGCGGAATCATGGTGAACGGTTCCGAGATGTTCATGGCTTGGTCCTCCCGCCGCCGTTGGTGCCACCCGGTCGCATCCTGCGTGCCCCGCCCGATCCCGAACCGGTGCCCGGAGCGTTGGTGCCCGCATTGGCCTCGGTGGGTTTGATGCGTGAACCGCGCTGCAACTTATATTGGCCGTCGACGACCACCCTTTCGCCGGGACGCAGGCCCTCGTCGATCAGGGCCTCGCCCTGTTCAATCTGCCCGACCTTCACGGGGCGCATGTCGACCGTCTGGTCGTCCTTGATCACATAGGCGAAGGCCCCCTCGGGCCCGCGTTGGATCACGGATCCGGGCACCACCGGACTTTTCCGGCGCACCGTGAGCAGCAGGCGGGTGTTGACGAACTGGCCCGGCCACAGCCGCAGGTCCGAATTGGGGAAGGTCGCCTTCAACCGGATCGTCGACGTGGTGGTGTCGATCTGGTTGTCGATCACGGCCAGTTTTCCCTCGCCCAACGGCGTGACATTGTCGGCATCGACGGCGAGCACCGTGAAAGGATCGCCGCCGGTGTGGTTCTGGATCTTGGTGAGCGTCTGTTGCGGGAGGGTGAAGACGACCGAGATGGGTTTCAACTGCGTGACGACCACGAGGCCGGTGGTGTCATTGGCATGGACGATGTTCCCCTGGTCCACCTGACGGAGCCCGGTGCGGCCGTCAATGGGCGAGGTGATCGTGGTATAGGCGAGTTGAACCTGCGCGCTGGAAAGGGCCGCGTCATCCGCCTTCACCGTGGCCTCGAGTTGGTTCACCAATGCCTTCTGGGTGTCATACACCTGCCGGGTCACGCCCTCGTGGGCGAGCATGTCCGCGTAACGCTGCAGATCCACCTGCGCATTCCCCAGCATCGCGGCATCCTGCGCCTTCTTGGCGGCCGCCTGGTCGACCTGGGTCCGGTAGGGATCGGGATCTATTTCCGCCAACAGATCCCCCGTGCGGACATCCTGTCCCTCGACGAACGCCACCTTCCGGAGCTGCCCATCCACCCGGGCCCGGATCATGACTGTTTGGAAGGCCTGCACCGTGCCGAGTCCGTCGAGATAGATCGGCACGTCCTTCTCTGTGACGGTCCCCACGACGACCGGGATCGGGGGAAGTTCCGGTCGGCCGCCGCCTGCGGTCCCCGTTTTTTTCCCCGCGTCGGGATTCCGTCCTTTCAGATACCACACCACTCCCGCCGCGAGGGTGCCGCAGAGCAACAATGCAACAATCCATCGGATGACAGACCGGGGGCGGGGAGGTTGTCCCGCGCCGGGCGGGTTTGCGGGTGCCGGGACCGGAACCCGCTGGCGTGCACCCGGGTCCTTTTCATCGATATTCGTGGACATATCCGAGGGGGGGAACGAAGTGGATCCCCTCTATCGGACCACGTTTCCCGGAGATCAGATTATATTCGGCGATATGAAAGAGTTGCTCTATTTTCCTTGTCTAATCCTCGCAGGAAAGGTGCGTTGCGTCCAGTGCGGAGAAGGGCGGGCGCGTTCTTATACCGCCGGGGGAAGAACCTCTGCGATCTCTGCTCCCTCCGGTTCATCTTGCGGCCGGCAGCACAGACTCGGCGGGATTTTAACAGGAGAAAGCAGAGGTAGCAGAGAAACGGGCCTCTGCGATCTCTGCGGCCTCCTGTTCAGGTTTAGGCTTCGGCGGCCGACCCCTCTCCCCGCTCGTTCCTCACGGGGCGAGGGGGACTGTGGCAGCGCATGGGAATGCGCTTCAGATCCGGTTCGGTCTCCCTCTCTTCCTGAGGAACGAAGTGAGGAAGGGCGGGGGAGAGGAGGCCGGTCCTCGTCCTCGCGTCTCGTCCTCGCGTCTCGTCCTCGAATTCCAGTGCCAGATCGAGGACGAGCGCCGGGGACGAAAAGCACGGGTACGAGAAACTGCACGGTTGGCCGATCGCTCTCTCCGAACGTTCCTCGCAAGGCGTGTCACCGTCTCACACCAGGTCCGCCTCGAGGAAAAGATCGGAACCAAACCGCCGGGAACGCAGGTTCGCCAGGCGGGGCGCGTCCTCGAGCGATTGGAAACCTTCGCCGGCCACGCCGCGCCGGCTGCGGCTTCCACCCAGCACCTTCGGACCATAGAAAAAGGCGACGCAATGGGCCAACCGGTGCACGAGGAAACTGGCATGGACTTCACCACCGCCCTCCACCAAAAGGCTGGTCACCCCGATCCTGCCCAGTTCCCGCAGGACCCAGGCGAGATCGATGCGGCCCTCCCATTCGGGCGCACGCCACACGGTGACCCGACGCTCCAGCGCTTGCACCCGGCGGACGGCGGCCCCGGCCCCGACCACGATCACGGTGTTCGCGGCGAACGCATCGGTGAGCAGGCGTGCGGTCAGTGGGATCCGGGCCCGGGTGTCGACCACGATCCGCCGGTGGCAGCGTTCGGTGCGGGCGCGCCGGATGGTGAGCGCGGGATCGTCGGCGAGGACCGTGTTGAGACCGATGAGAATCGCGTCGTGGGCCTGTCGCAGGCGCATGACGTGGGCGCGGGACTTTTCATTGGTGATCCATTTCGAGTCGCCGGACTCGGTGGCGATCTTGCCGTCGAGGGTGAAGGCGGCCTTGAGCGTCACCCGCGGCGTATGCTGGACGATCCAATGATTGAAACCCGCGTTCAATAGCAGGGCCTCCGCGGCGAACAGTCCGGCATCGACCCGGACCCCGCGATCGGCGAGGAGCTTGAGACCGCGTCCGGCGTGGCGGGGATTGGGATCGGTGGCGGCGACAACCACGCGTTGGACACCGGCCTTGAGGAGGGCGGAGGTGCAGGGCGGGGTGCGTCCGTGCGTCGAACAGGGTTCGAGAGTTATATAAAGGGTGGCGCCACGGGGGTCATGACCGTTCCGGGCGGCGTCTGCGAGGGCCTCGATCTCGGCGTGGGGCTGTCCCGCACGGTGATGCCAGCCTTCACCGAGAACGCGTCCGCGGCGGACGAGGACGGCGCCGACGAGCGGATTGGGCGAGGTGTCACCGAGGGCGCGGCGGGCGAGCTGGAGCGCACGGCGGAGGAACCGGCGATCGGGGTCGGTGAAACGGGGGGACATCGGGAACGCCGGGTGCGCGGGGGCCTTAGGATTTCACCTCGAACAGGGCGTTGGCGAAATCGCGGGCATTGAAAGGTTGGAGGTCGTCGGGCTTCTCGCCGACGCCGATGAACTTCACGGGGATGCCCAGTTCCCGCTGGATCGAGACGACCACGCCGCCCTTGCTGGTGCCGTCGAGCTTGGTGATGACGAGGCCGGTGAGGCGGGTGATCTTATGGAATTCGCGGGCCTGGTTGATGGCGTTCTGGCCGCTGGAACCATCGAGGACCAGGAGCACTTCGTGGGGGGCGCCGGGCAGTTTCTTGGCGATGACGCGGTGCACCTTGCCGAGCTCCTGCATCAGGTTCTGTTTGGTGTGCAGACGCCCGGCGGTGTCGATGAAGAGATGGGTGGCATTGCGCGCCAGGGCGGCGGTGATGGCGTCATGCGCGACGGAGGCCGGATCCGAGTGGGAGGCGCCGGCGATGACCGGAACGTGAAGGCGTTCGCCCCAGAGTTTCAGTTGCTCGATGGCGGCGGCGCGGAAGGTGTCGCAGGCGGCGAGGACCGCGGTGCCGCCCTGTTCCTGGATCAGGTGGGCGAGCTTGGCGGCGGTGGTCGTCTTGCCGGTGCCGTTGACCCCGACGAGGGAGACCACGGTGGGGCCGTGGGGATGGCGGATGAGCTCGGTCGGCGCGGTGGACAGGCTCTTTTCAACCTCGCGGGCGGCGATCTCGAAGACATCGAATCCGCTGCGGCCCTGGGATTCGAAGCCCAGTTTCACGGCGGCGATGATCTGCCGGGTCATGGGCAGGCCGAGATCCGCGCCGAGCAGTGCGGCTTCCAGTTCCTCGATGCTGTTCCCGGTCAGCCGGGGCGAGCGCGTGACGATGCGCTGGATCTCGTGGGAGAGTGCGGAGGTGGTGCGGGTGATTGCAGACTTGAGTTTGTCGAAGAATCCCATGGGAGCGCGGAAACCGGAAACCGGAGATAGGAGATAGGAGATAGGAGATAGGAGATCGGGGAAGGCGGATCAGCTGCGGACGGGGCGGCGGGCGTGCAGGGCATCGACGTTGGCCTGGGGCAATCGGACGGTGCCGACGAGGGGTTGACCCTTGGACATGCCGTGGCAATCGCTGCCGCCGGTGGCGACCAGTCCCAGTTCGGCCGCCATGCGCTCATATTTGGCGGACAATTCCGGCGTGTGCTTGGTGTGCCAGCATTCAAGGCCGTCGAGCCCCTGGGCGGCGAGGCGCGGGATGATGCCGTCGTTGCGATAGAGCCCGGGGTGGGCGAGCACCGCAACCCCGCCCGCATCGTGGATCAGGCGGATGGCGTCGATGGATTTCATGCGGGCCTTGGCGACCCAGGCGGCGCGGCCCTTTTTCAGGAAACGATCAAAGGCATGGTCATAATCGTCGGCGAAACCGCCGGCGACCAGGGCCCGGGCGAGGTGGGGTCGGCCGGGTGCGCGGCAGTCGGCGAGCTTGAGGACCTCCTCGGCGCGGATCGGGATGCCATGGGAATTGAGGCGCGCCACCATCTCGTGGATGCGGCTCTGGCGGACCTGTTGGAAGTGGGCGAGTTCGGTCTGGAAGGGCACCGACTGTTCATCGATCCAATAGCCGAGGATATGGACCTCCTGGCCTTGGGTGTCGGCGGTGAGCTCGGTCCCGGGGATGAAATCGAGGCCGTGTGCGGCGCAGGCGGCGCGCATGCGGGCGCAGCCCTCAAGGGAGTCATGATCGGTGAGCGCGATGGTGCCCAGCCCGGCCTGTTGGGCGCGTTCGGCCAATTCCTCCGGCGTGAAGGTGCCGTCCGAGAAATTCGTGTGCAGGTGAAGGTCAGCGACTTTCACAGGACCGGGGTGTCCTTCGCGGTCCGCGCCGGCCGGAGGATCTCCGCCTTCACCTTGTCGAGGATTCCGTTCACGAATTTGCCACTGTCGGTCGTGGAGAACTTCTTCGCGATGTCCACCGCCTCGTTGATGCTGACCACGGGCGGGATGTCGTCGCGATAAAGCATCTCATAGATCCCGAGGCGCATGATGTTGCGATCGACGACGGCCATGCGGTGCATGTCCCAATTCTTGGCGTGTTTGCGGATGACCTCATCGAGGCGTTCGCGGTGCTCGATGACGCCGCGGACGAGTCCCTCGGCGAAGAGACGGGTGGAGGCATCCTCGGCGGAGGGGGGCGGCAGTTCGATTTTTTCGCCCCAGGTGGGTCCGTGCCCGTCGAGGAAGGCGTTGAGTTGGGAGTTGTGCCAGAACTGTCCGAGTGCCGCCCCGAGATCCTCGGAGGGGTTCAGATCGTACTGGAACAGGAACTGGACTGCTCTCTCCCGCGCTTCGCGCCGCTTTCGCATGCCAACATATTGGGGTTCCGGGAGAGGTTCCGGCAAGGGAAGGATCGCCTTATCCCCCGCGATGCCGGGCCAGCCAGATGACGCCAAGGACGCCAAGGATCCCCCCGAGGACGGAGCGACGGGTGGGGCGTTCCTGTTCCATCCAGGCGGCCAGGGGGATGACGGCGAGCGGGGCCAGGGCGGTGATGGAAAGGACGACCCCGGTGGGTTGGAGGCTCAGCGCCCATTGATAGCAGGCCACGCCGAGGGTCGGGCCGCTCAGGGCATTGAGGACGACCCAGGGCCAGGCGGGTCCGGAAACGGTTTCGACGGGCGGGTTGGGGGTGGCACCGGAGCGGTGCCGCTGCCAGGCCCACCAGACGACGGTGAACACCAGTCCGGCAAGAATGCGCTGATAGGCGATGGTCAGGCCGTCGAGGGGTTGCCCCGCGGCGACGGAGATCTGGGTCCCGTGACGGCTGAGGACGGCGCCCCAGGCCTGTCCCAACGCGGCCAGCACCCCGAGCAACAATCCCCCGGGCCCGGGATTCACCAGGCTTTGCGAGGCTCGACGGGAGGGATAAAGGGCGATGCCGACCCCGCCGAGAATGACCCCGATCGCGGCCAATTGGCCGAGGGAGAGCCGGGTGCCCAGCCAGGCCCATTCGGTGAGGAGCGCGATCGGCACCGAGAGGCATTGGACCATCAGGGTCGTCAGTTGAGCGCCGAGTCGCGGCAGGGCGAGAAAGATCGCGGTGTCGCAGATGCCGTATCCGATGACGCCGCTGAGGACGAACCAGCCGAGGGCGGGCCCCCGGAAGCCGGCCCCGAGGGTATGGGCGTAAACGGCGAGCAGGACCGAGGCGAGGGTGATGCGCAGGAGGCTCGCGGTGTTCGGGCCCAAGTGGCGCACCGAACGTCGGGCGAAGACGGACGACAGTGCGAACAGCACCATCGCAAGGCCGGCGGGGAGCATGGGCGAAAGGGGCGGGGTCAGCCCTTCGGCGCGGCGGCGGCAGCCACGCGGCGCATGCGCTGCACGGCGAGCTTGAGATTGCGATGGCGGAAGAGCGAGGTGCCGGCGACGAACGTGTCGGCCCCCGCCCGGGCGCATTCGGCGGCGGTCTCGTCGTTGATCCCGCCATCGACCTCGATCCGGAAGTCCAGGCCGAGTTGCCGGCGCCACGCGGCCACCTGCTGGATCTTGGGCACGCATTCCTCGATGAAGGGTTGGCCTCCGAAACCCGGATTGACGGTCATCACCAGGATCAGGTCGACCTGGTCCAGGTACGGTCGCACTTGGCTGATCAAGGTCGGCGGGTTGATCGCGAGACCGACTTTGCGTCCGAGCGAACGGATCTTCCACAGCAGCGGCGTCACCTGGTTCCCGAGTTCGACGTGGGTGGTGAGGCGGTCGGCGCCGGCATCGACGAAGGCCTGGAAGAGGGGCTCGGGCTTGCTGCACATCAGGTGCACATCCAGGACCCGGCGGAAATGGGGACGGACGGCGCGGACCAACTGCGGACCGAAGGAAATGTTCGGGACGAAATGCCCGTCCATGATGTCGAGGTGGAGCCACTCGGCACCGGCGCGGTCGGCGCGGTTGGCGTCGTGGCCGAACCGGGCGAAGTCCGCAGCGAGCAGGGAAGGCGCGATGATCACGGGGCGCGAGGCTAGGGGGGAATGATCCGGAAGTTAACAGCAAAGCCAGCGAAGACTGGCGGGCGGACCCGAAAACGGCTAGTTCCCCGGGAGAGTGTTCCGCCGCCTGATCAGCCTGCACCCGCGACGGGTGGCCGCCGCCTTGTTGGGCGTGTTGCTGGCGGCGGTGGGTTGGGCCTTCCTCACGCCGAGCCGGGGTCAGGACCCGGACCTGGTCCGCGCCAGTTATGACCAGTCTTATGCCTTCGCACCCGATGCCGGATCCGTCCTCCGCCAATCACCGGTCGTCATCGTGTATCTCGATGTGGCCTCGCATCTGAGGGAGCGGCAGGACCAACGGTTGCCGTGGAGCCGGGCGTTGCATGCCCAATTGCTGCGGCGCCTGACCGATGCCGGTGCGTCGGTGGTGGTCTTCGACGTCCTGTTCGGGGGTGCCGGTCCGAATGCGGTGGTGGACCGCGATTTCACGGCGGCCCTGCGGGAACACGGCCGGGTGGTGCTCGCGGCGGAACTGGCCGATTCCGGACGTCGCACCGGCGGCGGCGCGGAGGCGGTGTCCCAAGTCTCACGGGTGCTCCCCTTCGAACCGTTCCGGGAAGCCGCGGCGGCATGGGGTATCGCGGCCCTGCGGGTGGACGAAGACTTTTCGGTGCGGCGACATTATGAGGGGCGACCCAACATGGGCGCCCCGGGACTCGCCACGGAGGCGGCCCGGTTGGCGGGGTCGATCCCGAGGTCCGAGTCGGCCGATCGGTGGCTTCGTTATTATGGCCCACCATTGTCGATCCCGCATGCCGGATACAGCGAGGCCCTGCGGGACGAGGGGTTGCCCCCGGATTTTTTCCGGGGCCGCGTGGTGCTGGTGGGGGCGCGTCCGATGGTGGCGTCGTTCGGTGAACAACGGGATGAATTCCGCAGTCCGGCGGCCTCCATGGGGGGGCGGGACGTGCTGATGCCGGCGGTGGAGGTCCAGGCGACCCAGGTCCTCAACCTGATGCGCGATGACGGACTGCGCCGGTTGCCCTTGGAAACGGAGAAACTGATCCTTGCGGTGTTGGCGTGCGTCGCGGCCGGGATCCTGGTGCGGATGCGACCCGTGCCGGGTGCGGGGGTGGCGCTGGGCTTGGTGGTGGGGTTGGTGGGCATCGCGGCGTGGGCCTGGCGGGGTCCGGGTTATTGGTTTCCATGGTTGATCCCGGCGGCCGTGCAGATCCCCGGGGCGTGGGCCGGATCGGTGGCTTATCATTCGGTTGAATGGTATCGGCAGCGACGGCGCCTGGAGGCGGAACGGCGCGTGGCCGAACGGAAAATCCGCGAACAGGCGGCGCTGTTGGACAAGGCGCAGGACGCGATTCTGGTCGAGGATCTGCAGGGTCGGTTGGGTTACGCGAACCCGGCGGCACGGCGCCTTTATGGATTGGAAGACCCGGCCGCGGCGCAACGGGGGGTGCTGGACCGCGTGGGGGCGCCCTCAGCACCGCGGTTGGCCGAGGCGCGCGCGGCGGTCCGGCAGCACGGCGAATGGCTGGGCGAATTGGAACAATCCGGGGCGGCCGGACCGCTGACCGTGCAAAGCCGTTGGACGCTCATCCGCGACGAGGCCGGGGAACCGGGCGGGGTGCTGGTCATCAACACGGACATCACGGAAAAGAAACGGTTGGAGGCGCAATTCCTGCAAACCCAACGCCTCGAGACCGTGGGTGCCCTGGCCGGCGGCATGGCGCATGACCTGAACAACGCGCTGTCGCCGGTCCTGCTCGGGGTCCAGCTGTTGCGCCGCGACGAGACTGATCCCGAACGGCTGAACCTGTTGGAGGTGATGGAGACCAACACCCATCGCGGCGCCGAGATGGTGCGGCGCGTGTTGTGGTTCGCCCGGGGCACCGGTGGGGACCGGCGACCCCTGGATTGCGGGCCGCTGTTGCGCGAGTTGGAACAGGTGTTGCGCCAGACCTTCCCGGCGCGGATTTCCGTCGGCGTCCTTGCCCCCCGCGATCTCTGGCCGGTGCGCGCCAACGCCACCGAACTGCATCAGGTCCTGCTCAACCTGTGCGTCAACGCCCGCGATGCCATGCCGGAGGGCGGGGAATTGTCGCTCGCCGCGGATAATATAAGTCTCACTGCGACCGAAGCCGCGGGCCTGCCCCACGGGCGTGCGGGCGATTTTGTCCTGTTGCTGGTGGCGGACACCGGGACGGGCATCGATCCCAAGGTCCTGCCGCGGTTGTTCGAACCGTTCTTCACCACCAAGCCCGTCGGGGTGGGCACCGGGTTGGGATTGGCCACGGTTGCGCGCATTGTCACCGCGCATTCCGGCTTTGTGAACATCCGGAGCGATGTGGGCGTGGGCACGACGTTCGAGGTTTATCTGCCGCGCGACACCGGTGAGGTTTCTGAATCCGATGCCGGCGGACCGTTGCCGTCGAGGGGACGCGGCGAAATGTTGATTGTGGCCGTCGCGGAAAACGCCTTGAGGGAGATGCTCGTCGCCACCTTGCGTGAGAACGGTTACGAGGTCCTGGCCTCGGCGGGGACCGGGGCGGTGCGGGAATTGGTCGAAGCGCATCGGGACCGTCTGCGATTATTGTTGTTGGAGGCGGATGCCCCCGGCGCGGCCGATGAACCGGGGTTGGGGGGGATTCCGGTGTTGTGGATCGGGCCCGCACCGGTGGGGGGTGCGACGTTTGTTGAGAAGCCGATTGTCGCGGGTCCGTTCCTCGCCGCCGTGGCCGCCGCGCTGCGAAGCGGAACGTAGCGGCGCATGGGAATGCGCCGTGGCTGCAGTCGGGTCCCCCTCTCTTCCTGAGGAACGAAGGAGGAGGGTCGGGGAGAGGAGGCAAGACCGTGCCTCGCGTGTCTCGTCCTCGTGTCCCGTGTCCGGTTCTTGAAGCCCCGGGGCCGATCGAGGGAACGAGGGCCGAGGACGAGATGCACGAGTACGATCAGTGCAAGGCCCACCGACCCCCGACTTCCCTCCCGCACCTTCGCATGGTTGGATCACGCCATGCCGTTGACCGATCTTTTCCAGCCCGCGGAATCCTCCTACGACGTCCGCACCCGCGCGGAAGGTCCCGCCGGACGCCTGCCGTTGACGGAATCGATGCTCCGGGAATGGGCGAGCGGCGATCTCTTCGGGCTCAGCCAGAATGCCGGGATGGGCTGGAATCCCGCGGAAGTGGGCCGACCCCAGTACCTGGTCCTCTCGACGATGGGCGGTTTGCGGGGGGACGACGGGACGCCGATCGCGCTCGGTTATCATACCGGCCACTGGGAATTGGGTTTGCAGGTGAAGGCAGCTTCGGAGGCGTTGCGTCAGCGGGGAGGCCTGCCCTTCGCCGCCCAGGTTTCCGATCCGTGCGACGGCCGGACCCAGGGCACCACCGGGATGTTCGACAGCCTGCCCTACCGCAATGACGCGGCGGTGGTGCTGAGAAGATTGGTGCGTTCACTGCCCCAGCGCCGGGGGGTGATCGGGGTCTCGACCTGCGACAAGGGATTGCCCGCAATGATGATGGCCTTGGCGGGTTGCGGGGATTTGCCGGGGGTGCTGGTCCCGGGTGGCGTGACCCTGCCTCCGGAACACGGCGAGGATGCCGGCACGGTGCAGACCATCGGCGCCCGGTTCGCCCACGGACGATTGTCATTGGAAGAAGCGGCGGACCTCGGCTGCCGGGCCTGTGCGTCGCCCGGGGGCGGATGCCAGTTCCTCGGCACGGCGGCCACCGCCCAAGTCGTCGGTGAAGCCCTCGGCATGGCCCTGCCGCACACGGCCCTGGCACCGAGTGGTTCGACCGTCTGGCGCCAGATCGCGGTGGATGCCGCGGCAGCCGTGATGGACCTGGATCGGCGCGGGTGGCGGATGGCCGACATCCTCACCGACGGCGCCGTGCGGAACGCGATGACGGTCCACGCAGCGTTCGGCGGTTCAACCAATCTCCTGCTGCACATCCCTGCCATCGCCCACGCCGCGGGCTTGCGCCGGCCGGTGGTGGACGATTGGATCGTGGTGAATCGCCGCACGCCGCGCCTGGTTTCGGTGCTGCCGAACGGACCCATCCATCACCCGACCGTCCG
Source organism: Verrucomicrobiota bacterium (assembly GCA_025360495.1). Lineage (GTDB taxonomy): Bacteria > Verrucomicrobiota > Verrucomicrobiia > Limisphaerales > UBA9464 > UBA6176. The sequence continues at coordinate 4,470 of JANYCC010000233.1, read as the reverse complement.
CGTTTATCTGGCCGGGGGAGTTCCCGAGGTGATGTGTCACCTGGCCGACTTGGGATTGTTGGACCTGACGGTGCGCACCGTGGCCGGGGAATCGCTGGGGACGGTTTTGGCAGCATGGCGCGGGAGTGAACGCCGCCTTCGGTTTCGCGATCGGTTGCGGGAACTCGACGGGGTGGATCCCGACGACGTGATCCTGCCACCGGACCGGGCGCGCGAACGGGGCCTCACCAGCACGGTCACGTTCCCGCGGGGCAACCTGGCACCCGAGGGGGCCGTCATCAAAAGCACGGCGATCGATCCGTCGATGGTGGACGCGGACGGTGTGTACCGCCACGAGGGTCCGGCCCGGGTGTTCCTGCGCGAATCCGCGGCGATGGCGGCCATCAAGGAAGGTCGCATCCATGCGGGCGACGTCATTGTCCTGATCGGCGCGGGTCCGATGGGGACGGGGATGGAGGAGACCTATCAACTGACGTCGGCCCTGAAGCAACTGCCCTTCGGACGGCATGTGGCCTTGGTCACTGACGCCCGGTTCTCCGGAGTTTCCACCGGGGCCTGCATCGGGCACGTGGGTCCGGAAGCGTTGGCCGGCGGACCGGTCGGGAAGGTGCGGGAAGGGGACCTCATCCGGATCGAGGTTGATCGCAACCGATTGGTGGGCGCCTTGGATCTGGTGGGTGCGGAGGGGCGGGCATTTGATGCGGAGGAAGGGGTTCGGGTGCTGGCGGGGCGCGGGCCGCATCCCGGATTGGCACCGCACGAGAAACTGCCGGCGGACACCCGTTTGTGGGCGGCGTTGCAACAGGCGGGTGGCGGGACGTGGGGCGGTTGCGTGTATGATGCGGACCGGATTGCCGCACTGTTGGAACTGGGATTGAAGGCGGAGAGGGGCAGGTGATCGGTGACCAGTGATCAGTGATCAGTGATCAGTAATCAGGGGTCAGGGCTCAGGGGGAGGTCGGTGGAGCGACATTCCGCTCCCTCGCCCTGCGAGGAACGAGCGGGGAGAGGGCCGGGGAGAGGGGTCGGCCGGCCCTGCAGTCATCGTCCTCGAAGCTCGTCCTCGTGTCTCGTCCTCGGCTCTCGTCCTCGGCTCTCGTTCCCCTCGATCGGCCCGGGGCTTCGAGAACCGGAAACCAGAAACGAGGACTAGACTCGAGGACGAGACTCGAGGAGCGGATCCCCCGTGCCTCCTCTCCCCGTCCCTCTCCTCCTTCGTTCCTCAGGAGGCGAGGGGGACCGATTCACGGCGGGGACCACAAGGATCGGCTCACGCCGGACGGATCACGGATCATTCGTCATTGGTCATTGGTCATTGGCCATCGGTCATCGGTCATCGGTCATCGGTCATCGGTCGGTGCCAGGTCCATCGACCCCTGAATACTGAATGCGGAACACTGATTAATCTCTGGCGGGGCGGACCGGCGCTCGACGCATCCGGGTTTCAGTGGAAGGATCGCGGCCGATGATCACGCGCTATACGCGGCCGCAGATGCGGGAGATTTGGACGGACGAAAACCGGCTGACAATCTGGCTGCGGATTGAACTGCTCACGACCGAGGCCCTGGTGAAACTGGGCACGGTGCCGGCGGAGGATTTCGCACGGATGGAGGCCGGGGCCGCGAAGTGCCTGGCGGATCCCAAGGCGATGGTCGAACGCGCCCGGGAATTGGAACGGACCCTGAACCATGACGTGATCGGTTTCACCACCGCTGTCGCTGAAAAAATCAACGCTCCGGCCAGCCGCTGGTTCCACTACGGGTTGACGAGCAGTGACATCGTGGACACGGCGTTCGCGGTGCAGATGGTTCAGAGCGCCGACCTGCTCCTTGCGGATGTCCGCGCCGCCCGCGAGGTGATCGCCCGTCGGGCCCGCGAATTCGAGTTCACGCCCTGCATCGGACGCAGTCACGGGATCCATGCGGAACCGACCACCTTCGGGTTGAAGCTGGCGCTGATGTACGACGAATTCGGGCGGGCGGAATCCCGGCTCCAGCACGTGCGCGCCGTGGTGGCCGTGGGCAAGCTCAGCGGGGCGGTCGGCACCAGCGCCCATCTCTCGCCCAAGGTCGAGGCGTTCGTGTGCCGCAAGTTGGGGTTGAAACCCGCACCGATCGCGACCCAGGTGGTGCCGCGCGATCTCCATGCCGAATTCCTGAACACCCTGGCCGTGATCGGCGCGAGCATCGAACGTTGGGCGGTGGAGTTCCGACATCTGCAACGGACCGAGGTGTTGGAGGCCGAGGAACCGTTCACCAAGGGCCAGAAGGGCAGCAGCGCCATGCCCCACAAACGCAACCCGATCACCTGGGAACGCCTCACCGGGCTCGCCCGCGTCCTGCGGGGCAATGCGGGTGCGGCCTTGGAGAATGTCGCCCTCTGGCACGAGCGCGACATCAGCCACAGCTCGGTGGAACGGATCATCTTCCCCGATTCCTGCACGTTGTTGGATTATATGTTCGGCCTGCTCACCCGGATGATGGACGGACTGAACGTGTATCCGGAGAACATGAAGAAGAACCTCGGGTTGAGCCTGGGCATGTGGAACTCGCAGACGGTGTTATTGGCGCTGATCCGCAAGGGATTGTCCCGTGAGGCGGCTTATGAATTGGTCCAGCGCAATGCCATGGAGACCTGGGCCACCCGTCATGCCGGACGTGAGGACGCCGATTTCCTGCGCCAGTTGCGCGCCGATCCCGAGGTGGCACCGCACTTTGGGCCCGGCGAATTGGAGCGCTTATGCTCCGTTGAGTTCCATTTGAAAGGCGTCAAGGCACGGTTCAAGGCGGTTGGGCTCTGAACGGCCCGTCAGTGCATCTCCACCGTGCAACTGCCCAACCCGCCGCGGTAGTAGTTGAACTGCACGTCCGGATGTTGCGCCAACAGGGACATGGGGACCGCCGTGTCCACGAGGCCCTTGGAAATCATGTACGCGGTCAGCCGCTGCCCGAAGGGGTTGTCATGCCGACCCGCGTGCCAGATGGAAACCCGCTCCGCCCGCCACGTTTCCACCGGCCCGACGGTGATCGCCTGGGTCGGCACCCCGGAAATGTTCCCGCCCCCGCTCGTCCGGGCGTTCTGGGCGATCGTCAGCGGATGAAGTGCCACCACGCGGGTCGCCAGTTTCCGGTATTCCTCGGCGGAAGGCGGCGCCTCCCGATGCCGGCCGCGCCGGGGCAGGGGATCATTGAAGGCCCAATGTTTCACGTCGCCCTGTCCGCCCTGCATCACGGCGCATCGGACCCCGCTGTCCCAAGTCTGGCGATAGGAAGCCGTGTCCGCCTTGGGGAAATGAAGATGGGCATCGGGCAACCGCAGCCGCTTCCCGATGCGGTTGAAACATAATTCGCGGTCGCAGCGTTCGAAGCTCAGCGGGTGTGTGACCGGCACCTCGCGACCGGTGGCGGCGTCGAACCATTCGTCCATGCCCCAGAAATGCCCGGACCGCAGATCGAGCCCGAGGCTGTTGATGATCCGTGCGACCAGGGGAAGCTGTTCGGTCGGGCCGACCGGTCCGCAGATCCCCACCGGATTGTCCGGCGTGCTCTGGCGCCAGGCATCGACGTATTCCAGGGCCTCGGCGAGATAGAAATCCTCCAGCGTGTCATAGAGTCGGACCTGGAATCCGGGCCGGCTGAGACGGGTGATATCCCGCTCGGTCAGGCGGGCGGCGGCGTCGATCAGTTCGGGGTCGAGCGTGGTGTAATCCCACCAATCGGGCGAGATGGCGGAGAGTCGGCGTGGCATGGATTGAGTTTGGCGGGAACCTTCGGGAAAGGCCACAAGCCAATCACGGATGAAGGATGAAGGATGAAAGATGAAGGCCGAGCCGTTGGTCCCGCTCACCCCGCTCATTCCTCGCGGGGTGAGACCGTCGTAGCAGCGCATGGGAATGCGCTTTGGCTGCGGTGCCGAGCCCTAGCTTCCTGAGGAACGAAGGAGGAGGAAGGGTGGGGGAGAGGAGGCGGTTCGCATCTCGTCCTCGCATCTCGTCCTCGTGTCTCGTTTCCGGTTCTCGGAGCCCCGGGGGGCCGATCGACGGGGACAGTGGGCCGAGGACGATACACGAGGACGAGATGCACGAGTACGAGGGCTGGCCGACCCCCCTACCCAACCCCATCCGCTCACTCCCCAAAGTGGCATCCCGCCACGCTGGTCGGCCGGTTTGCCCCCGAATAGCCCCCGACCGCCGTCGCCCCCTTGCGGGAACTCACCGAACCGTTGCATTCTGGACGCCTCGCACTCAAAACGATTCCGCGTGATCCTGCGGCCAGATGCAGTTGCCCGCTTGGCAAAGTTGACGATGTCCGCGTCGGTCGAACACGATCCTGAGAAACCATGTTCCTGAAAGAGATTGAGAGCCGACCGGCCGAAGGGATGACACGGATCGCCCTGGCGAAGTTGCGGGGTGACGGTGAGACCATTCCGGAGATCCTGCACCTGTTCCGTTTCAAGAGTCGCGCCACGGAT
>JANYCC010000226.1 GCA_025360495.1 Verrucomicrobiota bacterium | reverse complement strand
TGAGGCGGCGGGCGGTCGGCTTCTCCAACAGGCTGAACCCGATCACCCCGATGACACCGGCTGCGAACGCCGCCAGCGCACCGCGCGACAGGGTGGATTGCACGACCCCGGCCGCGGCGACGAACCCGATCAGGACCATGTCCGCCCCGGGGAATTTCGGCCCGAGCGCCGCCGCGAGCATGACGGTGCCGATGAGGACCCCGTACATGGCGAGCGGGTTCTGGTGCTCAAAGGTCCCGTGAACCTGGTACTGGCCCTCCAGATATTTCATCTTCATGCAGATGAAGAATTGCCACATCATGGTGCCCGCCATGGTGCGCAGGAAAAACTGGAGGTCATCCTCGGTCCGCAGCGTGTTGTAAGTCGCCACGCCCAGCAGGCCGAACATGAGCATCTTATGCAGGGCCATCACCGCATAATCCGGACGCGGCGCATTGACGATCGAGAGGAACGAGGCGGCGCAATAAAGCAGGTACCATCCGAAACCCGGCGGCATAAGGCGGGCCTTGCCCGGGCTCTCCGCGAACCGGGCGACGATGAGCGCGACCGCCAGCGCCTGGTTCAGATAAAAGTGGAACCCCTTGGTGTGGCCGCGGTAGGTCTCGATCGAATCCACCGTGAGCCCCCAGTTGCCGGGCCCGAAGAGCCCGTTGATGGTCATAAAACACATCAGGCCGAACACCCAACGTCGTGCGGCCGGTTTGTCCTTGATCGCCATCCCACCGAGCGGCGCGGCCATAAGGAACACCACGCCGATGAGCGCCATCTTGATGAAATCGGCTGTGCTCAACCCATAAAAACCTAGGCTTTTAATATGTCGCCCGGAAGGTAAAACTCCGGTCAAGCGCCCTTGGCGCGAGCCGGCCTGATGAATCCCCTATCCGTTCCGCCCTCCCCCCGGGGCGCCCCGCCTAGAGCCCCGATCGCCATCCTGGGCGTGCCGTTTGACAACGTCACCACCGAGGAGACCGTGGCTTGCATCGGCGCGATGATCGCGTCGCGCCAACCCCACTACCTCGCCACCGCCAACGTGGACTTTGTCGTCCAGGCTTTGGAGGACGTCGAACTGCGCCGCATCCTCTTTGATGCGCATCTTGTCTTATGCGACGGCATGCCCCTGGTCTGGGCCTCCCGGCAGCTGGGAAACCCGCTGCCGGAACGCGTGACCGGTTCGGACCTGATCCCGCGGCTCCTGAAGGAGGCGGAACGGCTGGGATGGCGGGTGTTCTTCCTGGGCGGCAGCACCGAAAGCGTGGCGATGGCGGCGGCCAAAACCCTGGAAAAACATCCCCTGCTGCAGTTGGTCGGCGCCTATTCGCCGCCGTTCAAGCCGCTGCTGGAAATGGACCAGGCGGACATTGCGGCCCGCATCACCGCCGCCCGGCCGGACCTGCTGTTGGTGGCCTTCGGCTGCCCCAAACAGGAGAAATGGATCAACATGCATTATCGGGAACTCGGGGTGCCCGTCAGCGTGGGGGTGGGGGCGACCATCGATTTCCTCGCCGGCACCTTCAAACGCGCGCCGGTGTGGATGCAGAAGACCGGGACCGAATGGGTCTTCCGCATGCTGCAGGAACCCCGTCGGCTCGCCCGGCGCTATGGAAAGGGTTTCTGGATCTTCGGCCGCGCCATCATGCGCCAGGCCCGCCAGCTCCGGTCCCGGCCCCGCCCGGTTTCACCGGCTCCGGACGCTTCCGCACCAACCCCTTCGCCCTGTAGGGTTCCCGACCGTACACTCGTACTCCGGGTGCCGGAGAGCCTCGACGCGGCGGTGGCCCGGGACGTGCGCGGTGCCTGGGGCGACGCGATCGAGTCCGGACCGCTCGTGCTGGACCTGGGCACGACCACCTTCGTCGACAGCACCGGGATCGGCCTGCTGGTGCGGTTGCGCAAACGGGCCCGGGAATTGTCCCGGCCCTTCATCCTCGCGGCCCCTTCCGCCGCCATGCGGACCACGCTCCACCTGATGAAACTGGAAACCTTCTTCGAACTGGAACCCTCCGTCGCCTCCGCCACCGCGCGGTCGGTCGCCCACGCCGTCCTCCCCGGGCCGGAGGCGGCGCCGATCTCGCCCCCGGGGGCGGCGGCCACTTTCCTCTGGAACGGCGAAATCACCGCCGGCCGCATGGAAAACCTGACCGCCTCCGCCGAAGCCCGGATCGCCGGGGTCCCCGTCGGCGGCACCGTGACGTTCGACCTGTCCCGGGTGCCCTTCGTGGACAGTTGCGGCGTGGGCCAGCTGGTCCGCCTGAAAAAACGGGCGTGGCAGCGGGACGTGAAGGTGGTTTTCAGCTCGCCGACCCCGGCCGTCGCCAACGTGCTCCGGCTCACCAAACTCGACGAATACCTGCTCGGGAGAAAACTGTGAAGGTCGGCCTGTCCACCTCGGTCATCCAGCGCGGCAAGACCGGCGTCGCCCAATATGTGTTCGCCCTGCTCCGCGCCCTGTTGCCGCACACGGGGCGTCATGAGTTCAGCCTGTTCGTGTTCGAGGAGGACCTGCCGCTCTTCGCTTTCGCCCGGGATCACATGAGGCTGATCCCGGTCGCGGAAAAATTCCGACCGGCGGTGAAGAACGTGCTGTGGCATCAGCTCCAACTCCCCGCGCTGGCCCGGAAACTCGGCCTCGACGTGCTGCATGTGCCCAGCTACCGCCGGATGGTCTGGCGCGCACCGTGTCCGCTGGTCGCCACGATCCACGACCTCGCGCCGTTCCACGTGAGCGGCAAGTACGACTGGAAGCGCATGCTCTATGGGCGGGTCGTCGTGAAGCGCCTGGCCCGCCGGCAGGACGCGATCATGGCCGTCAGCAAGAACACCGCCCGTGACCTGCAGACCTTCTTCGGCCTCGGGCGCGAGCGCGTCACGGTGGTCTGGAACGGCCTCGACCACGCCCGTTTCCAGCCCGGCAACGCCGCCGCCGCCAAAGCCCAGGCCGCCCAACGCTGGCAACTCGACCGCCCGTTCTTCCTTTATGTCTCGCGCCTGGAACACCCGGGCAAAAACCACGTACGCCTGATCGAGGCGTTCGCCCGGTTCAAGGCCGCGACGAAATCGGAGTGGCTCCTCGCGCTCGGGGGCAGCGACTGGCATGGGGCCGAGGCCGTCCATGCCGCGGCGAAGGCATCCCCCGTCGCCGCGGACATCCGGTTCCTCGGGTTCGTGGACGACGCCACGCTCCCGGACCTTTATCGGGCGAGTGATGTCTTTGTTTATCCCTCGCTGTTCGAGGGCTTCGGGTTTCCCCCCGTCGAAGCCATGGCCAGCGGTTGTCCGGTGATCAGCTCGGCGCGGGGTTCCCTCCGGGAAGTGGTCGCCGACGCCGCGGAAATCGTCGAACCCGAGGACGTCGCCGACATCGCCGGCGCCCTGACCCGGCTGGCGACCGAACCGGCGCGCCGCGAACGGTTGGTGGCGGCCGGGTCCGTCAACGCCCAACGATTCCGCTGGGACCGTTGCGCCCTCGAAACGCTGGATGTCTATGAACGGGCCCGGCAACACCCCCGCACCCCCTGACGCCGCCGGTCCCGTCAACGACGCATGAATCCCCCCGATCCCGCTTCGCCCCGCCCCGCACGGCCGCCCGCCCCCAGCGGGGGCATCGGCGCACTCATCCCCTTCGATCCGCTGCGGCTCGCGCTCGCCGTCTGGCGCGGAAAATCATGGGTGGCCGCCACCGCCCTGCTGCTGGCCGGTTCGCTCGGGGCTTTCGGCTGGCTCAAATTCGGCACCAGTTATGGAACCGCCGTCCAATTGATCCGCCGTGAACTGCCGAACAGCTTTCGCGCAATCGAGGTGGGCGAGGCCTTCAAGCCCCGACAACTGTCCGTCGCCACGATCGTCTCCATCATGCGCTCCCCCAGCCTGCTGGCGCGCGTGGGATCCCAGGCGAAACCCCGCATCTCCGGGTCGGCCCTCCTCGGTTCACTGGTCATCACCCCCGAGAAGAACACCGACCTCATCACGGTGAGCCTGCAGTCGAACCGCGGTGTTTCCGGCACGGCCGAATTGATCAATCTCTTCGGACAGGAGGTCGTGAATCTCACCCGCACGCTCCAGCAACAGGAGGCCGCCGAGCTTGACCAGTTCCTCCGGGGCCAGCTCGCCAAGGCCAACACCGAGTTCGCCCAGATCAACCAGGACATCCTTAATTTCAGCAAGGAAACCGGCTTCTTCAGCGCCGACAAGGAGATCGAGGCTTACCTCCGCGAACTCAGCGAGGCCGAGGCCCGCCTCCAAACCGGAAAGCTTGAGGCCGAGACCGTCCGTTTCCGGATCGCCGGGCTCGAACGGGAGTTGGCGCGACAGAACCCCGCCCTGCTCCGGTTGGGCGCCGCCAGGGATCAATTGCAGACCCTCCTGGTGCGCTATACCGAGGCCAATCCGCTCGTCATCGAACAGGAGGCCAAGCTGACCGCCCTCGAACATGAGGCCGCGGTTTCCACCAATGCCGTCGCGGATTTCCAACCCGGCGCCAACACCGTCGCCAACGCCATGTTCGTCGACCTGGTGGGCTTGAAATCGCAGCGGGAAGCCCTCGCCCGACAGGTGAAACCGCTCGAGGAACGCCGCGACGTCGCCCAGGCCAAGCTCCAGGGCCTGCCCGACAAAAGCATGCGGTACGCCCAGCTCAAGGCCCGTCAGACCTCCTTGGAAACCACCCGCTCGCTGCTCGCCGGACGCCAACGCGAGGCCCAATTGTTCGCCGAGGATTCACCCGGGTATTATCGCCTTTTCGCGCCGGCCACCAACGCCGACGTGGAGGTTCATAGCAAGTCCCGCAAAACGATCATGGTGACTGTGGTGGGGCTGGTGCTCGGGGCGGTCCTGTCCCTGGTCGGCCTCTGCGTGCGGGAGGCGATGGACGTGCGGATCTCCTCCCCCGGCGACATCCGGCGCGTCACCGGGGCCCCGCTGTTGGCCAGCCTGGGGGATCTCGCCGCCCTGGATGAACGGGCCCTGGCCTTATGGCGTTTCCGCACCTGGTCCGCCCTCTTCCGGGCACTGGGCGATCCGGACCGCCGCTCCCTCATCGTCGGCGTCATGTCCGCCGAACCGGGCGAGGGCCGTTCGACCTGGATCCGGTTGATCGCCGAGGCCGCCGTGGAGCGCGACCTGCGGACGCTGGTCATCACCAACCAGGCTCCGACCCCCGCATCCAACTTATTTATACAACCCCTCGCGGACGCCTTGAAGGATCCGTCGCAGGTCACGCAATGGCTGGAAGCGAGCCACGCCGCGCGGGTCGTGCTGTCCTGCCCGGCGGACTGGACCTGGGGCAATGCGGAGCGCGCCCGCTGGATCGACGCGCTCGCCGTCTGGCGGGCGCTGCCCCGATTGGCGCTGCTGGTCGAGATGCCTCCCGCGTCCCGGCTGGAGGCCCTGCTGTTGGCGGAAACGCTGCCCCAATTCCTCTGGCTCAGCCGTTCGGATGTCACCGGCCAGGATGAGGTCAAGGCGGTCATCGCCACGCTGCGCACCGGTGAATCCCGGTTGGCGGGCGCGCTGGGAAACTTCATTCCCCCCGTGTTCGAAAAGCTCCCGGACCTGGGCCGTTTCGGGCTGATGCTGGCGCTGGGTTATGGCCTTTCCCAATGTTTCCCGATGCAGGCCGGGGAACCGGCAGCCACCAATGCCTTCCTCTCCGCCACCGGTCACGGACCCCATCTCGCGCCCTGGCAGGAACACCTCACCCTCGGGGCCGGCGACCAGGTGAACCTGTCGATTTTCGGCCGGAAAGACCTGACCCGCGCCGACATCGCGATCGGTCCCGACGGGCGCATCAGTTATCTGCAGGCGGCCGGCGTGATGGCCCGGGGGCTCACGATCGACGAGCTCCGCGACCAACTCTCCCATGAGTTGGAACGTTATTACCGCAATGCGCGCGTCATCGTCACGCCCGCGGCTTTCCGCAGCAAAAAATATTTCCTGCTCGGGACCGTGGTGGATCGCGGCGCCTTCGCCCTCGACCGGCCCACGACCATCATCGAGGCCGTGGCGCGCGCCCGGGGGATCGCCACCGGGTTGCTGGAACAAAACACCGTCGAGATCGCCGACCTGCCCCGCGCCTTCCTCGTCCGTGACGGCAAACGGATGCCCGTCGATTTTGTGAAATTGTTCCAACAGGGCGACCTCTCCCAGAACGTGCAGCTGGAGCCGGACGATTATATGTATTTCCCGTCCTCGGTGCTGAACGAGGCCTATGTCCTCGGCTCGGTCCACAGCCCGGGAACGGTCGGGGTCAACGCCGGCACCACGGTCATCGGGGTCATCACCACGCGCGGCGGATTCCTGGAATCAGCCTTTCGCCAACGGGTGCTGGTGGTGCGCGGTTCGCTGAACAAACCGGAAACCTTCATTGTGAATGTCGCCGACGTCCTGCGCGGCAAGGCCCCGGATTTCGCGCTCCTGCCCAAGGACATCGTTTATGTCTCCGACCGCCCGTGGTCGCGGGTGGAGGATCTGCTCGACCTGGCAACCAAGGCCTTCATCACCACCGCCGTCTCGACCTGGGCCGGCGGCAACATCGGGCCGCTCATCACCCGCCCGCTCCTTCCCAGCATCCGATGAAGCCCTGGATCCCCTTTGGCGGCGCCTTCTTTGCCGGGATCGTCCTGCTGACTGGAAGTGGCTGCACCACCCTCGGCCCCAGATTTGACGCCTACGGCACCAATGTCGTGGGCGTGACGACGGCGCAGACCGACGGCGTGGTGGTGACCAACCGACTGGATTCAACGCTGCTCAAACCCTCGGAGGAACCGTTTCGTCTCGGCCCCGGAGACCAGATCGATATCGAGATCCTCGGGGACGACTCCGGCTCGGTCTCCACGTTCGTCGGCCCGGACGGGAAGATCTATTTCCAACTCCTGAAAGGACTCCGGGTGTGGGGTATGACCCTCGCGGAAACCAAGAGTCTGCTGGAACGGGAATTGTCGGGCTTCGTCCGGGAACCGCAGGTCGCCCTCACCCTGCGCGCCGTGGAAAGCCGACGGGTCTGGGTCATGGGCCGGGTCAACACGCCGGGCATTTATCCGATGGCCGGCACGATGACGGTGCTCGAGGCCATCACCAAGGCCGGGGGTCTTTTCACCTCCCGGATGTCCGGCACCACCGAGGAACTGGCCGACCTGCACCACAGTTTCGTGCTGCGACACGGCGAGTTCCTGCCGGTCAACTTCAACCGCCTCATCCGCGAGGGCGACACCGCCAACAACGTCTATCTCGAGGCGGATGATTTCGTTTATATCCCGTCGTCCATGTCGGGCCAGGTCTTTGTCATCGGGGCCGTCTTCCAACCCCGGGCGGTGGCGTATAAGGACCAACTCAGCCTGGTCTCGGCCATCGCCAATGCGCGGGGCCCCGGCGAGGGTGCCCGCCTGCACGAGGTCGCCATCGTGCGCGGTTCCCTGACCCAACCGAGCATCGCCCTGGTGGATTACCAGGCGATCATCCAGGGCAGACGCCCGGACGTGACCCTCCAACCGCGCGACATTGTTTATGTCCCCTTCTCGCCATACCGCACCCTGGAGCGTTATGCCCAATTGATCGTGAACACGTTCGCCCGCACGGTCGCCGCGAACGAGGGCGGACACGCCACGGACTCCAGTTTCCAAAAGCCCGGCATCTCGATCCCGATCGGGCCCTGATCCCTTAAGGATCGGGCTTCCAGTGCCACGGCCGGCCCTCGCGGAGGTTTTCCAGGTTGTTGGAAACCGCCACCCCGACCGCGGCCGTCAGCAGGAACCCCTGCGCCAATGCCAGGATGAAACCCCCGCGGAGGATTCCCGGCCAGGCGCGCCGATGACGGATGACCACCCCCAAGGCCCCGGCCACCAGGATCCCGTCCAGAGGCAATCCACACGGAAAACCCCATCGCACCGCTTCCCGGAGGAACTCGGGATAACCGCCCTCATTGCGCCAGAACTCAGGCGTCTCCCGCAGGAGTGCCGCGCCCAGCAACAGGAGGGCGACCCCCGTGTTCCCCGCCAGCAACAGCACGGCCGCCAACGCACGGGAAGCGCGGGCAGGGAGGCTTTTGCCCGGGACACTGGTGGAGTCGGTGACCATGCCGCGACCCTGGGGACCCCGGCGGCCCGAGGCAAGCGGCGGGGCGGATGGCGCGGAAGACACGGAAACGGAATGCCGGTCCATCACCCTCTGACCCCTGACCCCTGACCCCTGACCCCTGGTCCCTGATCCCTGATCACTTCCCCCCGGTCGCATATAAGATCACAAAGTCCACGAGTTCCTGGTTCTGGAACCAGCCGGACCACATGTCATGCCCCTGCCCCGCGATCACCCTGAGGGTCACCGGGCCGTCCCAACGCCGATAGTTCTCCGCCAGGGCGCCCGAATTCCGCTCCAAGGGCACCGTCAGGTCGATGTCGCCGTGGAGATGCAGGATGGGGACGCCGGCCTTTGCCAACGGTAGAAGTCGATCGACCGGATTATGCTCAGCGAGGTGAAGGGCCAATTGTTCCTCGGTCAGGTCGTAGGCGGTGCACGCGGTCTTGAGCCCCGGATAGCTGCGGAGATCGCACACCGGATAGATCCCTGCGATCGCGGACACCGATTCCGGATGTTCCACCGCCCAGTTATAAAGCATCAATCCCCCGCGGCTGCGGGCGAGCAGGCAGGGCTTCGACGACATTCCGCGTTTCCGCACCAATTCCTCATATAAGGCGGTGAACCCGGCGCGGCCCTTGGGACTTCCATAGGATTCCCCGACGTCAATCCCGGCGATGGCAATCCCCGCGTTGGTGAACCGGTCGAACATCCATTTCTCTTCCGGGCCGGGCAGTCCGTTGAGGGTCGGGGCATACCACACCCATGGCATGGGCACCTGCTTTGGGCCGGGCTGGATCAGGAATGCGGTGTGCCCCTGGACGCGGAATATCTCGCCCGGAACGGGAAGTTGTTTCCGGGGTTTGCCGGGATCCTCGGATTCAGGCGGCGCGGAGATTGCCGTGAGCGCCGCCCATGCCAGGCACAGCAGAAACACCGCCGGGCTTAAGGGGCTTTTCGACTGGATCATGATCATTTGCTTATGACACCTTTGGTATCTGAACCCCATCCCAATGTCACCCCCATGCATCCCACTTTCATCATCCCGACCGGAGCAAGGGTCGTCGCCCTGTTTCTGACCGGGGTGCTGTCCGCCGCCGAACCGCTGATCCTGGATGTCTGGCCCGGCAAAGCCCCCGATGAAGCCGCTTCCATCGGCCCGGAACGCATCCGCATGTCCCCCGGGCTCGACCACACCCAGGTCGAGGTGACGGTCCCCACCCGGATGATCACCGACATCACCCGGCCGACCATCACGATCCATCGGCCGGCCACCAACTTGGACACGGGGACCGCGATGTTGATCTGTCCGGGCGGCGGCTACTGGGATCTCTACTGGCAACTCGAAGGCGAGGAGGTGGCCGCCTGGCTGAACTCGGTCGGAGTGACGGGTGTCATCCTCAAATACCGGGTCCCCCGCCGCCCCGACGAACCCAAGGGTGAACCGGCCCGCCGCCCGCTGCAGGATTCCCAGCGCGCCCTCCGCCTGGTCCGCAGCAAGGCCGCCGAATGGGGTCTCCATGAGGACCGGATCGGCATCGTGGGTTTTTCGGCGGGCGGACATCTCGCCATCGCGACGGCCACCGGCTTTGACCGACGAACCTATGCACCGATCGATGACGTGGACCGGGTCAGTTGCCGACCCGATTTCGCGGTTGCTGTGTATCCGGGTTACCTGAAGGCGAAGGACAAAGAGGAACTCTCCCCCGGGATCCGCATCCCGACCGGGACACCGCCGGTTTTCCTGGTGCATGGGGGTGACGACATCATCAGTCCGCCGGAGCACAGTGTGCTGATGTACCTTGCGCTGAAGCGTGCGGGCGTCCCTGCCGAACTGCATGTCTATGCAGGAACAGTCCATGACTTCGGGGTGCGCACCAACGGTCATCCCCACTCCAAATGGACCGAGGCTTGCATCGGCTGGCTGCGGGACGGCGGCTTGCTCCCGGCGATTGCCAATTGGGAATTTCTCCTGCCTTTGTCCTTGCCTTCGCTTGATGACACCCGCCGCGTCGGTAACGGATCCGGGAAGTTGGAACAACAAGGGGTGCCAAGGGTGCCAAGTCCAAGAAGCCGGTGAAGGATCGGCGGCGTGGAAATGCACCGTCTGCACGCCGTCGCGGGGGAGGATGTTCTTTTTATTGAGGAGACGTTTTTCCCGCCCTTTGCGGGGCGCACAAAGCACCTGGCACGAAGGGTTCGTGCGTCACGACTTCGTGATGGATGAGGAGACCCTGGAGATCAAGGCGTTCACGCCGCCGGAGGGCGAGAAATTCGGGCATCCGGGATCCGGCGAAAGTCCAGCGGCGTTGCCTGGTGATCGTCCCCATCGCCTGGGCCGTTGAGAATCCGGATCGGGTGTCGTGCATCTATTGCGAAAATCCCGTGCTTCGGAGCTTCATGTCGAAGACGCCCCTACCCGATCGTCCGGCTCCGTTGGCGAAGGCCGC
>JANYCC010000166.1 GCA_025360495.1 Verrucomicrobiota bacterium | reverse complement strand
CCCCGCCCAGCGCAGCCAGAGGGACGCCTGATCGAACCTTGGCGCCGCGTCCCGCAGTCCCGCCAACGCGCCCTCGAAATCCCCGATCGCCAACGCCAGGTCGGCCAGTTCCAACGCCTCGCCGGCGGACCGTGGACGCGGAGCCTGGTTCAGCCGGGCCCGCGCCAAGGGCGTCTTTCCGGCCAATCGCCATAGGTTCGCCACCCGGACATGATCGCCGGTGCGGTCGGATCCGAGTTGATGGAGTTCCTGCACGGCGGCTTCCGCACCCGACGAATCGCCGGCCACCAGAGCCAACTCCAAACGCACCCGGGCCAGCGCCCCACGGTCGGTGGTTTCCCGGCCGGCCCATTCCAATTCACGCCGGGCCGCCGGAGCATCGCCCGCCGACCCCCAGGCGATCCGCCACGCCAGTTCATAAAGATGCACCACGGGATCGCCCCTCACCTCCGGCGCGACGGTCACCCACGCGGGTCCGACGGTCCCGAAAGTCCGCTCGGCCAGGCGGGCCTCCAGATAGACGCGGAATTCCGGGGCATTGAACTTGGCCAACCGGGGTTCGAGAAGGACGACGGCTTCGCGGGGTTCGCCGTGATGCAGCAGCAGACGGGCGAAAAGGACCAGGTCGGACGTGTTGGTGTGTCCGAGTCGGAGCAACCACAGGGCGTGCTGTGTGCCGTTGGTCAGGGAGACCCGGGTGGGGGGCACCTCGCGCAGGAGCGCCGCCAGATGCTCGCGCTCACAGTGGATGCAATTCGGGTCGTTCGCCACGGCCCGTCGCCAATGTCCCGCGGCCGCCGCCACGTCACCGGCACCGGCCGATTGCCGCGCCGCGCCGACCGCACGCCAGAATCCGAACCAATGCCGTCCGGAGATCCAGCCACGTCCCCCTTCCGGCCGTTGGCTCACGGGGAAAACCGGACCGAACCACAGGATCAGGCTCGTGAACCCAAGGAAGATCGCCAAGCCCGCCACGCGCAACCGGGGTTCATAATATAATTGCCGGAGCAAAGGATGTTCCCGGACAAAATCGGGCGGCAACGATTCCCCGTCCGGGTCCCCGGACTGCTTGCGAAACCAGTGGCTCATGTGCTCCGCAGCCTCGCCGGCCTAAGATCCGGGGGTCGTGGACAACCAGGTTGAAGGCCCGCCCTGGGTCTCCCATCCCACGCCACCCAAGGTCGCGGGCAACAACGCGAATTCACCCGGGCCCAGGACCACCGCATGCCCTCCGCCCGAAATCTTCAGGCGGCCTTCCACCACCGCCACCACGCACGGAACGTTCGCCGACCGACGATCCCGCATCCGCCCTTCGCCTGCGATTTCCTCGATCCGGAACAGGGGATCCTCGACCAGTCGTCGCACGGAAAACCCGTCTTCACGCACGGCCCCGCGCGGGACGAGCGCCGGAGACGTGTCGTTGAAGTCGATGGATTCCAAGGCCGGCCCGAGGTGCAATTCACGCGGTTGGCCATCCAACCCGAGCCGGTTCCAATCGAACACCCGGTAGGTGGTGTCGGAATTCTGCTGGATCTCGAAGATCACCAAGCCGGCGCCCAACGCGTGGACCCGTCCGCTGGGCAGGAACAGAACGTCACCCGCCCGGACGGGCAACCGATGGAAACATTCCGCGACGGTGCCATCGCGGGCCCGGGCTGCAAATTCCTCGCGGGTCACCCCGGGTTGGATGCCGGCATACACCACGGCATCGGGTCGGGCCGCCGCGACGTACCACATCTCGGTCTTCGGGTCGCCATCGAGGGTCGCGGCCACCGGGGCCGGCGGGTGCACCTGGAGGGACAGGTCATCGCGCGCATCCAACAATTTGCACAACCACGGGAAGCGCTCCCCCGCGGCCACGGGACGGCCCAACAATTCGGGTCCATGGG
This sequence comes from Verrucomicrobiota bacterium, assembly GCA_025360495.1. GTDB lineage: Bacteria > Verrucomicrobiota > Verrucomicrobiia > Limisphaerales > UBA9464 > UBA6176. The sequence continues at coordinate 11,480 of JANYCC010000166.1, read as the reverse complement.
ACTCCATCAGTTCGCGCAGGCTGCGTCCCGCCAAGGGGCCGGCATCGACCACGCTGCCGGCGTCCGGCCGGTCCGAGATCTCCCAAGATTCGCCGATGACCGCGTCCGGCGGCAGGTCCTTGGCGAAGAGCTCGGCGAGGCGGCGCCCCCCCCAGACACGTTCCATGAACCGGGGTTTGAAAGTGAGCGGATACCACATGTTCAGCACCTGTTCAGGATCACGCGGCGGCGGTCGAGGGCTCCATGTACCGGCCGAACGCGCGGAATTTCCGGTACCGCTGTTCCAAGCGCGCCTCCACGGTCAGGGCATCCAACTCCCGCAGGTGCCGCAACAGGACCTCGCGCAAGGTCGCGGCCGTGGCCACGGGATCGTGATGCGCCCCTCCGAGCGGTTCGGGCACGACCTTATCGACGAGGCCCAATTGTTGGAGATCGGTGGCGGTGATCTTCAAGGCGGCGGCGGCCTGTGGGGATGCCTTGCGGTCTTTCCACAGGATGGCCGCGCACCCCTCGGGGCTGATCACGGAATAATAGGCGTTTTCGAAGATCAGGACCCGGTCCGCCACGCCGATACCCAAGGCGCCGCCGGAACCGCCCTCACCGATCACGCAGGCCACCACCGGCACCTCGAGCAGCATCATCTCGCGGAGATTCACCGCGATGGCCTCGGCAATGTGGCGTTCCTCCGCGCCCACCCCGGGATAGGCCCCCGCCGTGTCGATCAGGGTCACGATCGGCAGGCCGAACCGGTTGGCGAGTTGCATCAAACGGAGTGCCTTGCGATATCCCTCGGGATGCGCGGATCCGAAATTCCGCAGGATGTTTTCCTTGGTGTCGCGCCCTTTCTGGGTGCCGATCAACACCACCCGTTGGTCGCCCAGGTACGCAAACCCGCCCACCACTGCCCGGTCATCGCCATAGATGCGGTCCCCATGGAGTTCCTCGAAGTCGCGGAAGGCCAGGTGGATGTAGTCCAGGGTGTACGGCCGGCGCGGATGACGGGCCATCTGGACGCGCTGCCACGGGGTCAGGTTGGAGTAAACCTGCCGTTTCACCTCGCCCAGCTTCACCTGGAGCATCCGATGCTCCTCTTCGAAGCTGATTCCCAACGAATGGGTTTCCGGGTGTTGCCTCAGGTCCTCAAGCTTGCGCTCAAGTTCCACGATCGGCTTTTCAAAGTCGAGATGGTGCTTCATCGCCGGATGCCGGGCATGGACGCCCGACCGGTGGGGACGCTAGCGTCCGCACCGACCCCCCCGCAACGGCAGATTTGGGACGCAGGTCCAAATTCATCAAGGCCCCGGTGGCCAAACAATCATCAGTCAACAATCCCCAATCCAAAATCATCAATCTCCTCGCCCCGCCGGGACAGGTCCGCCTCGTACCTCGGCGGCTACGGGATTTGCCGCAAAAAACGCAAGGAGCGCAAAAGTTGGAGCGGGCCGATGTGAAAGCACTCCAGTCCATTTTTGCGTCTCTTTTCTTGCGGCCATTTCATTCGGGGGGCTGCCGGAAGTCCGCCTCGTACCTCGTCGGCTACGGGGCCGGGCGCATTGATGACCGCCAATTGGGCGGACGCTCCTACGGGACCGATGGCCGCGCCGGTCCGTCGTACGGTCTGGCACCCGGCCCCGAACCCGGGCGCGACGCCACCGTGAGCACCGCGGGATCGGTCGCCGTCGGGGCCTCGATCAACCCGTGGTACCGCCCCATCCAATACGCCAGCAGCCATCCGCTCGGCTCGACAACGTCCCGTCCATCGGATCCGCCATCAGCCTGCATCGTCCAACCATCCCAACGCATCGGCTCGCGTTCACGGGGCGAAAAGGCCCGCACGCCGGCTTTCAGCGCGACATACCCGGCCGGGGTCCGCAGATCGGCACGATGCGAGTTGTGGAAAGACCAGGTGCGGAGATCGAGCGGCCATTCCCGCAAATGGGCCGCCGCGGGTGGGAGTTCCGAGGCATCCCCCGAAACCACCGCATGTACGAAATTGAACCACGGTTGCTGTTCCACGCGCACCACTTCGTAGGTCCGTTCGAAGCTCCGACGATACCGGACGCGCAGATCGGGATCGGGCTCAAACCTGATCAGATTCCAATAACTCCAGAACGCGAGCTGATCCAGGAAGTGCAGCACGGCCTCCGGGGGCATGGTGTTCCGCTGACGCAGGACCTGATCGGGATATCCCAAGGCTTTCAATCGCCCATGAGCCTCCTCCATCGAGGCATCCCCGCCGAGCACCTGCGCCGTCCGTACAAACGACAATAATTCCAAACATTGCAGACCCCGGTCGAAATGACCCTCGTCCGTCTTGAAATATTCCGGATCCCACCGGCCCCATCGCGTCGGCTGTCCGTCGAGGTCCACCAATTGCCATCCGTGCGTCACGACATGCCGGGCCATCCGGCGGAGATGCTCCCGGGCCTGCGGGATCTCGTCGCCCTCCGCCGCCAGTTCCAAAAAGCGTCCGACGGCATAAAAGTGCGAACATAATTCATCGCTGGACGTGTCGCCCTTCCACTCGAACCGGGCATCGGCGGCATCGTGCCATTCGGCCGGATATCCGCCGGAGCCATGTGCCGACTTGTGCCCCCGTTCGCCCTTCACCCAGACGGACCGTGCGGGAAATCCCCGGATGCCGGTCAGCGCCTCCAACCAACGGAGACCTTGGAACGTGTTCACAGCCTCGCGCCGCGCACCGGGGTCGTGCGTCACCGCCCAACGGTACGCCTCCGCGGCGAGGTAATCGCCGGTGTAACCCCCGTCGTTGTCGCCGGCCTCGCGCACGAATTCCTTCAGCCCGTCGTCCCACTCCAGCTTGTGGACGAGGCCGAGGCGCTTCTGTCCCCATTCCTCCAGATGCCGCTCATAATAGGCCGCCTTCTTGAGCATCGTATAAGGTTCATAAGTGATGATCCCCAGCCCGGCGTCGGTCGCCAGATGGATCGCGTGCCCGGTTGAGGCGATGGCGTTGACGCGGTCGCCCGGCAACCAGCGGCGTCCGGCGAAATAATGGAAGGCACCCTCCGTCCAACGGATCGCCCCGTGCCCGGTCCCGATCCAGAGGTCGTCGCCAAAACCCCGGGCGAGGCAACGGGTGTCCTCCACCGGCAGGCCGTCGGTGCCGCGACACGCCGTCATCGACATGCCGCGCAACACGCCCAGGCCGCGATCGCTGGCGATCAGGATCCGGGAGCCGGCGGCCAGTGCGTCGTGCGTTTCCGGTGAAGGCAGTGTTCCCCAATCCCAGGCCTGGTCGGTGGCGGAGGCATAGACATCCAGTGCTCCGAACCGGCCGTCCGCACAGACCGTCAACCGACCGTTGCCGTGGACCCAAAGGGAATCCTGATGGGACAGGACGCGAGTGATGGCGAACGGCGCCGGATTCGTGGTGAACGGTTCCAACCGGTCTCCGACGACGCGCCACAGAAGGTTTCCGGTCGCGGCCAACACGGTGCCGCGATACCGGGTCACATCGCTCACGGATTCGCCGGACACTTTGCGCCAGCCCCCGGTGTCCAAACGATATAAGCCCGCCGGACCCGCGGCCCAGAGATGTTCACCGGCCGGGACGATCCGGTGAATGGGGCCGGTGACCCCGGGGACGGGGACCAACGTCGCCGCTTCGAGATGAACAAGGCCGCGTTGGGTCCCGGCGAACACGTTGGTTCCCTCGATGCCGACGGCGAGCAAGGGTTCGGCCGAGGCGATCTGGCTGCCCACTTCCTGGAGATAGACGTCATCGTGAATCGCCTTTCCAGCGGGCACGGCATGGGTGTCATCGGGGGGAGCCGCGGAGATCGCGAGGGTGGCGGCGAGGAGCGCGGGAACGAGCCGGCGGAGATGCGCAAACGGCGACATGATGCGGCCACGGAAGCAGCAGTCGGGGCGTCGGGAAAGGGATTTACGCGACCATCACAGGTTCCGGAAATGAACCACGGATGGCGCGGATCACACGGATGACCTGGCTTCGGAGTGGCGGATGGGGACCCGCTATCTCCCATCTCCCATCTCCCATCTCCCATCTCCCATCTCCCATCTCCGCCCCCCCCGTTCAGAGGCTCCCCGCCCAGCTTGCGGGATCCTTCAGCATCATCTCGCGCACCAACCGGAGCGGCGGTGCGCCGTGGGCCAGCAGGTCGTCATGGAATTTCAGCAGCGTGAAACTGCCCCCGTCCTGTGCCTCCCGATCACGACGCAGCTTGCGGATCTGGAGCTTGCCGATCGTATAATATAAGTACCCGGGATCGAACGTCCCCCGCATTGCCTCGCTGCGCGCCGGTTTCGCCTCGTAGTGGCAGTTCTCCTGGAAGAACCGGGTCGCCTCGTCCACCGACATCCCCTGGCAATGCAGGCGGATCGCACAACACAGCCGGCACACCCGCAGCAACGCCTCGTCACTCTGCGCCATCCGGTACTTCGCCCCGCGCACCCGTTCCTCCGGGGTCGCCTTCGCCGGGTCGGCCGGCTGACCGAATCCGGCCGCGAGCACCATCTCCTCCGAATAATGGGCCCAACCCTCGGCGAACGAATAGCTCGCGAACACCTTCTCCACGGTGCTCGCACCCGACGCGTTCAAGGCCAGGAACTGCACATAATGCCCGGGATATGCCTCATGGATGCTCACCACGTCGGTCGTGTAATTGTTGAAGGCCGACAACCATTCCTCCTGTTGTGCGACCGGCCAGACCGGTTCCACGGGTGTGACATAATAATACGCCTCGGCCGCCTTCGTCTCAAACGGTCCCGGGGTGTCCATCGACGCGAAACTGGTGGCCCGGAACGGCGGCAACGTCTCCTCGACCCGCGCCCGGACCTCGCTCGGGATCGTGACCAACCGGTGGTCGGACACAAACTGCCGGATCCGTTCCAACCCGCGCCGCGTGTCAGGCAGGAGGTTGGCGGCGGTCGGGTGATCGTGCTGGATCGACTTGAAGACCTCGGCGGCGGGTCGGCTGGGATCCATGTCGCGGGCGGCGGCATCGAACCGTCCCTGCTCGGCCTTCAACTCCGCCAGTCCGATTTCCAGGATCTGCTCGGGGGTGGCATCGACCCGCTCGGATTTCAGCATCGCCACGAAACCGTCGCGACCGAGGGCGTACGGGGCCACGGCGCCCGGGAGGCGTTCGCGGCGGAGCCACTCGTTGAAGCCGCGCAATTCGGTGACGGCGATCCGGACCGCCGCCTCGAACCGGGCCAGCACCGCGGGATCGCCGCAGTCCTGTGCTGCCTTGCTCACATCCTTTTCCAGGAACGACGCCGTCCCTTCGCCCACCTCCAGCGCCGTCTCCACAAAGGGTCGTGGCAACACCGGATCCAGGTTCGCCCGTGCGGCCGCAAACACGGCGGGCGCGTTCGTCAGGATCGCGGCCATGTCGGCCACCCGCGCGCGCAACGGCTTGAAATCGCGTTTGAGATAGATGCTCACGTCGAGCGCACCGGCGTAAGTCATCGGGTTGCGCCTCCATCCGCGTTGCACCTCCAAGGCCCACCGCTCCTTGGCCACCACCGACTGCAACACCTGCAGATCGAGACGGTCGGACGCCGGCAACCCCGTGGAATCGAGGGTTGCGAAGGTCTGGTCCGCCTTTTTCAGACGGGCCGACTCTGATTCGATGTTGGCTTGGGTCGGGACGATGAACCGACCGTCGTGCTGGTGCCAGCCGAGGGCGACGGCGTCGAGGGGGCGGGCGGCGAAGTGGGCCTCGACGTATTGGGCGGCAGCTTCCCGGAACCGTGCGGTGGCGGCGTTGCGGGGCGTGACGGCACAACCCGCGAGCCAGGCCGACGTCGCGCAAAGAAGGATTCGCTTCACGGGCGCAGGCTACACGAGGACGAGCAACGTGAGAACGGGGATCGCGCAGGGGGAAATTCGGGCTCGACGTTCGGCCGGCCTCGCGGGACGGAATTTGAACAGGAGAAAGCAGAGGTAGCAGAGAACCGAACCTCTGCGATCTCTGCGGCCTCCTGTTCATCTTCGGTCAGGTGGCGGCCCCGCGGGACGGAATTTGAACAGGAGAAAGCAGAGGTGGCAGGGAAACGAACCTCGGCGCTCTCTGCGGCCTCCTGTTCAGGTTCGTTTTTCAGTCTCCTGTTTCACTCCGGTCCCTTAACGTCTTCCCATGAGCCACCGACTGCCGCTCACACTCCTCGCATTTGCCGCAGCCTTCACTGCCGTCGGCGCCGCCCCCGGTTGGCCCCAGTTCCGCGGCCCCACCGGCGACGGCCTCGCACCCGACGCGCATCCGCCCACCTCGTGGAGCGAGACCGAGCACGTCACCTGGCACACCCCGGTCCACGGCAAGGCCTGGTCGTCACCGGTCATTGGAACCGACCGGGTCTGGGTGACCACCGCCACCGAGGACGCGACCGAATTGTCGGTGGTGGCCTTGGATGCGGCGACGGGCAAGGTGCAGGTGGATCGGAAACTTTTCTCGGTGGCGAAACCGCAGTTCATCCACAAATTCAACTCGGCGGCCTCGCCGACGCCGTTGGTGTCCGGCGACCGGGTCTATGTGACGTTCGGTTCGCCGGGCACGGCCTGCCTGGACGCACGGACCGGTGCAACCCTGTGGGAACGGCGCGATTTGGAATGCAACCATTACCGTGGCGCCGGTTCCTCACCGATCCTGCACGACGGGAAGGTCATCATGAATTTCGACGGCAGCGACCACCAGTTCGTGATCGCCCTCGATGCGACGACGGGTCGGACGGTGTGGCGGGTGGAGCGGGGGATGGATTATAAGGATCTGGGTCCGGACGGGAAGCCGGAGAGCGAAGGCGATTGGCGCAAGGCGTTCGCGACGTGCCAGGTGGCGGAATTCGGCGGCGTGGTGCAATTGCTGAGCCAGGGGGCCAAGGCATTTTATGGCTATGATCCGGCGACGGGTCGGGAATTGTGGCGGGTCGAGGAACGCACCAGCCATTCGGCCGGAACCCGCCCTGTCACGGGCCACGGTCTCGTGTACGTCCCCACCGGTTGGTCCCAAGGCCAGATCCTCGCCATCCGACCGGGTCGCGGGGGCGAAGTGCTGGATGTCAATGCCGACACCACCCCGGACGGCCTGACCCTCGGCATCGCTTGGAAAACCAAGCGGAACGTGCCCAAAAAGCCCTCCCTGCTGCTGCTCGACGACCTGTTGTATGGGATCGATGACAACGGGGTCGCGACGTGCTGGGAGGCGAAGACCGGCACGGTGGTATGGAACGAACGCATCAGCACGGGCGGGTATTCCGCAGCGCCGGTCGCGACCCGGGAACGGATCTATTTCTGCAGCGAGGACGGCCGGACCACGGTGATCGCGACCGGCCGGGAATTCCGCAAACTGGCGTCCAACCAGCTTGGGGACGGCTTCATGGCCTCACCGGCGATCGCGGGGAACTCGCTCTATCTCCGCAGCCGCAGCGAAATCTATAAGATCGACTGACACCGTTCGTGCCCCATCTCCAACTCGAACAACTCGTCCGCACCTACGGATCGGTCCGCGCGGTGGACGGCCTCTCACTTGAGGTGGCGTCGGGCGAGCATGTCGTCGTGGTCGGGCCGAGCGGTGGGGGGAAGACCAGCCTGCTGCGGATGATCGCCGGATTGGACGATCCGGACGGGGGGCGGGTGCGGTTGGACGGCCGCGATGTCACGCCGGAACCGCCCGAGCGCCGGGGCTTGGGGATGGTGTTTCAGACGCCGGCGTTGCTTCCCCACCGGGACGTGGCCGGCAATCTGGCCCTGCCGCTCGAATTGCAACGCGTGCCCGCGAGCGAACGACCGGGCCGCATCCGGGCGATGGCCGAACAACTCGGACTCGCGGGGCTTCTCACCAGCCGTCCCGCCGAATTGTCCGGGGGTGAAGCCCAACGGGTGGCCTTGGGACGTGCGCTCATCGGGGGGGCCCGCCTGCTGTTGCTCGATGAACCCTTCTCCGGGCTCGATGCGCCCCTGCGACGGAAGCTGAGCGCGCTGCTCCGCGAACTCCGGCTCCGCCACGGCCTCACCCTGCTCCACGTGACCCATGACCAACAGGAAGCTCTGGCCGCGGGCGACCGCGTGGTGCTGATCGATCGGGGCCGCGTGGTGCAGGCCGCGCCGCCCGGGGTCATCTACCGCCAGCCGGCCACCGGCTTTGCCGCCGCATTTTTCGGGGATCCCCCGATGAACTGGCTCGACGGCCGGATCATCTCCGACCGCGGGCAGGCGCGTTTCGAACCGGCCACGGATTTGCCCGCGTGGCCGCTTCCGGGACGCGCCCCGGCGGCGGGCAATATCCGGCTGGCGATCCGACCGGAGGCCGTGGCGTGGGGCGCGGTCACGGCGCCGGGACCGGTTTCGTGGCCGGCGACAGTGCAGCGGGTGGAATTCTGGGGCGCGACCTCCTGGGCGGTCTTGGACGTGGCGGGTGCGTGTTGGTGGGCCCGTTGGCCGGGGCCGGGGACCGTCCGGGTCGGGGATGCCGTGCAACTGCGGCCCGACCCCGCGACGGCGCATTGGTTTGACGCGGTTTCCGATCTCCGGATCGAACCGGACTGAAACAGTCCGAAATTCGCCGTTGACTCCCTGCGGGCTGACTTTAGGTTGGCTTCACCGAACCGGATGATAACCGTCCGGTTTGATTCAAAATGCAGATCACACGTGCCGCCGAATACGGAGTCCTGGGGCTCACCGCCCTGGCGCGGCGGACGTTGGGGGACGTGGTGATGGTGGACGTGATCTGTGCGGAAGAAGACATCCCGCGGAGTTTTCTGGGGAAGATTTTCCAGAGTCTGACGAAAGCGGGGATCGTGAAGTCGGCGCGGGGTTCGGGCGGCGGGTTCAGCCTGGCGCGGGTCCCGGCGGCGATCACGGCATTGGAAATCATCGAGGCGATTGAGGGGCCGATCGCCCTGCAACGGTGCCTCGACGAGGAGATGGGCTGCCAGCACAGCGGCGGTTGCGCGCTCTGTTCGTTGCTGGCGGTGGCACAGGACCGGATGCGGGAGGTCTTTGCGGCAACCACGTTGGCGGACCTGGCGGGGCGCCACATCCCGAACGGCCTGGTGCGGCAGGCCCGGGGCAAAACGCGACCCGCAACACGGACCCCCGTCCCGGAAATTTAAGCAGCGAAACATTCAGACCAATCGAGCCATGAGCGAGACCTATACTTTGTACAATCCGACGGTGATGGACCATTTCATGAACCCGCGGAACATGGGCGACATCAAGGATGCCGACGGCGTGGGTGAGGTCGGCGCGGCGGCGTGCGGCGACATCATGAAGATCAGCATCCGGATCAAGGACGGCAAGATCGCCGATGCGCGCTTCAAGACGTTCGGCTGCGGTTCAGCGATCGCCAGCTCCAGCATGGCGACCGAACTGATCAAGGGTCGCACGGTCGAGGAGGCGATGAACTTCACCAACCAGGAGGTTGTGAGCGCCTTGGGCGGTCTGCCGCCGGTGAAGATCCATTGCTCGGTCCTCGCGGAAGAGGCCCTGAAGGCCGCCCTCGAAGATTATATGAAGCGGCATCCGGAAGCCGCCGCGGAGGCCCGCCAGACCGAAGCCGTCCCGGCCTGAACGGCCCGGCAGCATCCCTGCAATCCCTCCCCGCGCCCGACGGTCGTGAACCGTCGCCGCGCAGGGTTGTCCGGCCCGCCTAACCCGGCATTGTCCCGTCGCCACCGCCTTCCCGTCATGCGAAACGTCTATCTCGACCATCAGGCCGCCACCCCGCTCCTGCCGGAGGTGTTCGACGCCATGAAGCCGTACTTCACCGAGCATTACGGCAATGCGTCGTCCCTCCACCAGCACGGCCTGCGCGTCCGGGATGCCTTGAAGAAGGCACGCCAACAGACGGCCGCACTGATCCATGCCGAGAGCGAAGAGGAGATCTTTTTCACCTCGGACGGCACGGAATCGTCGAACCTGGCGATCAAGGGTGTGGCCTATGCGAACGAGCGGAAGGGCAAGCACCTGGTCGTGACGGCGACGGAGCATCCGTCGGTGATGAACTCGGTGGAGTTCCTGGAGAAGCAGGGTTGGACGTGCACCCGGATCCCGGTGACGCCGGAGGGCCTGATCAACCCCGCCGACGTGGCCGCCGCGATCACGCCGCAGACGGTGTTGGTGGCGGTCCACCATGTGAACCATGACATCGGCGCGATCCAACCGGTGGCCGAGGTGGGGCGTCTGTGCGCTGAGAAGGGGGTGCCGCTTTATGTCGATTGTGAGGCGAGCGCCGGATGGCTGCCGATCGATGTCCGGGAGTTTGGCGCCTCGTTGGTGAGCTTTTCGCCACACCGTTTTTATGGGCCGAAGGGCGTGGGGATATTATATCGCAACAAGCGGGCGCGCCTGGTTTCCATCCTCCATGGCGGGGTCCAGGAGGGCGGGCGCCGCGCCGGCACCGAAAACATCCCGGCGATTGTCGGGGCCGGGGTGGCGGCGGAGATCGCGCAGCGCGAATTGCCCGCACGCATGGCCCACACCGCCCACCTGCAGCAACGGCTTTGGGACGGGCTGCGGACGCACATCGAGTTCATCAAGCTCAACGGCCCGGTCCCGGGTCCGCGCCGGATTTCGACCAACCTCAACCTTTCGACCGAATTCATCGAGGGCGAGGGCCAGCTGCTGTTGTGCGACCTGAACGGGATCGCGGTGGCGAGCGGATCGAGTTGCGTGAGCAAGTCGCTGAAGATCTCGCATGTGCTGGCGGCGATCGGGCTGGATCATGCCTTGGCGCAGGGGAACCTGATCCTGACACTGGGCATGGCGAACACCGAGGAGGACATCGATTATGTCATCGAGACCTTCGCGAAGATCGTGGCGAAACTGCGCAACATGTCGCCGATGTGGGAGGAATTTGAGAGCGGGGAGATTGACTCGGTGATCGCGCCGCGAGGGATTGGGAAATCGTTCAGCCAGCACGCCGCCGAGGTGTCGGGCAAAGCGGCGCACTGAGGGCGGGAGGCGGAGCCGCAGAGCCTCGCAGCCTCGCAGCCTCGGAGCGTCGGAGCGTCAGAACCACAGAACCTCGGAGCGTCAGTCGGGACGTGGGGTTCGAGTCCCTCTCGACTGACCCCTGACCCCTGACCCCTGACCGCTGATCACTGATCACTGATTACCCTGCTTCCCCCTGACTTTCGGTTGCGCGGTGAACCACACCTGCCGGCTCGGGGCGAAGGCCAGGTCCACGTCCATCGACCGGGCCCCGGGCGAGAGCGTGAAACGGAATTCACGGTCCAGATCACCGCCGCTCCAACTGTTGGCCGTGACGTCCAACCCCTGGTCATCGACCGCACGCACGATGGTCAGATGCCACCGGTTGGTGTCGGGCGATTTGTCGGCAGCCAGTTTCAGGACGACCTGAACCCGGGCCTTGCCGGAAGGGTCCGTCCCGCCGCCCATCATGCGATCGAGGGTCAGGGATTTCACGGTCACCCGCGCGCCGTGCAGGGTGATGTTGCGGGTTTCGTAACCGGCTTCGGACGGTTCCACCCCCAGGGCA
>JANYCC010000133.1 GCA_025360495.1 Verrucomicrobiota bacterium | reverse complement strand
CTTCCAACCCCGACTGAAGACATTATGCCCCACGAATTCGACCCCGGTTACGGCGCGGAACCCTTCCGAAGCCTCTGCCAGAATTATCCCGACACGACGGTTTTTCCCCCCGCCGATTTCCGGGTGGAATGGGGGCCGATCTTTCACCGTGGGCGACTCGACGGGAGCGCCCGGATGCTGGTCATCGGCCAGGACCCGGCCGCGCATGAAACCATCGCCCGGCGCATCCTCGTGGGGGAGGCGGGCCAGCGGCTCCAAGGCTTCCTCCACCGCCTCGGCATCGATCGGAGCTATGTGATGGTGAACACCTTCCTCTATAGCGTTTACGGGCAGTCCGGCGGGGAAAAACATAAGCATGATTCGGGCCTCGTCGCCTATCGGAACCAATGGCTGGACGCGTTGCTCGACGGGAGCGGGGTGGAAGCCGTCGTGGCATTGGGCGGCCTGGCCGATGATGCCTGGACCCAATGGAAGGCCACCGTCACCGGCAAGAAATATGCCGGGGGGTATGTGAAGATCACCCACCCGACCTTTCCCGAGAGTTCCGGAGCGGGCGACCCGGCCAAGAAGAAGGCCAACACCAAACTCCTGCTCCAGAACTGGAATGCCGGCATGGCCGTGCTCCACCCGCTCATCCTGCATCCGGACACCCCCCGACCCTTGGTGCCGTATGGCAACGCGTTTGCGCCGGAGGACCTCCAGGAGATTCCCGAAGCCGATCTGCCGGCGGGCCTCCCCGCGTGGATGCGATCCTTGAAGGCCTGGGCCAGTCGGACCGGCACCACACCGGCCTCCAAACGGGCCACCATCACCGTGAAGGTGCCGAAAGGCTTCATGCCCTGAACGGAGGACCCGTCGGTCCACCCGTCCCGCCCCGATCAAATCATCATGACTTATGAGACTCGTGGTTCTAGGTAGGGCGAGGTTCCACCCGAGCCGCAGGGGGGGCGGGGCGGGGGTCGTACCTGGATGCGCCGGTTCCCTGATGCTGGCAGGACTCCTCCTGGCCGCCGATGCCGCGCCGTGGCAACCGTCCGACGGGCTGATACTCAAGGGCGACGTCGTCACGATGGATTCGGGGTTGACCGTGGTCTCCGGCGGCCGGGTGGTGATCACCAATGACCGGATCGTCGCGGTTCTGAAGCCCGGCGAACCACTCCCGGCGGTGCCCGACCTCACCTCGGCCAAGGTGATCGACACCCAAGGCTACATCCTGCCCGGCCTGATCGACGGGCATAATCACGTCGAGTATAACATGCTCCCCCTCTGGACCGTGCCGAAATTATATGGCAATCGCTATCAATGGGCGGGGATCAAACAATACCAGCAGGACATCACCAACCCGAAAAACCTCCTGACCGACGACGCCTTTGCCGGGTTGCGCGTGGAGGTGGTCAAGTACGGCGAGATCAAGGCACTCCTCGGCGGGACCACCTCCGTCCAGGGCAGCCCGGACCTGATCCCCACGAGATACCTGGTCCGCAACATCGAGAATCCCAACTTTGGAACCGATCGGATCTTCACCTCGGTGCTCTCGATCGACGACGCCCGGTTCCAGAAGGACGCCAAGGACAAGTTGATTCAGAACATCGAGGCGGGTCTCGTCGATGCCTGGGTCGTCCATCTGGCCGAAGGCACCGACTCCGCTTCGCGCCAGGAGTTCGCCACGCTCAAAAGGCTCGGATTGCTCCGCAGCAAGACTGTGATCATCCACGGCACGGCCTTGGAGGCACCCGACTTCGCCGAGATGGCCCACGCCGGATCCAAACTGGTCTGGTCGCCCCTGAGCAACCTCCTGCTTTATGGCCGGACCACCGACATTCCTGCGGCCTTGTCTGCCGGGGTGCTGGTCTGCCTGGGATGCGACTGGAGCCCCAGTGGCAGCAAGAACCTGCTCGGCGAACTCAAGATCGCCCACGAATACGACCTCGCCCGGTGGGGGCATGTGCTGTCCGACGTTCAACTGGTCGAAATGGTGACCCTCAATCCCGCCGTGGCCTTGGGGATCGACGACAAGATCGGGCGGATCAAGGCGGGATATTATGCCGACCTGGCCGTGTTCCATAAGCGGGATCCCGATCCCTATAAGAACCTGGTGGAGGCGACCGAGCGCGACGTCCGGTTGGTGATCGTGGGGGGCGTGCCTTACTATGGGGACCGGCCGCTGATGCAGGAGTTGAAAGGGGACGACTGGGAGCCGATCACGGTCTTCGGGAGCGACAAGGCCATCGACGTGACGGACCCGTCCTTTGCCCTGGGCAGGGAGACGCTCGGGGAGATCCAGGGGCAGTTGTCCAAGGCCCTCCTGGCCGCACCGGATTGGCTGCGACAGAAGTTCGGTGCGTCCATGGGCGACGCGGAGTTCGCGGCACTACTCAAGAAGAAGTTCCCCGGGCTTCACGCCATCGCGCTCGATGGATTGCTTCCGGACGACGCCTTTTTCACGGCATTGACCCATTCCACCAATGCCCACCTGGGCTTTGACATCGCCCATTATTGGGTGCTGCCGCCAGGGAGCGACACGGGGAACCCGGACCAATTGGCGTTGAACCTGGTCAATGACCCGGCCACGACGTTCGATCTCCTCGATCAGAAGGTCGGGCTCTATCGCCGGGCGGCGTTGGAAATCATCAGGTATCGGGACGGTCCTGACGGATCGCACGGGACGGCGGACGACCGGAGATTCGGCACGGTCACCGAACTGGACCGGGTGCCCTATGTGAGCCAGAGCGCAATCAACCTGCTGAGAAAATACGCTGTCGGGACTCCCCATTGAAGGTCGCTCGCGGGTGTATCACTTCCCAAATTGTCCGATCGCCCACTCCTTGAACACACCCTGCGCCTTGCCGCCGTCGCCGGGAAAGCCGCCGCGTTGGGCCGATACGATTTTGCAATGCGCCGCGCCTGTTTTTCCGTCGGCCAGAACGTGGTGTCCTTCATGCCCAGCGGATCGAACAACCGTCGTTGCATGAAGTCCTCGTACTTCATTTTGGCCACCACCTCGATGATCCGCGCCGCGGTGTTGATGCCGGCATTGGAATATTGATAGTGCGTGCCCGGTTCCGTCTGCAGCGGGGTCATCGCATAACTGCGCACGGCGGCGGCCAGCGGAAGCCCATCGAGGGTCGGGACCTCGATCGCGGATTGGAACGGGAGCCCGCTCATATGGCTGAGCACCTCGCGCACCGTGATGGGATGCACGGGCTTGCGGAGCACCACGTGATCCGCATCTTTTTCCACCACGACCTTCTGCCCACGGAACTCCGGCAGGTACTTTTCCACCGCGTCATCGAGTGCGATCCGGCCCTCGTCCACGAGCCTCATGACCGCCGTCGCCGTCATGCCCTTGGACTGCGACGCGATCCAGAAGACCGTGTCCGCCCTCATTGGCTTCATTGCAGCGATATCCGTGGAACCGACGGTCTCCACCGATAGGATCCGGTCCTTGTTGGCGACGAGTGCGACCGCCCCGGCGAGTTCATGTTTCTGGACGAAAGGTGACAACAACGCGGCCGGGGAGGGTGGCGGACTGGCGCTGAGCGGGGCCGTCAGGAAGAGCCAACCGGCGGGCAGGAGCAGCAAGGGGATCAGTTTCACGATGGGAAAAACGGACCTTGGGCCACGGGACCTTCGATGCCAAGGCGGTTCGTAGCCGCGGTTCGTAGCCGACGAGGTACGAAGCGGACCCTTGAAGGGCTGTGACCGGATCCGACTCAGTCCCGCAGGACGTGGCAGGTGTATCCTCCCGGATGTTTCACCAGGTATTTCTGGTGATAATCCTCCGCCGGATAAAACCCCGACGCCGGCGTGATCTCGGTCGTGATCGGACGCTTGAACTTCCTGGCCGTTTCCAACTTGGCTTTCACTTCCTCCGCAGTCTTTTTCTGGTCCTCGCTGGTGTAGAAAATCGCCGACCGATATTGGGTCCCGACATCGTTGTGCTGGCGGTTCAGCGTCGTGGGATCGTGCATGCGGAAGAAATAACCCAGCAGACCCTCATAGCTAAGACGCGACGGATCGAACTCCACTTGGATCGCCTCCGCATGTCCCGTGGCGCCGGTGCAGATCTCCTCATAGGTCGGATTCGCACCCTTCCCGCCGCTGTAACCCACCGTCGTCCGGGTGACGCCGGGAAGTTGGCGGATGATCTCTTCCATGCCCCAGAAACACCCGCCCGCCAGGATCGCGGTCTCGGTCTTGGCCGCCTTCAGCAATCCCGCCTCCACAAACGGCCCGAGGTGCTTCCCATAACCGGCCTTTTCCATTTCCTCCACGGGGATGAACCGGAGCGACGCGGAATTGATGCAATAACGCATGCCACCGCGGTCGGCCGGGCCATCCTCAAACAGATGGCCGAGATGCGAATCGGCGACCTTGGAACGGACCTCCGTCCGCACGGTGCCAAAACCCACGTCCTTTTTCTCAGTGATCTCCGCGCCCTGGATCGGCTGGGTGAAACTGGGCCAACCCGTGCCGGAATCGAACTTGGCCAGCGAGCTGAACAGGGGTTCGCCCGAGACCACATCCACGTAGATGCCCGGCTTGTGATTGTCCCAATAGGCATTTCGGAACGGCGGTTCGGTGCCGCATTGCTGCGTCACCTCGAACTGTGCAGGGGTCAGCTTGCCCTTCAGTTGCGCCCGATCGGGTTTCTTGAAATCGCTCATGTTTTCTGCCGGTTGGATTGAGGTTTCTTTCGCCGTGGCGACCGTCGCCCGGCGTCCCCAGACCAGGACGCCGACGGCCAAAACCACCGCCACCATCATGCCTGTGAATT
The DNA here is from genome assembly GCA_025360495.1 of Verrucomicrobiota bacterium. Taxonomy (GTDB): domain Bacteria; phylum Verrucomicrobiota; class Verrucomicrobiia; order Limisphaerales; family UBA9464; genus UBA6176. Next base: position 147 of record JANYCC010000133.1, on the reverse strand, counting down.
TTGACGGGTTCATGTGCTTCGTGACGAATCGGACCGGGCCCACGCTTCCGACACTGTGACTGAAACCAGGCGCTGCGGCAACACGGGGAAGTCGCCCGGCCCCGGGGAGGGCGCATCTTGACACTGCCCCCGCCACGGACTCCCAGA
>JANYCC010000125.1 GCA_025360495.1 Verrucomicrobiota bacterium | reverse complement strand
GCTTCATGGGGTCGACCTGGAATCCCCTCGTGATGCGGTGTGACCCGACCGTGCGCCCCATGCACATCGAGGGTTTGAGCCGGCAACCGAGCGTCCCGGACCTGCGCTTGGAAGACCGGTATCAGTTGCTGGGACAATTGGACGCCCATTTCCGCGCCGGCGAGGGGAGTTCACCGGTTTCCGCCTGGGACCACACCTATCGGAAGGCCTTTGACCTCCTGCACGCCGAGGCCAGCCGGAGAGCCTTCGAACTGGAACGCGAGACCCCGGCCCTGCGTGCGGCCTATGGCGAACATAAGTTTGGCCAGAGTGCGTTGCTGGCCCGCCGGTTGGTCGAGGCCGGCACCCGCTTGGTGCAGGTCAACTGGCCGCGCGAAGCCAAGGCCGAGGTCGCCGGAAGCCCGCTCTGGGACACCCACGCCAACAATGCCAGCCGGGTTCGCGACGTCCTTTGCCCGCAATTTGACCGGACCTTCGCCACCCTGCTGGAGGACCTGGAAACCCGGGGATTGCTGGACGAAACACTGGTCATCGCCATGGGGGAATTCGGGCGTTCCCCGAAGATCAACGCTGCCGGTGGGCGCGATCACTGGGGTTCCTGCTTTTCCCTGGTGATGGCCGGGGCCGGCATTCCCGGCGGACAGGTCATCGGTGCGAGCGACCGCATCGGTGGGTTGCCGCTTTCCCGTCCCATCCGTCCCCGGGACCTGGCAGCCACCGTGTTCCATCTGCTCGGTCTCTCGCCCAGCGCCGAGTTCCTCGATCCCCTGGGCCGACCCCGCAGCCTGACGGATGGCGGCACCCCCCTCCGCGAGATTGTGGGCAGCTGAGAGCCTCGCGAAAGTTGTTGTCCGGTGTGAATGGTCCTCCGGCCTTGGCGTGCTTGGGGTTCTTTGCGTGAACCGCTCCGATTTCACCCGCACCCTCAGGGTTTCCGCGGGGTGGGTGGATCCGGAGGCGGATGGGTCTCCAACACGAGCACCCATCCGCCGTCGCCGTCACTGTTATTGCCGGGCGGCGCGAATTCGCGGACCCCGGTGTTCGCCATGGGTGATCCGGAAACCGGGACATAATTTCCGCTGGCCGGATCGAACCAGCGCGTCACCGCCGGCCCCGCGAGCTGGGACAGGTCCACGCTGAACTTCCGGATGACCGGCGTGTAAATCACGGCAAGGGCCCCATCCGGGGTGCGTGCCGCGGTCAGGTAATCGTTGGTGGCCACGAATCCCCCGGCACTGAAGACGCCATGATTCGAGAGCACGAGCGTGTGCTGGATGTCGGGAACCAGGTCAAACCACGCCCGCGACCCAAAGAACCGCTGGAGGTGCCCGAACTGGATCGCGCCCGGCGTGTCCAGATGCTCCTGCCAACCGGCGAGGAACGGCCAGGTGTAACGGTTGCCGTACAACTGGCCGCAGGCGCCGCTGGTCATCGTCCAGTATTCCTGCCGGCGCAGGATCGGCGCCGTGGTGACCGGTCCCTGCAGGTTTTCAAATTCATAGTTGGCCTCCACCATGAAGGTCGGCAGGAAGTTCGCGCGCTGATAGTCCTGCAGCAACCGGGCGTAGGTGGGATGATAGGTATAAGTCGCGTTCAGCCCGAGAATGGGATTCCACGTCGCATCGTCCAACGAACTGCTCAGGATATAATCCAGTTCCGAGGTGTGAAGATGGTTCGTGTCGCGGTCCCGGATGCCCAGGGCCACGGCCCGCACCACGGCGTCACTCGCCGGATTGCGCCAGTCCTGGAAATCGTTTCCGCTCATCCAGATCAGATTCGGGAAATCCCGGTAGCGGGCGCCAAGGAACCGCCCGTAAGCACGGCATTTGTCGACTCCATTGGTCACCATCGTCGCCAGAAAACTCCCGGTCTCGCACGGGTCGAGCATCACCTGGATCCCCTGCCCCGCCGCGAGCCGGATCATCGCATCCGCCCGGGCGAAATAGGCCTCGTTGACCGTCCCCAGATCATAGTTGGTGGTGGACCCGATCCTGGCGGTGAACGGCCGGATCCCGTCGCGCGTGCCGGCGTCCTCGCGACCGCCGGTATAAGTCGAGCAGAGCAGGTTGACCCACACCGTGTTGAATCCGAGGGCGGCGCGGTCGGTGAGGAACATCGCGGCGTCATTGGTGGTGAGATTGACGATGAGGGCCTGCGGCGAATCGCCCGCGATGAGCACCGGCACGTTGGCCTGGTCCACCAGGTATCGGCCATTCAGGCTCGGCTTAAGGGGATAGGCCGGCATTCCCGCCGAAGACCGCCACGCGACCACCGCGGCCCCGATGAGGAGCAACACCGCCAGCACGCGTGGTGCAGCCTTCATGGAGGGCGTCAAAACTTGCTGAAATCGATGGGCTTGGTGTGACCCAACGGGAAATTGAGATATCCGCCGATCCAGAACTTGCCGTCCGAGTTCGACCCGTCCACCACGGTTCGGGAATAGAAGCCGAACTGGATATGCCGCTTGGGCGTGGCATAGCTGAAACCCGCTTCCAACGCTTCGTTGCTCTCTTTCGGCGCCCGCGGATAATCGATGAGGCGGGTGACCGGGTCGAAGCTGACGTCCCCTCCATCCACGCTTCCCAGATGACGATAGCCCGCATTGATCTCCCAAGTCCTGATCTTCTGGAAGAAGCCCGCGGAAACGATCCAATGGTCATTGTGCGTGGTGCGGTTCCATCGGAACAGGCCGTCGGCATAGGCGCCGAAACCCTCCCAGCCGAAATGTTTCCGGGCCAGCAACTCGGGCTCGATGCAGGTGGACCGGTCCCCGGGTGCGTAAGGGAAATCCTTGTCGTAATCGCCGGCCAACACCGCGCCCACGCGAAGGGTCAGGGTGGGCCTCCAACCGGCGTCGGGATCGGTCTCATTCCAGACCTGATACCGGACCCCGAAGGGGACATCCATGAGCCCGGTCGTGGACTTGGCGATGCCCCCGGTGTTGCCTTCATTCGCAAAGTAGCGCCACGCCGACGTCGTATAGCCAATGGCGATATCGGCGGCCCATTTCCGGGTGATCCCGTATTGAAGCGTGAAATAGCCCTGGTTGATGTCGATGCCATACCGTTCCCCCCCCTTGATCCAGGTGACGTTGTGATAGGTGTTCCCGGCCCAGATGTGGTAGGCCTCGGATTCCTCATAGAAGGCACCGGCGACGAGCAGGCCCGCCTCGGGCACGTCGGCCCATTGCGCGAACGGGGCATGCGGGACGTTCTCCGTGGCGCCGGCCGACCCGGCCGCCAGCAGCAGCGCCAGCATCGAGCGTTCGAAGGGCTTCGAGATTTTCACGAGTCGTGGAAGTCAGGGTCTCCACGCAGAGGTCGCTGAATTCGGGCCGGCCCGCAACCGGATCATTTGTCGGTGGGATTGAGGAACTTGAAGACCAATCCGGCAACCAGCCCGCCGGCGAGATCGGCAATGATGTGGATCCAGATATCCGAGAAACTGATCAGTTTCATGACTGCGGCGCCGACCGCCACCGCCGGATTGAAGGCGCCGCCGCCGATGGATCCGACCGCAAAGGCACCGGCCATGACGGTCATGCCGATGGCGAGACCGTAAAAAGAGTTTCCCGAGGTGGCCTTGGCGGTGGCGGTGTTCAGCACCACATAGGCCAGCGCGAAGGTGAAGAGGAACTCGGCCACGAACGCCGCCGGGATGCTCTTGATCACCATCGGGGTCCCGCTCTTGCCGAGGAGAAAGGCAGCCACCAGCGCCGCGACGATGGCGGCGAGCACCTGGGCGACCCAGTAGGGAAGGACGTCCTTGGTGTCGCACCGTCCCCGGATCCACACCGCGAGGGTGACCGCCGGATTGAAATGGCCGCCGGAAATGTGTCCACCGGCAAAGATCATGACCATGAGCGCCGCCCCGATGGCGAGCGGGGGGATGACTCCGGGGCTGCCGGGAATGACGGTGCAACCGATGGTGAGGACGAGAAAGAACGTGCCGATGAATTCAGCAATGTATTTGCGCATAAAAATCGGTGCTGTTTTCTTGGGGAGAACCGCGAAGACGACCCTGGACCCGACCACGATGATCTTCTCCGGGCGGCGGCAATGCTAACCGCCCCTGCCGCTTCGGCAAGCGCGCCGAACGATGGGAATCCAACTCAGGCCACGGCCCTGAGGATGACGTTCCCCGCAACATCGGTAAGTCGCTCGTCACGGCCGTTCCGGCGAAACGTCAGACGCTCGTGATCGAACCCGAGCAGGTGAAGAATCGTGGCGTGGAGGTCGTGCACGTGGGTCTTGTCCTCCGCGGCACGCAGGCCCACGGCGTCGGTCGCCCCGATGACCTGACCGCCCTTCACGCCTCCGCCGGCCAGCCACATGGAGAAACCATGCGGGTTGTGGTCCCGACCGTCGCCGCCTTCGCTCATCGGCATCCGACCGAACTCGCCGCCCCAGACGATCAGGGTGGAGTCAAGGAGACCACGGGCCTTCAGGTCGGTCAGCAAGCCGGCGATGGGACCGTCGCTTTGTGCGCAGAGCCGGGAATGGTTCTCCTCCATTTTCGAATGACCATCCCAGCCGTTGGCGTCGCCGCAATAAACCTGCACAAAACGGACGCCGGCCTCGACCAGGCGGCGGGCCAGCAGGCAGCGCGTGCCGAATTCGGAGGTCACGCCATTCCCAAGGCCGTAGAGCCGTCGCGTCGCCTCGCTTTCACGTCCGAGGTCCACCACTTCCGGCGCGTGGCTCTGCATGCGGAAGGCCAGCTCATAGGCGGCGATCCGCGCGGCGAGTTCCGAGTTCTCCTCGCCCGCGCGCAGGTTTTCGCGATTCAACCGATTGACGAATTCCACCGTGGCGCGCTGCTGTTCGCCGGAGACGCCGGGCGGTGTGGCCAGGTCGAGGATGGGCGAGTCGCCACCGCGCAAAAGGGTGCCCTGATAGGTGGAGGGTAGGTAGCCGTTGCCCCACGCCGGCGCCCCGCCCTTGGGCCAACCCTCCGGATCCGGCAGCACCACAAACGCCGGCAGGTTCTGGTTCTCCGTCCCCAACCCATAGGCCGCCCACGCACCGAGGCTGGGCCGGCCCATGAGGATGGAACCGGTGTTCATCAGGTAGACCGATTCGGGATGCGTCACGCTGTCGCCATGACAACCCCGCAACAGGCACATCTCATCCACGTGCTCCGCCATGCAGGGGAGAAAATCCGACACCTCGATGCCCGACTGCCCATGACGTCGGAAGGCGCGCAATGGCGGGAGCAACTTGTTTTTCGCCACGTTGCGCCGCGTCTTGAAGGTGCCGAATGATTCGGGAATCGGCTGGCCCGCAAGCCGGATCAAGTCGGGCTTCGGATCAAACAGGTCCACGTGGCTCGGACCGCCCGACATGAAGAGAAAGATCACGCTGCGGGCTCGTGGCGCGAAATGCGGGGATCGCGGGGTCAGGGAATCGGCCGACACCGGCGGGCCGGGTGCGATGGAGTCGGCCGCCAAAAGGCCGTCGCGCTCCAGCAAGGAGGCGAGGGCCATCATCCCGAAACCACCCCCGGCCCGGCGCAGGAATTCGCGACGCGACGCGGGCCTCGTGCCCGCACCAGAGGGACCCGCACACGAGTGGATGCCGTCACTCGACATAAACAAAAGCATTGAGATTGAAGAGGGCCCGACACAGTTCCGACCAGGACTCCAGGCCGGCGGTCCCGGGCTGATTCCGATCCGTTCCCGAGAAGACCGTCCCCTCCCGGGCCCGCCCCCAGCACGCGGCCAGGAAATCGCGCGACATCGCCCGTTCCACCGCGGTGGGCGGACGCCCGAGGGCCAGCCGGAAGGCCAGGTCGAGTCGATCCGGCTCGGATTGGGCGCCCTGCAACACCCGTTCCGCCATGCCCGCGGCGGCCGCCATGACCTCCTCCGAATTCAACAGCGTGAGCGATTGCGGGGCGGTCGTGCTGCGTCCGCGTTCCGGGCAGCTCAGGTTGCTGTCGGGTGCGTCGAAGACCTCAAGGAACGGGAAACGCAGGTTGCGCCGCGCCAGGATATAAACACTGCGCCGGTCGTGGTCGGCCGCGTCCAGGCTGGTGGTCCAATTCTTGGAGGTCCGGGTGATGACGGCGGGTATCGGCGGGGAGACACCCGGACCGCCCATCTGCCCGTTGAGCCGGCCGCCGAGGACCAGCAAACCATCCCGCACCACCTCGCCTTCGAGACGGAGGCGGTTCTGGTGCGAGAGGAGCCGGTTTTCCGGGTCGCGGGCCAATGTCTCCGCGGAACCCTCGCCCGATTGCCGGTACGCGGCCGAGGTCAGGATGAGCCGGTGCATCGCCTTCACGCTCCAACCCCGCGCGACGAATTCCCCGGCCAGCCAGTCGAGCAATTCGGGATGTGTCGGTCGCGCCCCGCGCGTGCCGAAGTCGCTCGCCGTCGCCACCAATCCCCGCCCGAAATAATGCTGCCAGATCCGATTGACCATCACCCGTGCGGTGAGCGGGTTGGCAGGATGGGCGATCCACCCGGCCAGCGAGGCGCGCCGTCCCGGACCCTCCGACGTGATGACTCCCCCTGCCCCCGGACGGTATGGATTCCGGATTCCGGATTTCGGTCCGGCCCCGGCCTCCGCCTTCCGGTCCTCACGGAGGATTTCCGGAAACCCCGGCTCCACCGCTGCGCCCGGATTGTTATAATCACCCCGCACCAGCACGAAGGTCTTGGGGCTCGGGCCGGTCGGGTCCTGCAAGGCCATGGTCGCGGGCAGGGCCGGGGGTTTCGGAATCTTCCCCAACTCCGCGAGCAACCGCATGCGCCGGGCCCGGTCATCCGGTGACATCGCACCGGCCAGTTCGGCGTCGGTGAACTTCAACAAGGGCGCGGTCTCAGCCACGGTCCCCTCCTGTTCCGCCGTGCGTTTTCCCGGTGGCGTCCGATGCGCGAGCCGGGCGTCCTCCGACAGGGCCGACATCCTCCCGGCAAGAAGCTTCCCCCGATACGGCGCTTCCAAGGCGTCGAGCTGTTCTTGCGGAACCTCGGCCCGGACCCGGTATCGGGCGATCGCGGCCTCCTGTGCGACCCGGTCGGCGGGCTTGGGGACCGGCAGATCCCGCAGGAAAACCGCCGGGGTATAAAATGCCTGCAGGGCGAAATAATCCCGCTGGCTGAACGGCTCGAACTTATGGTCATGACACCGGGCGCAACCCAACGTCAGGCCAAGGAACACCGACGCCGTGGTGTCGGTCGCGTCGTTGAGGGTGTTGAACCGGCGCTGCACCGGGTCGGCCGAGTCCACCATGTCGGGGCCCAGCAGGTTGAAGGCGGTGGCGATGATCGCGTCGGGTTCACCGGGCCAGAGTTCGTCCCCGGCGATCTGCTCCCGCACGAAACGGTCATAGGGTTCGTCCTCATTGAACGCCCGGATCACATAATCCCGATAGCGCCAGGAATGCGGGCGGAGCGCGTCGTGCTCGAAGCCGTCGCTTTCCGCATAACGCACCAGGTCGAGCCAATGCCGGGCCCAACGTTCGCCATAATGCGGCGAGGCCAGCAGGCGGTCGATCAGCCGTTCGTAGGCACCGTCCGACGGGTCGTTGACGAAGGCGTCGATCTCCGCCGGGGTTGGTGGCAGGCCCGTCAAGCCCAGCGTGACCCGGCGGACAAGCTGTTCCGGGGTCGCCGGGGCCGCGGGCCGGAGACCGCCGACTTCGAGCCGCGCCCGGATGAAGGAATCGATGGGATTCCGGCTCCCGGAACCCGGCCGGCCGCCCGGGACAGCGACGGGAGCCACCGGTTGGAAAGCCCAATGGGCCACCGCCTCGGGCGCACCGGGACCGGCACCCACGCAAGCGCGACCGCAGGCCCAGGCCAGCAATACTGCAGCCCGAAAGCGCGGCATCCGCGGAGGGCGGCCCCGGCATCCTGGAAAAGCACCCATCGATCGTTGGCGTGAAGTTGCGCCTCCCGAAAGCACTTTGCGAACAGGATCGCCACCGTCTTCCCGGCGGGGCGCTTCGTTGCACCCTGGGCACCCCTGCCACCCTTTGCCGCCCAATCCCCTGCCGGCAGGGCGCATCTGGGCATCGTGGGAAGGCGGGTAGGAAAACCCGCCCCCC
>JANYCC010000120.1 GCA_025360495.1 Verrucomicrobiota bacterium | reverse complement strand
GCGCCCATGCGGGAGAAGATGCGTTTGATCTCCGGGAATCCGGCGAGGAGCACGCGTTCGGAGCGTTTCTGCAATTCGAGGCTCGTTTGGAGGCCCGTGCTCTGCGCCTTGACGAGTTGCAGGACGGCATCGCTCTCATCGAATGTCGGGATGAACTCCGCGCCCAACCGTGAGAAGATCCACAGGGAGAAGGCAAAGGCGCCGGCCAAGGGCAGGATGACGACCCAGCGGAAGCGCAGGCTGAATTCCAGCACCGGGCGATAGATTCCCTTGGCCGCTTGGAGGAGCCCGTTGTCCTTGTCCTGGATCTTACCGCCCAGCAGCCACGAACATAAGGTGGGAACGAGCGTGAGTGAGAGCACCAGCGCACCCCCGAGGGCGAGCATCACCACCAGCGCCATTGGCTTGAACATTTTCCCCTCGATGCCCTGGAGGCTGAGGATGGGGACATAGACCGTCGTGATGATGAGCACGCCGAAAAACATCGGGCGCGCGACCTCCCTGGCCGACACCAACACCTCGTGCGCGCGTTCCTCTGGCGTGAGCGGGCGACCGAGCCGGTGCTGCTTCTGCCCGAGATGACGCAGGATGTTCTCCACCATCACGACGGAGCCATCGATGATGAGTCCGAAATCGATCGCACCAAGGCTCATCAGGTTCCCGGGAATGCCGTATTGCACCATGCCCGTCATCGCGAAAAGCATCGAAAGCGGGATGGCGAGCGCGACGATGAAGGAGCCGCGGAAATTGCCGAGCAGCAGGAAGAGGATCACGACCACGAGCAGCGCTCCTTCGGTGAGGTTCTTCCCCACCGTGCTGAGGGTCCGGTTCACGAGTTCACTGCGATCGTAAAGCGTCCGCAACTCGATGCCGGCCGGGAGTTTTTCCTGGATTTCGAGCAGTTTTGCGGCGACGGCCCGGGAAACGATCCGCGAGTTTTCGCCCGCCATCATCATGGCCGCGCCGATGAGGGCCTCCTCACCCATGTCCGTGGCCGCCCCCGTGCGGTGGCGGGTGCCGATACGGATCTCCGCCACGTCACCGACCAGCAAGGGCTTCACGCCGGCGCCGAATTTGAGCGGGATCCTTGCGAGTTGCCCCCGGGTGGCGACGCGGGTGTTGGCGCGGATGTTGATTTGTTCGCCCCCGATTTCCACGAGGCCGCCGCCGGCATTGCGGGTGTTCTCGGCAACCTTGGCGGCGAGTTCCGTGAGCGTCAGGCCGATGCTTAACAGGCGCTCGGGGTCCGGTTGGATGACATAGACTTTCTCATATCCGCCGCTGGTGTTGATCTCGGCCACGCCCGGGGTCTGTCGCAGCATCGGTTTGATGGAATAATCCTGGATCAGCTTGAGTTCCATCAACTGGTCGCGGCGCGAGGCCGGCCGGTTCGTGGCGTCCGCACGGTAGTCCACCGCGTAATAGAAGATTTCGCCCAGGCCGGTGCTGATCGGGGCGAGCTTGGGCGTCAGGCCGGGAGGCAGTTCCTCCTTCACCTGCTGGAGGCGTTCGCTCACCAACTGACGGGCCCGGAAGAGGTCGGTGCCGTCCTTGAATATCATGGTCACCTGCGACAGCCCGGCCTTGGACAGCGAGCGGAACTCGACCATGCCGGGGATGCCGCCCATCTCGTTTTCCATCGGGAAGGTGACCTGTTTCTCGATTTCCTCGGGCGCCAGCACATCGACGGCGGTGTTGATCTGCACCTGCGGATTGGTGATGTCTGGGACGGCGTCCAGCGGCAGCCGGAGCGCCGAACCGATGCCCACGGCGAGAAGGAGCAGGGTGGCCAGCAACACGAACACCGGCTGGCGGAGGGAGAATTCAAGGAGGCGGTTGAGCATGGGAAATCGGGAAATCAGTCGCTGTGGCCGCCGTCCTTCACCGGGATCATCAAGGTTGGCCGGGGTTGGTTGCCCAACCGACGAGCGGTTCCGTCAGGCCGGTGAGGGTTTCGATCCGGGCCGCGGCTTCCAAGGCTTCGCGACGGGTGGCCAGCAACGCGTTGATGGCGTCCACGTATTGCCGTTGCAACTCGACATAAGTGGACACCGGCACGGCGCCCAGGCGGTGGTTCCGGTCGGCGGTCTCGGCGGCCGCGCGGAAATGGGTGATGGCATCGCCCCGCCAGCGGCCCAGGGCGGCAACCTTGCTTTCATAGGTGCGCGCCGCGGTGGCCGTCTGCCGGTCCAGGTCGAGCTGGACGGCTTTCAGCGATGCCTCCGCCTGCGCCCGTCGCGCATGGGCGGCGTCCACCCCGGCGTGGCTGCTGTTCCAAAGCGGCAACGGGACGTTGACGGCCAGGCCCACGATGCGCTGTCGATCGACCCCGTTCTCCTCGCTGAAGGTGGGACCGACCGTGAAGGACGGATAACGTTCGTTCCGGGCCAGTTCGATGCGAAAACCCTGTTGCTCCAGTTCCGAGGTGCGGAGCCGCAGGTCAAAGTTGTTGGTGCGGGTGGCCGCCAGCAGGGATTCCAAACCCGGGATCGGATGAAAGATCGGTGTCGAGGTCGCCACGGTGAGAGCCGCTTCCGGGCCGGCTCCGCGCAACTGGTTGAGTTCGATGAGCGCAGTGGTCACCGCCAGTTCGGCGTCGTAGGCATTCCGCTGGGCGATGAGTTCGGTGGCCTCGATGATGCGGGTTTCCAGCAGCGGCGTGAGCCCTGCCGGGTCGCGTTGCACGAGGACTTCGCGGAGGGCCTGGAGACGTTCGGCGACTTCACGGCTGGACACGGCCTGTTCCTGCGCCGCACCGAGCGTGTAAGCAATCGTGCGGACGCGCCCGGCCAGCGCGGTCCGGAATCGCGCCAACCCCAGTTCGGCGAGCGCGACATTCCGATTGGCGATGGCCTTGCGCAGTCCGATGCGGCCCGGCCATTCAAACTGCTGCATCAGTCCGACCGACCACGCAACGCCTTCACCCGAGAGATTTCCGGAGGCATCGCGGATCCGGTTCTGGCCGACCGAGCCGGTGAGTTCCGGGTTGGGGAGTCTGCCGGCGGAGCGTCGGCCGGCTTGGGCGGCGGCGACTTCGGCTTGGTAGAACTGGAGTTCGGGATGGTTCGCCAAGGCCTGTTCAACCAGGGCGGACACGGTGAATTGCGGCGCGGATTCCGGTGCGGCAGCGGTCGCCCCCAACCGGGCGGTGAAGCAGAAGACCAGGGAGGCTGAAAACCGCGCCAAAGACGGACGTGTTTTGAAGAAGTGCATGGGCTGGACGGCAAACGAAGGAAGGGGACGGGCCCGGGCGCAAGGAAGCGTCGCGGGAACAACCGGGGTCACCTGCGGCAGGCAGGCTTATGCGCGGATCGAGGGGGCGCGCGGCGGCAGGGCCGTGCGTTCAGCGAACTGCCACCGTTGCGGTGGACAGTCCGGGTCACCCGGGGGAAGGGATTTGACGGAAAGTTCCTGCTCCACAACCAAAGTCGGCAGGACCGGTTGCCACACGGGCAGGAACGCCACGAAGCCGGTTGTCGCCACTTTGGACACCGCCAGCATCACCCCGCCGGAGTCGACCACCTGGCAGAAGTTGCAATGGTCGCAGTCGCCAGCGGCCTTTTGTTCGGCCGGTCCGCATCCATCCTGATGCGGCAGCTCCCAACCCAGCGCATGGGCCAGCTCGCAGGAATGCATCATCGGCATCCAAGCCAGCGCCAGCAACAGCGCGAACAGTTTTCGCCACGGACTCAAGGACCCTGTTGATAAGGAAGGGTCGGATTTCGTTCAAACCTTATTCGGGAATGTCCCAAGGCCGGTTGTCTGGTCCAGGTCGGATGCGATCGGGCTCATGATTTCGGCCGGCATCCGTGGCTTGATCGGAAGCATCCCAGGAAAGTCTTCAGCAAAAAAGCCGCGGCATAGACCAGGCCCAACAGGACGACCTCGGTCGGGCCCACCGGCAGGTCATAAACATAGGCCAGACAGAAGCCGCTGAACGCCGTCATCCCGCCGAGCAGCGAGGCGAACAGGGTGAACTGCCGCATGTTCCGGGCGAAGGCGTGGGTCGTCAGCGGGGGGATCACCAGAAACGCAAACGTGATCAGCGGGCCGACGCTCAACACCGACATCGAGACCGTCAACCCGATCAGGAGATAGAGCACGACATCCCAAAGAATGATGTTCCTGCCCAGTGTCACCGCCATCGCCCGGTCGAAGGAGACCAGCAGGATCTCCTTGTGAAACAGACCGAGCACGCCGATCACGATTGCGAGCGTGACGGCCGTCATCCCAAGGTCGAGGTCATCGATGGTGATGATCTCGCCTTTCAGCAGATCGAGCCAGCCCGCTTCGGCGTGGGGATTTTTCGAGAGGAGCAGGATTCCCAGGGCTGCGGCGACGACGTAGGCGGTGCCGAGACGGCCTTCAGGAAGTCCGCGACCGCGCCATTCCATGACCGCGAGGACGAGGATGGACGAAAGCGAAAACACCAGGGAACCGGCGAAGGCCAGAAGGTGCTCGGCATGGGGCGTGTGGTCGGCGGGAAGGACCCCGAGCCAGAGCGGGAGTGAGAGCGCGACGGCGACGCCCGTCGACGAGATCTGGGGCAGGGCCACGCCCATGAAGACCAACCGCCGCAGCACGAGGAACACACCGACCAACGGACAGGCGAACCCGATGAGCACGCTGGTATAAAGCGAGTTCCTCAGCAGGAAATCGGGGGAGAGGACGTGGCGGAGTGTTTCCATCTCAAGGGATATCCAGTCCGAAGATCTCGGTCATGCGTTCGCGGGTGAGGAGTCCGGCCACCGTGCCGCATAAAACCTGGCCGGCATGGATCCAGATCAACTGTTGCGCGTGCCGCCGGACCAACGGCAGGTCATGGGTGACCAGGATTATGGTCAGCTGCCTTTCCGCGTGGATCTGTGAGATGAACCCCAGCAAGGCATGTGTCGCCGCGACATCCACGCCCGCGGTCGGTTCATCCAGCACCAGGACATCGGGCTTGGTGGCCAGGGCCCGGGCGATGAGCACGCGTTGTTTCTGTCCGCCGGAAAGATGGGAGAACCGTTGCCGGGCAAATTCCTCGGCCCCGGTCGCCTGGAGACATTCGCGGGCATAGGCGCGTTCCTTCTGCGGAACAAAACGCCCGGGTCCGACGCGCCCATACACGCCCATGAGCGCGACCTCCATTCCGCTGAGGAGGTAAAGCGGGTCGAACTGATTGGATTGCGGCACGTAACCGAACACGGGCGGGACTCCTCCCGCCTGCGCGATCTGGATCTTTCCCGCGACCGGTGGTTGCAGTCCCAGAAGGGTCTTGAGCAACGTGGATTTGCCCGAGCCATTCGCGCCGAGGATTGCGGTGAAACTCGCGCGGGTGATGGACAGGGAGATGCCGGACAGCAGCGCCTGCCGGTCATAACCGATGGCCAGATTGTCCATCGTGATCAGGGGCTCATTCATAAGAGCCTCATTTGGGAACCGCTCCGACCAGGGCGCGTACGATGTAGTCCATCATGTCGAGGTAGGTTTCCGTATGGGGCACTCCGCCCGGCATGATCGGAAGCTTGACCAAGGTTGCGCCGGTCTGCTTTGCGATCAGGCTGGGCACCTTCTCCGGAAACTGCGGCTCGCGCACGACGATCGGGACGTGTTCGGCCTTCATCGCCGCGATCATCTGTTCAATGTGGCGCGGGGTCGGGTCGATCCCCGGCTTCAATTCGATGGTGCCGGAATATTTCATGCCGAATCGGGCTGCGAAATAAGGCCAATGCTCATGATAGGAGACAAATTGTGCGCCCTGCAGGGGTTTCATCGCCTCCTGCCATCCGATGATTTTGGCGTCCAGTCGGGCGAGGTAGTCGTCGCGATGGCGCAGGAACTCGACCTGGTGTTCGGGCGCGAGGGCGACGAGCGCGTTGCAGATATTCTGAACCGCCACCTTCGCCAGGACGGGATCGAGCAGGTAATGGGGATTGCCATAGGGATGCACGTCGCCTTCGGAGTGGTCGGTGGATCGCGGGACTTCCAAGGGTGAGATGCCCCGGGAGCAATCCACGTAGGCGGGCTTTCCATATTGGATGCGGGGATTCTTGCTCGCTTCGAGGAGCGCGGGCAGGAAGGCGTGTTCGCAGCCGAATCCCACCAGCACGAGCAGATCGGCCCGGTTCAACAGGGGGATGAAGCCCGGTTTCATCGGCACCCCATGCGTGTCCTCGATGCCGGTCGCCAGGCTTTGCACCTCGACAAGATCGCCACCGACGTTGCGGGTGAGATCGGCCACGTCGGTGAGGGTGGCGACGACGCGGATCCGGGCGGCTTCAACCGGCCCGGCCATGAATCCAAGTGCGCAGAAGCAGATTATCGGGAAGATCCGGAATGAGGTCGTTTTCATAGGGTGATGTTCTTTCCGGGTTCAGCGTTGTTGCCAGCCGTGCGAGTGCGAGCCGATGATCCACGCCCATTGCAGGTAGATGGCGTCATCGCTCCGGAGCCCCGAGACCGGGTTGTGCCCGGTGTGGGTGTATTGCAGCCGCACCTGGTTCCAATGGCTCAATGCCAGGGTGAGATAGGGTGAATAGGCGAAGGTCTCGTCATGGTGGTCCTGCGCGTTCTGCACCCAGTCGAACAGGAATCCGCCGCTCCATTGCCGACTCCATTTATAGGTGACATACGAATACACCCCGAAGGAGCCGATGCGGCCTGAGAATTCGTCCCCGTCCAAACCAGGGGAGGGGTGGGACGGAGCCAGGCTGCCATTCGGGTCGAAGAGATATCGGTTGTCGCTGCAGAGCAATTCGGTGCCCCAGGTGAGACTCCGAAACTGATTATCCCGGAGCGGAACGTAGCTCACCTTCAGATCCAGGCCGGCCACCCGCCGTTCCCGTTCGGTGAGTGTGCCGCCGTCGGGTTGTCCCTGGGCGCCGCCGCGATCCTCGGTCTTGGGATTCCACAGTCCGGAGATGCCCGCCTCAATCTGCCAGTCCGGAGTCAGCTCAAGGTAGGTTGACAGGCGTCCCCAGAAGTTGAGTTCAGTGAAGGCCCGGCGATCGCCGGGATTGTTTTTCGGGTCACCGAAATGATCGCCCACACCCAGCGTCAGGCTGACAAAGTGGGGGATCGGCAGGAGCCAATTGAGTTGGAGCCCGTCGGATTGTGATTCGCCGCCGAGGTATTGATCGAGTGCCAGCGGACGGTTCACAAACGGCAGTTCATGATCATGGATGTAGCCCAGTCGCCCGAACTCGCCGAAGAACCGTCCCGCCTTGAGTTCCAGGTTCCCCGGTAGGGAGGTGGTTTGGAATGCGGCCTCCTCGACGCCCAAGGTGGCCTCCCCGGTCGCCGAATCGGCCGCGGCGTTCACCACCACGTAGGCCTTGGCAAAGGGATCCACGGATGCGGCCAGATTCAATTCGAGGGAACGTTGATGGACGTCGAATCCGCCCGCCCGATCGGCACCGGTCTGGCCGGGGCCCCGGGTGCGATACGAGAACACGGTTTCGCCCACCAACCCGATGGAAGGGTTGAATTCGCCGGGTCGGATTTTTTTCTGGGCCTCGACCACCTGATCCACTTTTCCGGACAACTCCTTCACCTCTTCCGGAGTCACGGCCGTCGCGGGGACCGGTTGGATCGGGGAAGCTCCGGTGGCAGCCGGCGCCGGGGCATGGGTGATCTGCTTTGTGAGCGAGTCTATCTGTGCCTGTTGCGTACGGATGACGCGTTCGAATTCCTCCTTCATCTCACGCTGTTGCCGTTCGAAACGTTCCTGCGTCTGTTTCAGTTGCTTCTGCAATTGCCCGATCTGGTCGGTCTCCTGGACTTGCGCCTGGGCCTGGAGCACGAAGGCACTCAGGCATAAAACGGGACATAACCCTGACAGTTCACGGATCTTCATGTTTCTCCTTCCGGACGCGTGGACGCCAGACGGCTCCACGATGGGTGCGACGACTCCCTGAGGCGGGGAATGACGGGGCCGTTGGTCGGGAGGACAGGGCGGGAATCGACTGACCCGACTCTAACCAATGACCCTGAGGGGAGGAGAAACAGACGGGGGAGCGCGACCGGACGAGACCCGATGATCGGAGATGGCGAAGTACTGGGATTCGAGTCGGACCGGTCTTGGACCAGCGGGGAGACAGGGTGCCATCACCCGGGGCGCGTCGTCGAAGGGAGGCGCCCCCTTGGTCAGATCGGTGACGAGGCAATGATGGGACGCCTCATGCGAATCCTCGTGCAGCCAGTGATGGAGTTCGGCTGAGGAAACCAAACCGCTGACGAAGAGCCACAGCCCGAGCATCAAGCCGACCCCGATGACCCTGGCCATCGTGCGCTGCCCGGTTGCTGCTCCCGATCGCATTCCATCGGAATCTAGGCGAAGCATTCTTGGCAATGCAATCGTGATATAAAGCCGTTGGGACTTTGGTGGGCAATCCCCGGACTTCGCCTTGGCCCCGAGCTTCTCAGGCGAGCCAACGCAACAGGCGTGTGCGGAGTTGTTGTCGCGCCCGATAAAGCCGCGACTCCACGGCCTTGACCGTCGTGGAGAGGATGCCGGCGGCTTCGGAGACCGAACGATCCTCCAATTCGCAGAGCACGATGGCTTCGCGAAGATCGTCGGGAAGGGCCGACACGGCGTCGCGGACCGCCGATTGTTGTTCCGCCCGCAGAAGATCTTCGTCGGGCGTGAGACCTTGGGCGCGGAGCGTCTCCATCAGTCCGGAACGGTCGTCGCCCCCGGCCGGGTCCAGAGGCACTTCCGGTCGCCGGGAACGGGTGCGGAGATGGTTGCGAGCCAGGTTCCCGCCGATGGTGAACAGCCAGGTCGAAAAGCGTCGCCCCGGCTGGAAGTCCGCCCGGTGCTGGTAAACACGGACGAACGTCTCCTGCGCGAGGTCGTTGGCGGCATCCGGGTCGCCGACGAAACGACAGAGGAATCCGAACAGCGCCCCGGCGTGCCGCTCCATGAGGTCATTGAGCGCCGTGTCATTTCCCGCCACGAGCCGTGCCATGTCCGCCCGGTCGAAGGCGTCGGGTTCATGGGTGCTCATGGGTGGGGTGCGCCATCACGTCTTCCATCGGGCCGGGGAGGCCGAGCGTGAGCCGTTCCATCTCGTCGAGGTAACGCACTCCCTGTTGAACGGGCATCGTCCGGGCGACCTCTTGGAAATGACGGAGCATCTGGACCTGGCACTCGGCCCGGAGGCGGGCGAGTTCCGCCAGTTTGGTCTCAATTTCCGGGCCGATAGGGGCGGCCCCTTTGAGCACGCCCGCCAACTCATGGTTCTTCGCGGCGATGCTCACGCACATCGCTTCGCACTTCGGACGATAAGCCTCATGCAAGGTCCGGATGCGCGCCAATTCGGTGTCCGAAAGCTGGAATTCGCGGCCCAACCAGGCGAGCTCGTCCGTCGGGTGGGCTCCGCGGGCGACCCGGACACGCAAGGCCGCCCAATAGCAGAGGGAGCACATCACCCCCGCCACCAGCAGGGCAAGGAACAGCGACGCAAGGGGGCGGAGATTCCTCATGGCAGCGCCCGGTGCAACGGGCTGACCGCGGCGATGTACCGGTCGCGGTCGGCCCGATGGACGATCCCTGCCCCATTGCGGACCCCCAACCAGGCCCCGGCGAACATTGCCAGTGCGAGTCCTGCCGTCGCATACCTTGGGCGCAACAGACCGCGGACCCACTGCTCCAGCCACCGGGCCGGGGCCGCCGCCGGCATCGGGCGCTCCGCCCGCTCCAGCCGTTTCCACACCCCCTCCTGAAACCGCGGTGGCAAGGGCGGTGCCGGGTGCGCGTCGCGCAGCAGGGTTTTCAGCCTCGGTTCGTCCAGGTTGGGGTCGGGCGTTTTCATGCGAAAAAGGCGGCGGGGGACGCCCGCCGCCCCTGTTTTCCGATCAGTTGCAGCACGCCATGTGAGAATGAGCCTTCGTGGCGGTCTGGCAATGCGCCATCGCACCGGCACCGGTTCCCGCCGTCGTCGGGCCCGGGAAGGTGGCGAGACCGCGCGGGCTGCCCACCACCGGCTTGGGGGCAGCGGTCGCCGGGGCCGCGGCACACGACGCCATGGGTGCCGACTTGGCCTCCGTGGACGGCGAATGCGAATGCAGCCCTTCGGCGGCCTTGGCGGAGACCAGGGCACAGGCGGCGAGGAACGTGACGGCGAGCGTGATTTTAAGCGTTTTCATGATGGGCGATCTATCGGGGGATTTGTTGCGATCGGGAGGCAACGATTGCCACCTTTCACACGGACTTACCCCGCCGCCGTGGAAACCCCGCGAACTATGATCCGCGGATTCCGGATGACTTTCGCCGCTTCCAACACGGCGAGCGGGAGGAGGGAAACGGCCAGAAGCATCAGGCAGTCTGAAGTGGACATCATGGCGGTCTTCAGGAACCGGCCCAGGGTCGCGAACCCGTGGGCCCGGGCGAGTTCCTCCGCTGGCGGAGTTCGGCGTCGGAAAGCCGGTCCAGATCCCGGCCGGCGAGGGCCGTCTCCG
Source organism: Verrucomicrobiota bacterium (assembly GCA_025360495.1). Lineage (GTDB taxonomy): Bacteria > Verrucomicrobiota > Verrucomicrobiia > Limisphaerales > UBA9464 > UBA6176. The sequence continues at coordinate 29,254 of JANYCC010000120.1, read as the reverse complement.
GGCCGTCCGCAAGACCCGGTTCACGCGTGGTGGCACCGGGGGCTCGGGCTCACTTGGCGTCAAGCCCAAGGCGGACCTTTGGGCCGGTCCGGATCAGTGCTTGGTGGCGCAGCAGAAGGCGGATTCCCCACCGCACTTGGTGCAGCTGTGCTTGACGATGTCCTTGTTGTCCATCCGTTGGCCGACGGTTTCGATGGTTCCCCCGCACATCTCGCACCCGTGCTTGGTGCCCGGGGTCAGGAACTCACGGCCCCGTTGTTTTTCCACGCGGGTGACGGCCACGTTTTTGCACATCGAGCAGACCATCGCGACGGTGTCGCCCTTCTTCAGTTCCTCGGCCTGCTTTGGGCTGTTGAGGTACTGCAGGTGCTGGGCACCCTTCATGGTGGCATGCTCATCGGCGGCATTGACGCTGGAGCCGAGGCTCATGGCGACCGCGACGGCAGCGGTCAGCAGGAGGCTGCGGAGGAGGTTGAACTTGGTTTTCATACTGTCTGTCTGTTTGGTTTGTTGACTGCTCTTTTTCTGTCCTGGGAGCGGCGACCCAGCACACTCCCAAACTCACTTACACCGGATCCGGTGTGCACCCCTCGACTTTTCCGGGTTCTTCCAACCGATTCAATCAGGTGAAAGAATGATGGGTTCTCGATAAGAGAACCTGAGCCACCGTACGGGTCGCGTCCCAACATTCCTTGCCAGGAAGCGGGCATGGATTGAGTGCCCCGGGTTTTCCCCGGGGGTTGACGGTTCCAAGCCTGTGGTCCCGGCCCCAGGATCCAGGGCAGGGTTTCACCTTATTGCGGACCCATGCTGATCAGAACATCTTGGGATTGAACCATGATGAATCATACTGACGGAGGGCTGGGGGGAGGGATGTGGGTCTGGACCGTGGCCGGAGTGGTGGTGCTGGTCCTGCTGGCCGTCGTGATCAATAAGTTATCCCGGAAATGATATGGTCACCGATCCCATCTGCGGCATGACCGTGGACCCGGCGTCCGCGCTTCAGGCCGGGCGTCATGGTCAGACCTATTATTTTTGCAGTGACCACTGCCGCCAAAAATTCCTGTCGACGCCTGCGCCGGCGACGCCTCCCGTCACGGCAACGGACCAGCCACCGAATCAGGCACCCAGGGGCAAGGCCATCTACACCTGCCCGATGCACCCGGAGGTCGAGCAGGATCATCCCGGTGCCTGCCCCAAGTGTGGCATGGCGTTGGAGCCGAAGACGGTGACCGCCGGAACCGAGGACGGGGGAAAACGCCGAGTTGGCCGACATGACGCGGCGCCTGTGGGTCGGGGCCGTGTTGACCCTGCCGGTGTTTGTCCTGGCCATGGCTCATCTGATCCCGGGGTTCGGGCATCAGGATTGGATCGGCGGCGAAACTTCGCGCTGGGTGCAGTTCCTGTTCGCCGCACCGGTCGTCGGATGGGCGGGTTGGCCGTTCTTCCAACGCGGTTGGCGCTCCGTCGTGACCGGACATTTGAACATGTTCACGCTGATCGCCATGGGCGTGGGCGCGGCCTTCCTCTTCAGCGCCGTCGCCCTGTTTTGGCCCGGTTTCTTTCCACAAACGTCCCCGCACGGGGCCGGTGTCCCCCTATACTTTGAGGCCGCCGCGGTGATCGTGGTCCTGGTGCTCCTCGGCCAGGTGCTGGAACTCCGCGCGCGCAGCCGCACCGGCAGTGCCCTCAAGGCCTTGCTCAATCTGGCCCCGCCCACGGCACGGCAGGTCGCGCCGGGCGGGGATCATGTGGTCCCGCTCGACCAGGTGAAGGTCGGCGACTGGTTGCGCGTGGTTCCAGGGGACAGGATTCCCGTGGATGGCGTGGTGGTGGAGGGTCATTCCAGCGTGGAGGAATCCATGATCACCGGCGAACCGCTTCCGGTGGAAAAGACCGTCGGCGACAAGGTCACCGGCGGCACGGTCAATGGGACCGGCAGTTTCGTCCTGCGCGCCGAGCGGGTCGGCAGTGACACCCTGCTCGGGCAGATCGTGAAGATGGTGGCCGACGCCCAGCGCAGCCGTGCGCCCATTCAAGGCCTCGTCGACAAGGTGGCCGGCTTCTTCGTGCCCGCGGTGTTGGGGGTGTCGGTGCTGACATTCCTCTTGTGGATGTGGCTGGGACCGGAACCCAGGCTCGCGCACGCGCTCGTCAATGCCGTCGCGGTCCTCATCATCGCCTGCCCCTGCGCGCTCGGATTGGCCACACCCATGTCCATCATGGTCGGGGTCGGGCGCGGCGCACAGGAAGGCGTGCTCGTGAAAAACGCCGAGGCCCTCGAAAGGCTGGAAAAGGTCACGACCCTGGTCGTGGACAAGACCGGCACCCTCACCGAGGGCCGGCCCAAGCTCGTGGACCTCCTTCCGTCCGATGGTTTCGATCCGAAGGAATTCCTGCGCCTGGCCGCCTCGCTGGAACAAAACAGCGAACACCCGCTCGCGGCGGCGATTGTCCAAGGCGCGAAAGGGCAGGGGATCACCCTCGACGCCGTGAACGACTTCCGATCGGTGACGGCCGGCGGTGTTGCCGGCACGGTCGGCGGCCGTGCGGTGATGGTGGGCAAACCGGATTTCATGCGGCGTGAAAAGGTCATCGGCTGGGAGACCCTCGAAGCCTCGGCCGCGAAACTTCAGGAGACGGGAAAAACCGTGATGTTCGTCGCCATCGATGGCCGACCGGCGGGGATCCTCGCCGTGGAGGACCCGATCAAACCCACCACGCCCGAGGCCATCCGGGACCTTCACGCGCTGGGATTGACGCTCGTCATGCTCACCGGGGACAACCGCCGGACCGCCACCGCGGTGACGGAAAAACTCGGCCTCGATGCGGTGGAGGCGGAGGTGGATCCCGCCGGTAAGGTCGCCCATGTCCGGAAACTGCGTGCGGATGGGAAACAGGTGGCGATGGCCGGCGACGGCATCAATGACGCGCCGGCGTTGAGCGAGGCGGAGGTCGGGATCGCGATGGGGACCGGCACCGACGTGGCCATGGAGAGCGCGGGCATCACGTTGGTGAAAGGTGATCTGCGCGGCATCGCCAGGGCCATCCGGCTCAGTCGCGCCACGATGCGGAACATCCGGCAGAACCTGTTCTTCGCCTTTTTATATAATGTCCTGGGCATCCCGGTGGCGGCCGGGATGTTGTACCCGGCCTTTGGATTGTTGCTCAGCCCGATCATTGCGGGGGCGGCGATGAGCCTGAGTTCGGTGTCGGTGATTTCGAACGCCCTGCGCCTGCGGTGGACCCGGCTCTAGCACGGGAGACGGAAGCCTGGCAGCCTGTGGAAATACGGATCTCAGCCGCAAGAAACGCAAAGAGACGCAAAAAACGGATGCCGATCGCCGGCGGGTGTGCAGCGTCCCGTTCCATTTTTCTGTTGCCGATATTTCTGTCGTCGTCCGATGCCTGCCGCTTTCAAAGCTTGCCGCGGGCCCCGCGCTCAACGGAAATCAACCCATGCGCCGATTCCTCCTCGCCCTGCTGCCCGCCACGGGTCTTCTCTCCGCCGTCGCCGCCGCCGAATTGCGCCTCGGATTGGTCGGGCTCGACACCTCGCACGTCACCGCTTTCACCGAGATCCTCAATGATCCCGCGGCGAAACAGCACGTCCCGGGCGCCCGGGTCGTCGCGGCCGTCAAGGGTGGGAGCCCCGACATCCCCTCCAGTGCGTCGCGCGTGGAGGGGTACACCCAGACCCTCGTGGAAAAATACGGGGTGAAACTCTATGACTCGATCGGGGCGATGTGCCGGGACGTGGATGCCGTGCTGGTCGAGAGCGTGGACGGCCGCCCGCATCTGGAGCAGGCGCGCGCAGTGATCGCGGCCCACAAACCCCTCTACATCGACAAACCCATGGCGGGTTCGCTGCGGGACGGCTTGGAAATCTTCCGGTTGGCCCGTGAGGCCGGCGTCCCGGTGTTCACGGCTTCCTCGCTGCGGTTTGGCAAAAACACGCTGGCGGTGCGCGGCGGTGCGATCGGGACCGTCACCAACGCGGTGACGTCCAGCCCGGCGGAGTTGGAATCCCATCATCCGGACCTGTTCTGGTACGGGATCCATGGGGTGGAATCGCTGTTCACCGTGATGGGCCCGGGTTGCGAGGTGGTGCGGCGCGGGACCAATACGACTGGCGGGATCGAGGTGACGGGCCGATGGAAGGGTGGTCGCACGGGGACCTTCTCCGAGGGCAAGGGCTACTCCGGCACCGCGCAGGGAACCAAAGGGGGGATGACGGTGGGGGCTTACGACGGTTATGCGCCCCTGGTGGTGGAGATCGTGAAATTCTTCGGGACGGGTGTGGTCCCGGTTGCGCCCGATGAGACGATCGAGATCCTGGCCTTCATGGAGGCGGCGGACGAAAGCCGCAGGCGGGGCGGGGCGGAGGTGACCCTCGCCGAGATGTTGGCGAAGGCGAAGGCTCCGCCGGCACGCTGAGCGAGCACTGCATGAAGCTGCTGGTTTTCGCCCACATCCCACCGCCACTCCACGGTCAGAGCCAGATGGTGGCCTATCTGGTGGACGGTTTCCGGTCCGACCCGTCGCTGGGTGTGGAGGTGGTGCATGTGGATGCCCGGTTGTCGGACAACCTGGCGGACGTGGGCAGTGCGCGGGGCGGGAAACTGGGACGGCTGCTCCGGTATTGTTTCGCGGCCTTGCGGGCCCGGTTCCGGGATGGCGCGACGATATTATATTATATCCCGAGCCCGCCGAAACGGGCGTCCTTGTACCGCGATTGGATCGTGTTGCTGCTGCTGCGGCCGTGGTTCGGAAAACTGATCCTGCATTGGCACGCCGTGGGACTCGGGGCCTGGCTGCGTGAACACGGCCGGGGCTGGGAACGATGGATCTCGCACCGGTTGCTGGACGGGGCGGACCTGGCGGTCGTGCTTTCGGGATTCAACGAGGCCGACGCCCGCGAATTTTTTCCCCGACGGGTGGAGCGGGTGGCGAACGGCGTCCCGGACCCGTGTCCCCGATTCGCGGCCGAGCTGGCCCCCCTGCGGCGGGCGCAGCGGGAGGTGCGCGTCGGGGGAGGCGGGGTGCGGGTGCTTTTTCTCGCCCATTGCACCCGGGACAAAGGGCTGTTCGATGCCTTGGAGGCGGTGGTGTTGGCGAACCGGACGGAGGGCCGGATCCGGTTCCGGATCCGCGTGGCGGGGACTTTCGTGACCGCGGAGGAGGAGCGGGCGTACCGGGAACGCGTGGCGCAGCCCGACCTGGCCGGGGTGGTGGAGCACGCCGGATTCGTCACGGGCGCGGCCAAGGAGCGGGAACTGCTGGGCGCGGACGTGTTCCTGTTCCCAAGTTATTTCGCCAACGAGGGCCAGCCTCTGAATCTGATCGAGGCCATGGCTTACGGGCTGCCGGTGGTCACGACCCGATGGCGTGGAATCCCGGAGATGATGCCGGAGAATTACGCGGGATTGGTGGAACCGCGGGATCCGGAGGCGGCGGCGCGGGCGTTGCTGCGGGTGGCGATGGAGGAGGATGGCCTGCAGTTTCGCGAACGATATGAGCGAAACCATTCACTGCGGGCCCATCTGGTGGCTTTGGCGCAGGCCTTGCGATCCGCCTGAAAGCCCCTCGGCTTTTCCCTGCAGAAGGTATTTCACGCAAAGATCGCCAAGGCCGCAAAGAAGGGGGCGTCGGTTCTGATCCACGGGGCGGATCACCCCTCATGGTTGGGTGCGTGATTCTTGGCCGTGAGATCCTCCCTGATCTTGGCGCGCTTGGCGTTCTTTGCGTGAAATCCTCCGGCTTCCGCTGAATCGAAACGGCTGAGGCAGCCTTTCCGGGTGGAAATTTGGTGGGTTCAACCCCCGGGTTTGGGATCCAGGGGACGACGGGCCAGGAGTTCACGGAGGAGTCCGCCCCGGTCGCCCCGTTTCCGGATCGCCCGGGCCTCCAAGTAGGTGCCCCAGCAGTGGCCCAGGCTGCCCTTCACATCGGGCCACCCGACGCGGCCTTGGACGGCGTATAACCCGAGCTTGGCGGCGCGGACAAACAGGCCGGCCAGGGACGGTTGATGGCACTCGAGGTACCGGTGTGAGATCCGGTGATCGATGCGTCCCTTATAGACAAAAGCGCCCCAATGCCGCCGGAACCGATAGTAAACCTCCGCGGCATGGACCGCGGCGAGGGTGTGGCCGGCGACGATCGCCCAGACGTACCATTCGGTGTCCTCGCCGCCGCCGAGGGATTCGTCGAACGGCCGGGCGGCCCAAGTCTGGCGCCGGTACAGGCAGTTCGGATTGCCCCCGCCGAACTCGAAACCACGGAGGAAATCGGCGCCCTCATAGAAGGTGATCCCGCCGGTCATCCCGCGTTCCCCATCGCTGCGCACCAGCGGACCGGCGGCGGCCACCACCCCGGCGGGAAACCGGGGGATCGCCTGCCGGTAAACGTCCAGGAAATCGGGCCGGACCGGCACGACATGTGAGCTGAGGGCGAGGATCCAGTCGTGTCGGGCGGCGGCGAAACCCACGTTGAGGGACCGGCCGTACGTGAACCGGTCGGCGGCCAGGGGCACGATTTCCGCCCCGGCGGCGCGGGCGAGGTCGAGGGTGGCGTCGGTGGAACCCGAATCGACGATGATGAGTTGGTCGCCGGGCCGGCGATGGAGATGGGCGAGGAATTCGCGCAGGCCGGCCTCGGCATTGAGGGTGCGGACGACGAGGCTGAGCGGCGTGGGGGCCATGAACGGGGTTGATCGAAACCTGAGGGTGAGTATTTTGCAACCGGTGGTGCGACGTGCACGTCTCTTGCTGTCACGCTGTTTGAAATCGGGCTTTTGGGTTCTGTCACCCGGGTCCGGCCCGGATGACAAACCATTGGAGAACAATGCGGCACTGGATATTTTTGCTGGTTTGGGTGGGTTATTGCGCCGACCTGGCCCGGGGCGGCAGTTATTCGAGGGTGGAGAACACCACGTTGCGGATGCCGCCGGTGACGCCCAGCACGGCCTATTGGCTGGACCCGGTGCTCCCCTCGGCGCTGACCAACACGGTGGTGACCCTGGCCGCACCGCCGCGGGAGACCGGCCGGCTGTTCGTCGGGGAACTGCCCGGGTTGATCCGCGTGATCCCGGACCTGGCGAACCCGCACGTGGAGACCTTCCTGGACATCCGGGAGCGCACCCAGACCGGGGAGGAGGACGGGTTGTGCAGTTTTGTGTTCCACCCGGGATTCGCAACCAACGGGCAGTTCTTCGTCTTCTATACCTGGAAACAGCCGGACACGACCAACGTGTACGACCGGCTCTCCCGTTTCCATGTCGATCCCCAGAACCCGAACCGGGCCGACGCCGCGTCCGAGGAACCGCTGATCTCCCAATACGACCGCCATCCCTGGCACCAATCCGGCGACCTGCATTTTGGACCGGACGGCTATCTCTATGTGACGCTGGGGGACGAGGGTGGGGATTACGGGTATGAGAACGCGGGCTTGTTCGATCATAATTTTTTCAGTGCGGTGATGCGGATCGATCCGGACGCGCGCGCGGGCGGACTGCCCCCCAGCCCGCATCCGGCGGTGCATCCGGGCACCTACCTGGTGCCCCCGGACAACCCGTTCCTGGGACGGACGAATTATGTCATCGGCGACGACGTGCTGCCGATCGTCTTGGACCGGGATCACCTGCGGGGGGAGTTCTATGCGGTCGGGTTCCGCAATCCCTGGAGGTTTTCGTTCGATCCATTGCTGGGCACCCTTTATTGCAACGATGTGGGCGATGCGTCACGCGAGGAGGTCAACATCGTGGTGCCCGGTGCGCATTATGGATGGGTGATGAAAGAAGGCACCAAACCGTGGCCGTTCTGGGTGCCGGCGCGGGGGCTCACCGACCCGGTCTATGAGTATGAACACACGGAGGGTCGGGCTGCGGTCACGGCCAGCCTCTTCTATCGGGGCGCCACTTATCCCGAGCTGGACGGGACCTATCTCTTTGGGGATTTTGGCGGGCAATTCAGCCAGATGCGACCCTTGGGAAACGGCCTGCATGCGCCCCCCGAGCAGTTGACCTGGTGGTCGGGGTTGGTGACGGCCGGGCTGGATCCGGCCACCGGCGAGATCCTGATGGGCGGGCTCGGAGGTGTGGTCCGGTTGAAGCGGGTGGAGGAACCTGGCGACCCCTTGCCGGACAAGCTCTCCGCCACCGGGGTTTTCGCCGATCTGACAACCCTGACCCCGAATCCCGGGGTCATACCCTATGATGTGAACCAACTGTTCTGGTCCGACCATGCGATCAAGCGCCGCTGGTTTTGTGTGCCGAACGCGGCGGATCAGATCGGATTCCATGCGGACGATCCGTGGGAATCGCCGGCGGGGACGGTCTGGGTGAAGCATTTCGATTTCCCGACCAACACGGTGACACCGCCGGCAACGAGACGCTTGGAGACCCGGTTGTTGGTGCGGACGGAGGACGGTGTCTATGGCGCCACCTATCGCTGGAACGATGCGGGGACGGACGCCGATCTGGTGCCGGCGGAGGGTGCGGAGACCGATCTGAAGATCGACGATGGCGCCGGCGGCCGCACGCAACACTGGCGCTTTCCGGGACGCAATGAGTGCCTGGCGTGCCATACGGCGGTGGGTGGCCTGGCCCTGTCCTTCAACACCGCGCAATTGAACCACGACACGGATGTGAATGGGGGCGGACTACGGCGCAACCTGATCACGGTGTTGCAGGAGGCCGGCTACTTCTATGCGGACCCGGATATCCATCCCAATCTGCTGCCACGGTTGCCAGCCCTCGGGGACGAAACCTGGAGCCGGGAATCACGCATCAAGGCGTTTCTCGCCGCGAATTGTGTCCAGTGCCACCAACCCGGCGGGACGACCGGGGCCACTTGGGACGCCCGCCTGAAAACCCCGCTCGACGAGGCGGGGATCGTCGATGGGCCCGCCTGGCACAACATCGGTTCCGACGGCACGAAGATTGTCGCGACGGGGGATCTCCAGCATTCGTCGATGTATATCCGATTGTCGGGTTTGGGACCGTTGCACATGCCACCGTTGGGCACGTTTGAAGTGAATGCCCAGGCGGTGTCCCTGGTCGCCCACTGGATCACCAACGATCTTCCTGCGCGACAGACCTACGGACAATGGGCCACCAATTATTTCGGGCCCGACAATGTCTCCTGGGCCGGCGGACCGGACCAGGACACGGACTGGGATGGCATCCCGAATTACCTCGAGTACATGTTGGGAACCTCCCCCATCAATAACTTCGACGCCTGGCGTCCGGCCATCGCGCGGAATGCCCAAGGCGTGCGCCTGCGGTACCTGCGGAAACCCAACCGCGGGTTCATTGTCGAGATGTCGGATGCGCCTGAAGGTCCGGATTGGGACCCGGTGGACGACCCGACCAACCGGTTGTTTTTCCCGTCAGGCGAGGAGTGGGTGGACGTGGTGTTGCCCGAGGGGGCCGACGCGCGGTTCTTCCGGGTGCGGGTCGTCACGCCCTGAGGCTGGCCCCCCGACCGGGGTCGTGCCAGAATCGAACACGCACTGTGACCCGGCAATCATTCATCGATATTCCCGACGACCTCGCAGCCTACGGGCGCGGACGGGGTCGATGGAAAACAGACCCGCGACCGTCGGGATTCCATCGTTTTGTCCGGGCCCTGTTCCCTGCCGTGTTTGCGGCGGCTGCCGGTTGGATCTTCCCGCTGGCCCACGCCGATGAACCGGCCGTGCTGCAACAACAACTGAACCTCCAGCGGTTCCAGTCGCTCTGCCGCTCCACCAACCCCGGCCCCCCGATCCGGGTGCTGATCTACGGGCAATCGATCACGGGCCAGCCCTGGTCGATGCGGATGATGGATGAGGTCCGCAACACTTATCCCCAACGCGATTGGGTCATCGAGAACCGATGCATTGGTGGGTCCCCATCCCAGTACCTGGTCCATCTGGCCGAAGCCGATCTCTATCCGTTCAATCCGGATCTCCTGGTCTTTCACGCCTACGGGGACCTGGATGCCTATCGCCGACTGGTCGCCTCGGTCCGCGCCCGCACCACCGCCGACATTCTGCTCATCAACGATCATTATGTCGGCTGGGATTCGCTGGCGACACCGGGCATTGGCGATTGGGACGGCCGGATCCTGCCGGAGCTCGCCTTGGAATATGGTGCCTGCATGGCGGATATAAGGACCCCGTGGAAGCAATACCTCCTGGACAATCATCTTCCGATCGCAGCCCTGCTGTTCGACACGGTTCATCCCAACCTCGCCGGGCAGGCATTGATGCGATCGCTGGCAACCCGTTATGTTTCCGGCCCGTCGCTGATACCGTCACCCGATCCCTTTGCCTGTGGGCGGGTCCGGCGGGTGACCCTGCAAGAGGCTGCCGGTGCGCCGGGGGAGCGGAGGTTGACCTTCAACGGGAACCGGGTCGTGGCCCACGTGCGGACGACCGATGGCACCGTGCGGATCCTGTTGGACGGCCGTCCACCGGGCGCCTGGCCGAGCGGGGCGGTGCACGGAAGGGCCTCCACATGGCCGGGCGGAAAGTGGCCCTGTCTGCTTCAGATCCGGACCGATGCGCCAATGGTGGCCGAGAAATGGAGCCTGCAGATCGACAGCATCACCCGCACGAACGCCTTCCAGTTTTCGGTGGTCGGCGAGAGCACGGGCGCCGATGGAAGCGGGTCGACGGACGAGACTTTCCGATCCCGGAGCGGACGGGTGGTGATCCAACCGCAAGACTGGTATTGGGACGCCCTTTACTCCGAGTTGTCGGTCGGGATGGTTTTTTCCTGGTCCTCGATCCCGACCGGTGTGGACAGCGTCTCGGGACGGACCGGATCGGGCAGCCCGGAGTGGGTGGACCTGGTCTCGAATCTCGAAACCGGCCCGCATGAATTGGTCTTCTCGCAGACGTCGGAATCCGAGGTCATTGGGGAGGTCATTATCTATGATCCATCGGGGCCTGACATCGGCACGCCCGGGGTGTTGTATTGTCTTCCCGGCATCGGGGGTGTTTTGGTGAGCGGTTGGGGAAATGTCGAAGAATCGGACGACCTTAGGGATTGGTCTGCGAGCCCCTTGCAAGGCGACGGGCAGAGATGGCAGAAGTGGATGCCTTATTCCGAGGGTCCGATGCATTATGTCAGGATGCGGCCCTGAACGGTCCGTAGCCGACGAAGTCATGAGGCGGATTTTCCATGGCCAGCCAGCCTCCGCCTCGTACCTCGTCGGCTACGCAGGGTCCGTAGCCGACGAAGTCATGAGGCGGATCTTGCAGGGCCGGCTTGGTTCCGCTTCGCCGGGACAGGTCCGCCTCGTACCTCGGCGGCTACTCCCCGGGAAGCTGGACGGTGACGGTGGTGTCCTCCCCCATGCGGGAAGCCAGGCGGATGTCGCCCCCGTGCGACGTGACAATCCATTGGGCGATACTGAGGCCCAGACCGGAACCTTCCACCGTGCTGCCGTGGGCGGGATCACACCGATAGAAACGGTCGAACACCCTCGGCAGCTTGTCCGCAGGGATGCCAGGCCCGGTGTTGACGATGCTCAGTTCGGCCCGGTCGCCGGAGCGCAGGAGCGTGAAGCGGATGATGCCACCGCGATGATTATATTTCAGGGCGTTGTCCGTCAGCGCGAGCAACAATTGTCGCAGTCGGCGACGGTCCCCCATGACGCTGAGCGTCTGGACCTCGCCGGGCACCACCGTCAATCCGGCCGCCTCGCCCAGGAGCCGGGCGTCCGCGCAGGCATCGTGCACGAGTTCGTCCAAGCGCACCGGTTCGCGACGGAATTCGACGAGGCCGGCATCGGCTTGGGCCAGCAACGACAGGCTGTCCACAATGGCGGCGAGACGCTGGATCTCATCGAGGTGATCGCCCAACAGTTCGCCTTGGGATGGGGTGGGCGAACCGTCCCGCAGCGCGGTCTCCACCTGCCCGCGCATGATGGTCAAAGGGGTCTTGAGTTCATGCGAGGCGTGCAGGGTGAATTCGCGCTCCCGGGCGAACGAGGCTTCCAATCGCCCGAGCATCGCGTTGAAAACCTCGGTCAAACGGTCGAGTTCGTCGCCATTGCCGGTGCGGGGCAGGCGATCGCCGAGGGTCCGGGCGGAAATCCCCTCGGCCGCAGCGGTGAGACGTCGGACGGGAGACAGGGCTTTGCGCATGAGCCACCAGCCACCGCCCAGGGTCACGAGCACGGCGGGGATGGCATAATAGAGGAGCACCTCGTCGATCTCGTGTTCCACCGGTTCGCGTTGCCGGCCGGCGGCGAGGTCGGCGTTGCGTTCGATGATCAGTTCATAATAAAGGCCGCCGCAAAGGACCAACAGCGACGCGAGCAGCAGCCCCGAATACCACAGGGTCAGGCGGGTCCCGATGGTCATGGCGAAGGTTCCTTGAGCACGTAACCGATGCCACGGACGGTGTGGAGCAATTGGGTGGCAAAGCCCGCGTCGATCTTTTCGCGCAGGCGCATCACATAGACATCCACCAGGTTGGTTCCCGGATCGAAATCATAATCCCAGACGCCCTCGACGATCGCCCTGCGGGCGCAGACCCGGCCGGAGGAACGGAGGAGGAATTCCAAAAGCCGGTATTCCCGGGGTGCGAGTTCGATCGGCTGACCGGCCCGTTCCGCCCGGTGGTGGATGGTGTCGAGCGAGAGGTCGGCGAGGTGCAGGGTGGTCGCGGCGGGTTCGGTGACCCGTCGGCCAAGCGCGCGGACCCGGGCGACGAGCTCGGCCAGGGCGAACGGCTTGGCGAGATAATCGTCGGCGCCGGCATTGAGGCCCTCCACGCGCTCCCCCACCTCGCCTCGCGCCGTGAGTAGCAGCACCGGGGTCTTCATCTGGCGCAGGCGCATCTGACGGACCACGGTGAGGCCGTCACAACCGGGCAGCATGATGTCGAGCACCAGGGCGTCGAAATGGGTCGTGGCCAGGAGTGGGAGGACGGTGTCGCCGTGGTCGAGCACCTCGACCGTCCAGCCTTCGGACTGGAGGGCCTTGCGGACGAACGCCGCAGTTTTCCGTTCATCTTCGACGACGAGGACGCGCATGGGATACCGGTGAATCCTGTGGCAAGATGACAATTCTGTCATCGGGACTTCATCGCATTCCCTTCGCGGTCGGTTAAGAAAGGGGGGATGAAACGTTGGGCTTTGATCGCGCTGGCCTCGCTCCTCGGGGGCGGCTGTGCGCATTTCGAGCCGAAGGAACTCGCCCCGGCACGGTCGGCGGCCGATCTCCAGGCCCGGACGCTCGACTCCGTCGGGTTGCTGGAATTTGTCCGCACCAACCTGCCTGCGACCTCCCTGGCCCCGGCATCCGGAAGCCCGCCCGCGATATGGAATCTCGAAGCCCTGACCTTGGTCGGCCTTTACCAGCACCCGGGCCTGGCGGTGGCCCGGGCGCAATGGGAGGTGGCGCGCGCGGGGGTGCTCACGGCGGAAGGGCGGCCCAATCCGGTGTTGGGTCTGACCCCCGGATATAATTTCAGCACGTCCGGCGGCGGACCCGGGGCGCTGGCCTCCCCGTGGTTGCCGCTCGCCACCTTGGATTGGCCGATTGAGACCGCCGGCAAGCGCGGATATCGGCAGGCCCGGGCTTTGCACCTGGCGGAGAGCGCCCGTCTGACCCTGGTGCAGGCCGCCTGGCAGGTTCGTGCCTCGGTGCGTGCGGCCCTGTTGGAGGTCGCCTATTCCGAGGCCCGGGCCATGGTGCTGGCCGAACAGGCGGGATTGGAATCGCAACTCACCGAAGTGACGCAACAACGTCTCGCTGCCGGCGCCGCCACGGTGTTGGAAGCGAGCCGGCGCCGGGTGGCCGGCAACAAGGCGCGGCTCGAACTCTCCGAGGCCCAGCGTCTGGCGGCGTTGGCACGGGCCCGGTTGGCCGAAACGCTGGGTTTGCCGGTGGCGGCGTTGCGGGAAGCCCGACTCGATTTCGCCTTCGTGCCCGGTCCCGATGCCGGAATGGAATCGGCCCAGGCGGCATGGCGTGATGCCGCACTGCTCGGTCGCGCAGATGTGTTGGGTGCTTTGTCGGATTTCGCCGCCAGCCAATCCGCGCTCCAGTTGGAAATCGCGCGGCAATATCCCGACCTGCATCTCGGCAATGGTTATCAATACGATCAGGGCGACCACAAATGGACGGTGGGTCTCACCTTCGAATTGCCGGTCCTCAACCAGAACCAGGGTCCGATTGCAGATGCCCGCGCCCGACGTGAGGAGGCCATCGCCCGTTTCACCGCGGTGCAGGCCCGGGTGCTTGCCCAAGTCGAGCAAGCCCTGATCAACCGCGGCATGGCTTTGGCCGGCTTTGGGCAGGCGGGCACCCTGAATGCGTCCCAGGCGGAGGCGGTCCGCGCCACCGAGGCCAGCCTCAATGCCGGCGGATCCGACCGCCTTGAATTGCTCACCATCCAGCTCGAATCCACCCTCGGTCGCGTCGCGTGGCTCGACGCCGCCTATCGTGTGCAGCAGGCACTCGGGCAGTTGGAAGACGCCGTGCAACGTCCCTTCACCGGTCTCGGCACCGTCGGAATCATGCCTGATCGGCCGACCCCTTCCCCATGAAACGCCTCGCCCTGACATTATTGGCCGGACTCATATTAGGTGCCGGCACGGTTTGGTTCGTGTTGCGGCGCCCGTCGGAGGAGGCGCCGTCGGCCAAGACTGAGAATGAGAAAAAGCCGGCGGCCGCGGACCCGCTCCACCTGGACGCCGAAACCCAGAAGCGGGTCGGACTGGTGGTCGAGCGGTTGGCGGCGACCAACCTCGTGGAAGAAATCCACGGTTACGCCCGGGTGCTCGACGCGGCGCCGCTCGTGCAACAGGTGAATGACCTGGCCGTCGCCCGCGTGGCCCAGGAGGCGTCGCGCAAGGAATGGGAACGGCTCAAGGCCCTGTTCGCCCAAGGACAGAATGCCTCCGCCCGTGCGCTGGAATCCGGTGAGGCGGCCTGGAAACACGATGAGGCCATGGCGTCGGGTGCCGAGGCGCGACTCCTCTCAGCGTGGGGTCCGACGCTGGTCCGGCGACCGGATCTGGCGGGCTTGGCGTCGCGGTTGGCGCAGTTCGATGCGGCGTTGGTGCGGGTGGAACTTCCGGTCGGTGAAGGATGGGAGGGCGAACCCAGGGACGCGTCCATCGCCTCGCTTTCGGAACCGGCCCGGCGCACCCCGATGCAATGGCTGGGCCCGGCACCGAGCACCGATCCGTTGACCCAAGGGCGCGCCTTCCTGGCCTTGGTCGCCAGCCAGGGTTTTGTCCCCGGCACCACCTATGACGCGCTCCTCACCCGCCCCGGTCCCGGACTCAACGGCACGTTCGTGCCCGCGACGGCGGTGGTCCGGAACGACGGCGGGAGCTTTGTCTATGGAACCCGCGACGGTTCCAAGTTCGCGCGGATTCCCATCAATACCGGACATCCCATGACGGGCGGATGGCTGATGACAACAGGTGTGACCAACGGGGATCGGGTGGTCGTCACGGGGGCGCAAGTCCTGTTGTCCAATGAACTCAAGTCACAGGGCGGCGAGGAATAACACCGGCCATGCTCAACCGCCTCGTCCATTTCTCGCTCCGATTCCGGGGCACCATCGTCGCGCTCGCGTGCGTGTTGCTGGGATACGGCATCCAGGTGACGTCGCGGGCCAAGTTCGACGTGTTCCCGGATTTTGTGCCGCCGCAGGCAATGGTGCAGACCGAGGCGCCCGGACTGGCCCCGGCGCAGGTGGAAGCCTTGGTGACCCGGCCGATCGAATCCGCATTGAACGGGTTGCCGGCCCAGGAATCTCTCCGCTCCGAATCGATCCAGGGCCTGTCAATCATCACGGTCGTTTTCACGGAGGGCACCGAGATCCTGCATGCGCGGCAATTGCTCGCGGAACGGTTGGCCGAGCTGGCCGGCACACTCCCGCTGGGCGTCAAGGCCCCGCGGCTTTCACCGCTCACGTCCGCCACGATGGACCTGTTGAAGATCGGGTTGCGCTCCACGAACCTGTCGCCGCGCGAACTCCGGACCTTTGCGGATTGGACGTTGCGCCCGCGGTTGCTGGCCGCACCGGGGGTGGCGCGCTGTGCGGTGTTCGGCGGCGAGGTGCGACAACTCCAGGTCCAGGTGCGGCCCGACCGGTTGGTGGCGCATGGCGTGACGTTCAACGACGTGGTCAACGCGGCCCGCACGGCCACCGGCATTCGCGGTTCCGGTTTCCTGGAGACGGCGAACCAGCGTCTTGTCCTGCAGACCGAGGGCCAGTCCGGGACGGCGGAGCTGCTGGGCGACGCACCGTTGCTGCGATCCACCAACGGCGTCACGCTGCGGCTCCGCGACGTGGCCACGGTTGTCGAGGGCGCGGAACCCAAATTCGGGGATGCGCTGGTGATGGGCGAACCGGGCGTGCTGCTCACTTTGGCGAGCCAGTACGGCGCGAACACTTTGGATGCGACGCGCGCTGTCGAGGCGGCCTTGGACGAAATGCTGCCGGTGTTCGCCCGCGAAGGCATCGTCCTGTCACCGGCATTGCATCGCCCGGCGACGTTCATCGAGACGGCGCTCGCCAACATCCGCCATTCGCTCTGGCTCGGGGCGGTGTTGGTGGCCGTGGTGTTGCTGCTTTTCTTGGGCGACCTGCGGACGGCCCTCATATCGTTGACCGCCATCCCGCTGTCGTTGCTCACCGCGGTCATCATCCTCGACCGGCTGGGATTCACGCTGAACACCATCACGCTCGGCGGCCTGGCCATCGCGATCGGCGAGGTGGTGGACGATGCGATCATCGACGTGGAGAACATCGTCCGGCGCCTGCGCGAGAATGCGGCGCGGGCGGTGCCACGGACGGCGTTCGAGGTGGTCCTTGATGCGTCGATCGAGGTACGGGCGGCGGTGGTTTATGCGACCTTCATCGTGGCGATGGTTTTCATACCGGTGCTGACGCTGACCGGTTTGCAAGGCGCGTTCTTTGCACCGCTCGCCCAGAGTTATCTGCTCGCGATCTTCGCCTCGCTGGCCATCGCACTCACCCTGACCCCGGCGTTGTCGCTGCTGTTGTTCCGGGGCGCGCAACGGGATGTCCGCGAGCCGCGTTTCCAGGCCTGGCTCCGGTCGGGTTATCGGTGGTTGCTGCGCCGTTTGCTGCCGCACCACAGGCTCGTGATCGGCGTCGCCGCATTGGTCTGCGTGGCGGCCTTCGCGAGCGTGCCGTTTTTCGGCGGTGAATTCCTGCCGCCCTTCCGCGAGGGACATTATGTGCTGCAAGTCCGCACGGCTCCGGGCACGTCCCTGCCGGAAATGCGGCGCCTCGGGGGCCTCATTTCCGCCGAATTGTTACGGCTTCCGGGTGTCGCCACGGTGGAACAGCAGATCGGCCGGGCGGAACAGGGCGAAGATCCGTGGGGTCCCCAGCGCAGTGAGTTCCACGTCGAGTTGAAACCCGCTCCCGCCCGCGAACAGGACGCCGCAGCCGATGCCATCGGGGAGGTGCTCAAATCATTTCCCGGAATCCAATTCGAGGTGCTGACATTCCTCGGGGATCGCCTGGGGGAATCCATCAGTGGCGAAACCGAACCGGTCGTCGTGAGCGTGTTCGGCGAGGATCTGGAGGAACTCGACCGCACGGCGAATCGCATCGCCAAAGTGTTGGATTCCGTGGCCGGGCACGGGGAGGTGAAGGTGAAATCGCCGTCGGGATCGCCCCACCTCACCATCGGATTGCGCCCGGACCGGTTGGTGCAATTCGGCGTGCATCCGACGGAGGTGTTGGAAGCCGTGCAGGCCGCGTACCAGGGCGTGGTGGTCGCCCAAACCTACCATGAGAACCAGGTCACCGGTGTCGCGGTCATGCTGTCCGACGAACTCCGCACCGAACCCGGGCAGGTCGGCGGACTCCTGGTCAACGGCGGACAGGGCCAGCGGGTGCCGTTGCGCGAACTTGCCGATCTGAACCTGGGATCGGGCCGCCCCTCGATCCTGCATGACGGCGCGCGACGCCGGCAGGTGGTGACGTGCGGTGTGAGCGGACGGGACGTGACTTCGTTTGTCGGGGAGGCGAAGGGTTCGGTGGCGGCCAAGGTGACGTTGCCGCGCGGGGTTTATATAAGTTTCGGCGGGGCCGCGGAGGCTGCCGGGGCGGCCCAACACCAATTGCTGGTCCATTCCGCCATCGCGGGGATCGGCGTGGTGCTGCTGCTGGCGGTCATCATGCGCACCGGGGCCAACCTGCTGCTGGTGCTCGCCAATGTGCCCTTTGCCCTGGTGGGCGGGATCATCGCGGTCGCGTTGACGGCGTGGCTCGGCGGCAAGACCGGCGGATTGAACCTGGGCTCGCTGGTCGGCTTTGTGACGCTCCTGGGGATCACGATGCGCAACAGCATCATGCTGGTGTCACATTATGAACATCTGGTCCGGGTGGAAGCCGCCGTCTGGAACCTGGACACGGCCTTGCGGGGCGCGGCGGAACGTCTCGTGCCGATCCTCATGACGGCATTGGTGACGGGCCTGGGACTCCTGCCCTTGGCCCTGGGTGCGGGCGAGGCGGGTCGCGAGATCGAGGGGCCGATGGCGGTGGTGATCCTCGGTGGACTGGTCAGTTCCACGATCCTGAGCCTGCTGGTGCTGCCGACACTGGTGTTCCGCTACGGGAAATGGGGCCCCACTGGTTCCACAGGCTGACAGGGGTCCCCATCGAATCCTTGCGTCGGATGCCCCCTGAAGAATGAGCCCACGAAACTCACGAAACTCACGAAAAGGGATCCCGCACCTGCCGTCACCGGAGTTTCGTGCGTTTCGTGTGTTTCGTGGGCTATGTTCATGTCGTGCCGTTCGAAAAACCTCCCGCCGTTCCGTGGACCCGCCGATTCTGTCCGCGTGGTGGTCGGGAATCCACGGTTCACGGGTGCCTGCTGACCTTGCTGGGTCTTGCCGGATTCGCCGGATTCCTCGGACCGCTCCATGCCCAAGGCCCTGTGCTGACGGAATTCGTCGCCGCCAACAGCACGGGTTTGCGGGATGTCGACGGCGATTTCAGTGACTGGATTGAGCTTCACAATCCGGATCCGACCCCGGCATCGATGGCGGGTTGGTATCTCACCAACGACGCGCAGAACCCCGCCTCATGGCGGTTCCCGGCGGTGACGATCCCGGGGCACGGATTTCTCGTGGTCTTCGCGTCCGGCAAGGATCGCACGATTCCGACGGGCGAACTGCACGCGAATTTCAAGCTGGGCCGCGATGGGGGTTACCTCGCCTTGGTGCGACCCGACGGTCACACGGTGGCGACGGAATTTGCGCCGGCCTATCCCCAGCAGATCACGGACGTCTCGTACGGCATCGCGATGCTGGCCCAAACCGATGTCCTCGTCGTCTCCAACACGGTGGCGCGCCTCCATGTGCCGGTGGACGCGATTCTTGCCGAAACCTGGCGGCAGCCGGGATTCGACGACGCGACCTGGACCCCGGTGACACTGGGCATCGGGTATGACCGTCCGCAGGAGGGAAGCCCGGAACCGATCGAGCCACCGCCGACTTCCGGTGACGTGACCCAGGCGGATGATCTCATCGTGCCCACGTCGGCCAATTCACCGGCCAACGAGGACGTGCTCAAGGCGATCGACAACAATCCGCAGACCAAATACCTGAACTTCGACAAGCTGAACGCCGGGTTGACCGTGACGCCCGCCATTGGAAAAACGGTGGTGGCCGGTCTGCGTTTGACGTCCGCCAACGACGCCCCGGAACGGGATCCCACAAGTTATGTGCTGGCCGGGTCGAACGACGGCACGACCTATGTGGAGATCGCCCACGGTGCGGTGCCGGACTTTGTCAACCGGTTCACCGCCGTGACTGTCGGTTTCACGAACACGATCGCTTATCTGCATTACCGACTGCTCTTCCCCACGGTGCGCAATGCGGGTTCGGCCGTCGCGGTGCAGATCGCGGAGGTGGAATTGCTCGGTTCGGTTGGCGGGCCCGCGGCGGAGTTTGCCGATCTGATCCACACGGGGATCGGGCCGGCCCTTTATGGCAAGTCGGCGACGGCCTATGTGCGCGTGGCGTTCACGGTGCCGGATGACTTTGTGTCGGGCCGGTTGACGTTGCGCATGCAATATGAGGATGGGTTTGCGGCGTTTCTCAACGGGGTGGAGGTGGCCCGCGCGAATGCCCCGCAGAACCTGGCGTTCAATTCGGCGGCGGTGACCAACCGCCTGCGTCTAGAGGCCGTGCGGGAACAGGAGTTCAACCTGAGCGCCTTTGCCACGACCCTTCATCCCGGGGCCAATGTGCTGGCAATCCAAGGTCTGAACAGCCGGGCCGACAGTCGCGACTTCCTGCTGTCGGCCCGGTTGGACAACACCCGCATCACCTTGGGCGAACGGGGTTATTTCGACCCGCCCACCCCCGGCAACGAGAACGCACCCCGGACCGGCGGGTTGGTGGCCTCGGTCGGATTCAGCACCCGACGCGGTTTTTACGAAGCGCCCTTTGATGTCACGCTGACCTGCCCGACTGAAGGTGCAACCCTTCGCTATACGACCAATGGGAGTGTGCCCGGCCCCACCAACGGCTTGGATTATACCGGCCCGATCCACATCGCGCGGACCACCGTGTTGCGGGCCGTCGCGTTGCGCACCGACTGGCGGGAGTCGTCGGTGGCGACCCACACGTATCTGTTCCTGGACACGGTGATCCGGCAGGACCAGGCGTCGGCCCTGGCCGCCGGTCTGCCCGCCACATGGAATGCGCAGGCGGCCGATTATGCCATGGATCCGCGCGTGGTCGGGCAGGGTGGATTGGACGCGTATGGCGGGAAATACGCCCGGACGATCAAGGCGGACCTGCAGTTGCTCCCGACCCTGTCAATCGTGACCGATGCCAACGACCTGTTCGGTCCGCAGGGCATCTATGCATTGCCGGAGAACCGGGGATCCGCCTGGGAACGTCGCGCCTCGATCGAACTCATCCATCCCGACGGCACCAAGGGTTTTCAGGAGAATGTCGGGCTCCGGATCCAGGGGGGCGCGTTCCGTCGTTTCGACCTGACCCTGAAGAAGTCCTTCCGGGTGGTGTTCCGCGAGCAATACGGTGCGACCTCGTTGGATTATCCCCTGTTCGGGCCGGAGGCGGCGGGCGGATTTGACGGCTTCGTGCTGCGTGCGAACAGCAATGACGCCTGGCCTTACGGCGGCGGTGGCGCACTTTATATCCGCGACGCCTTTGCAATGGAGACCGCCCGGTCGATGGGCATGATCGTGTCCCACAGTTCCTTCGCGCATCTCTATATCAACGGCCTTTACTGGGGCCTTTACAACCCGGTGGAACGTCCGGACGCGGCCTTCTCCGCCACCTATCGGGGCGGCAACCGGGACAATTGGGATTCCATCAACCAGGATTCGGCGCCGGATGGGAATTACGATGCCTGGAACCGGCTGCAGACGCAGCTCAACCAGGATCTTTCGCAAGAGGCCGTTTTCCAGCGCGTGCAGGGCAACAACGCCGACGGGACCCGCAACCCGGCCTATGAGGATCTGCTCGATGTGGAAAACATGATCGATTACATGATCCTCAATTTCTATATCGGCAACACGGACTGGCCCGGGCGGAACTGGTGGGCGGGCCGGGACCGCGACAACGGCGACGGGTTCCATTTCTATCCCTGGGACTCGGAGACGGCACTCGGCTTTTCGGGCGTGGATGTGAATGTCACCGGGGCGAACACTGCGGCGGCGAGACCGTTCGGCGCCGCGCGGGCGAATGCCGGTTTCCGACTCTGGTTTGCGGATCGCGTGCACCGTCATTTTTTCAATGGTGGGACGCTTTATGTGAACCCGGCCCACACCGTTTGGGATCCGACGCATCCCGGGGATGATCAGCCGGCCGCGCGTTTCGTGCTGCTGGCGCAAACGGTGAGCCGCGGGATCGTGGGTGAATCCGCACGCTGGGGGGACCAGCTACGGGCAACGCCGTTCACGCATGACGAACATTGGCAGCGCGAGCGGGACGACCTGCTGGCAAATTATTTCCCGCGTCGTTCCGCCATCGTGCTGGAACAATTCCGGGCCGCCGGCCTGTACCCGCGCACCGACGCACCCGTCATGAACCGGCACGGGGGGGCCGTGGATCCGGGATTCAAACTCACGCTGGGCGCGCCGAAGGGGATCATTTATTATACCCTCGATGGCACCGATCCCCGGACGCCCGGCAGCCTGCAGTACACCGGCCCGATCCCCCTGAATGATCTGGTCACCGTAAAGACCCGCGTCCTGAACAACGCCGAGTGGAGCGCGTTGGAGGTTGCCACGTTCGTTGTCGGCGCCCCGGATCTCGTCATCACCGAACTGAATTACCATCCCGCGGACCCGACGGATGCCGAACGGGCGGCGGGTTTTGGCAACGCCGACACCTTTGAGTTCATCGAGCTTTACAACCGCGGCACCGCCACCGCCGACCTCAACGGCGTGAGGTTCGTGAATGGCGTGGATTTCGACTTCACCGGTTCGGCCGTGACGCGGTTGCCGGCGGGCGCCTATGTCCTGGTGGTGAAGAACCGGGTCGCCTTTGAAACGCGTTATGGCACCGGCCTGCCCATTGCGGGTGAATTCGGCGGCCGCTTCGACAACGCCGGCGAACATGTCCGGTTGGTCAATGCCGACGGTCTGACCCTGCGCGATTTCACCTATGGGACGCTGCCCCCGTGGCCAGGCGCCGCGGACGGTTCCGGGCCGTCCTTGGAGGTGATTGATCCCGGCGGGAACCTGAGCCTGGCGACCAACTGGCGGGCCAGCATTTCCAACAACGGCTCACCCGGGTTGGCCAACCCCCAGCCCCCGATCGCCATGGAAGCCTCCTCCCCCGAGCCGGGCCAATTGCGGTTGACCTTCAACGGTCGGGCCGGTTCGGGCTATACCTTATATGTGCGGGACGATCTCTGGCTCGGCATCTGGCAACCCTTTCAACAGGGCGCAGCGCTCCCTTCCGATCAGACGGTCGAAATCCATCTGCCGCTCCCGAACAAACCGGTCACCCGGTTCTTCCAGGTGACGATTCCCTGACGCATCCTGTGAATCCCATCGAACCTTCCCCCGCCCGGCGCAGATTTCTGGACCTCAGCCACACCATCGAACACGGCATGATCACCTATCGGGGGATTCCCGCCCCGCTGATCTGTGATTTTCTCAGTCGCGAGGCCTCGCACCAACATTATGCCGAAGGCACCGAGTTTCATATCGGGCGCATCGATCTGGTGGCCAACACCGGCACCTACCTCGACAGCCCGTTCCACCGCTTCCGGGAAGGCAGGGATCTGTCGCAGTTGGAATTGACCTCGCTGGCAGGCCTGGATGCGGTGGTGGTGCGGGTGGAGGGGATCGGAAGGAGGATCGCCGCCGACGCCTTCCGACACCTCGACGTGCGGAACAAGGCGGTCCTGGTGCAGACCGGTTGGGACCGGCACTGGCGCACGGATGCCTACTTTGAGGGGCATCCCTTCCTGACGGAGGATGCCGCCCAATGGCTGTCGGATTCAAAGGCGCGGCTCGTCGGGATTGATTCCTACAATATCGACGACACCGGCGATGGTCGGCGTCCGGTACATACCATTCTGCTGGGGCATGGCATTCCGATTGTGGAGCACATGACCGGCTTGTCTCATCTGCCGGAGGGAGGTTTTGAATTCTTCGCCGTGCCGCCGAAAATCCGGGCGTTCGGGACGTTCCCCGTGCGGGCGTTCGCGAGCATTCCGGCGCCCGGTTGAAAGGCGTCCCTGCCGAGACCCGCACTTGCCCAATGGACCCCCTCCACGTCAGCCTCCTTCCGATCTTCATCAAGGCGACAACATCATGAGCCCCTCCCTCCCCAAACAAACCCGGGTCCTCATCATCGGTGGCGGCATCATCGGCTGCAGTGTCGCCTATCACCTGACCCGGCAGGGGTGTCGCGACGTGGTGTTGCTCGAACAGGGCGAGATCGGTGGGGGCGCCACCTCCTCTGCCTCAGGGCTGGTCGGGGGTGCCCCGCAGGCCCCCCTGCGCAAGCTCATCGACGCCAGCGCCCGGCTCTATGCGGCCCTCGAGAAGGAAACCGGCATCCCCACCGGATGGAAACAGGTCGGGTCGCTCGTCCTCGCCCAGACGGAGGACCGCATGATCCAATATCGGCGGGCGGTCCCGCTGGCGCAGGCTTCCGGGCTCGATGTCCAGCTCATCAGCCCTGACCAGGTGAACGAGAAATGGGCGCTCCTGGAGACCGGGGATGTTCGCGGCGCGATGTGGCTGCCCGCGGAGGGGCGTGCGGACGCCCGCCAGACCGCCCTCGCCTTCGCCAAGGGGGCGGAATTGGGCGGCGCCAGTATTCTGTCCGGCGTGCGGGTCACGGGCATCCTGCACCAAGCGGGCCGTGCGATCGGCGTCATGACCCCGCAGGGTGAGATCCTCGCTGAGAAAATCGTCCTCTGTGCGGGGATGTGGTCGCGGCAACTCGCCCTGGAATGCGGTGTCAATGTCCCGGTGTATCCGGTTGGGCATCCCCACCTGCTCTCGGAGACCCATCCGGGCTTGGTCGCCGAACTCGCCGGCGTGCGCGACCCGGATTCCGCAACCTGGTTCCATACCGACGATCGGGGTCATCTTATACTCGGGACGTTCCCGAAGCAGAGCCGTCCGTGGTTGGCCGCAGCCTTCCCGGCCGATGGCATCGAGACTTCGCTCCCCGAAGGCGGGGACCAGCTCACCGACGCGATCGTGGCCGCGCAGCGCCGGATTCCGTCACTCGGCCAGGATGGCTTTGCGGGTCGCGTCAACGGTCTGGCGACCTTCACGCCTGACACCCAGTTCATCCTCGGGGAATCGCCCGAAATGAACGGGTTGTTTGTGGCGGCCGGTTTCAATGGTCACAGCCTTGCCTATGCGGGCGGTGCGGGCGACGTGCTGGCCCAATGGGTTCTTGCGGGCGAACAACCCTATGATCTGTGGGGCGTGGACATCCGCCGGTTTTCCGCCTTCCAGAACAACCGGGATTTCCTGCGGCAACGGGTGACCGAAACGCCCGGCCTGCAGTACCGGATGGCCTGGCCCAACTACGAATTGGAAACCGCCCGCGGCACGCGCAAGAGCCCGTTGCACGACCGGCTCACGGCACAGGGGGCAGTCTTCGGCAGCAAGATGGCCATCGAACGCCCCATCTGGTTCGCGCGCCCGGGGCCGCGGCCCACGATGGACTACTCCTATGGGCGCCAGAATTGGTGGGATTGTGTCGCCGCCGAACATCGGGCCGCACGGGAGAACGTCGCGGTCTGGGACCAGTCGTCGTTCACCAAGTTCCTGCTGAAGGGGCGCGACGCCGTCCGCGTGCTGGACCGCCTCTCGCCGAATGTCGCCGACATGCCGGTCGGCAAGTTCCTTTACAGCGGGATGCTCAATGTCCGCGGTGGCTATGAGTCCGACCTCTGTTTCACCCGGATCGCCGGGGACCAATATTATATCGTCACCGGTTCGGGACAGCCGACCCGGGATTGGAATTGGATCCAACAACACATCCGTCCGGAAGAAGACGCCGTGCTCACGGATGTCACCCATGCCTATGGTGCGATCGGTGTCATGGGGCCGAATTCGCGCCGATTGCTCCATGACCTGACCGACGCCGACCTTTCGCTGGCGGCCTTTCCCTTCAGTTCCTCGCAGTGGCAAAGCATCGCCAACACCAACGTGCTGATGATCCGGATCACCTATGTCGGTGAATTGGGCTGGGAACTGCACATGCGGATGGACCAGATCCAGGGCGTGTTCGACGCCCTGTTGTCGGTGGCCACGAAACACGGCCTGACCCACGCGGGTTTCTACGCCATCAATTCACTGCGGATGGAGAAAGCCTATCGCGCCTGGGGTTCGGACATCAGCCCCGGCGACACCCCTTACGAGGCCGGGTTGGGTTTCATGGTGAAACTGGACAAGGCCGCGGATTTCATCGGGAAAGAGGCGCTGAGGAAACAGAAGGCGACGGGTGTCAAACGCCGGTTGGCCTCCTTCGTGGTCGAGGACCCCGGGGTGATGCTCTGGGGCGGGGAGCGGATCTTCCGTGACGGCAAACCCATGGGTGCGACCACCTCCGGATATTATGGTTTCACGATGGGTCGTGCGCTGGCGTTCGGGTATGTGAAGAGTGACGGGATCATCACCCCCGAGTTTGTCCTCGGCGGCAGCTACACCATCGATTTTGCGGGCAAACAATATCCCGCCCAGGTGCTGCTGCAGGCGCCGTACGATCCGAAGAATGAAAGAATCCTGATATAGCCCGTCACCATGATCAAACGCCTTGTCCTCCTCATTGGGCTGTTGGGCCTGAACATTCCCCCGGCTCGTTCGGAGGAAGTGAAGCCTCCGGTCCGCTTCGCCATCGTGGGGCTCAGTCACGACCATGCGCGCGGGTTCATCCCCGGTGCCCGCAGCCGCAGCGATGTGCAACTCGTGGGGATCGTGGAACCCGACCGGGAATTGGCCGGGCGCTATGCCGCCACCTACAAACTGGACACCAACCTCTTTCATTCCACGCTGGCCGACCTGTTGGCGAAGACCCGGGTGCAGGCGGTGGCCACCTTCACCAGCACCTTCGAGCACCGGTCGGTCGTGGAGGAATGCGCCGCCCACGGGATCACCGTGATGATGGAAAAGCCGCTGGCCGTGAACATGGAACATGCCCTGGCCATCCAGACGGCCGCGAAAAAAGGAGGCATCGAGATCCTGGTCAATTATGAAACGACCTGGTATCCGGCCAATCATCAGGCGTATTCGATCGCCCATGACCAGCACGCCCTGGGCGACCTTCGCAAGATGGTGGTGCACGACGGGCATCGCGGTCCCAAGGAGATCGGTTGCTCCGCCGACTTTCTCAATTGGCTGACCGATCCGGTGCTCAACGGCGGCGGGGCCCTGATGGATTTTGGCTGCTATGGGGCCGACCTGATCACCTGGCTTATGGATGGGCGGCGCCCGGTCTCGGTGTTCGCCGTGACCCAGCAGATGAAGCCTGAGGTCTATCCCAAGGTGGACGATGAGGCGACCATTGTGCTGACGTACCCGAACGCCCAGGGGATCATCCAAGCCTCCTGGAACTGGCCTTACGATCGCAAAGACATGGAGCTCTATGGGCGGTCGGGCCAATTGCTCGTACCGCGCCGGGATGTCCTCCGACTCCGTTCCGGAAGCACTCCCGAGGAGGAAAAGATTGCGCCTCCGTTATCGGGTGCACAGGCCGATCCACTTTCCTATCTCGCAGCGGTCGTCCGGAAGGAAATAAAGCCCTCCGGATTGTCCTCCCTGGAAGTGAACCTGGTCGTGACGGAGATCCTGGATGCGGCGCGGGAATCGGCACGGTCCGGGAAGCGGATTGACCTGAAGTGAGTGGGTCGTCGGGTGAAATAGGGGAACCGCGCATGGACGGGTTCGGCTCGTTCGGAGTCCCGGCTTCAGCCGGTCACGTGTCCCCTCCCGAACGGCGGCGTCCGCTCTATTCATCATCGTTCCGACTGCGCACGCTCTGCCGGCTAAAGCCCGGGACTCCGAACCGCGGTGCCAGCGTCTCGACCATGACGGCGGATGTCTCCAAGGCCTCCGTCCGGTCAAAGCGGGCCTTCAGATCGCGGGAGGCGGTCCGGATGCGATCCGTCATCACTGCGCCCAGGGCATCGGCGAGGGGTTTGCCGCCGGTACGACGGGCCGGAACACAGATCCCGGCTCCGAGCCGTTGCATGCGGAGGCCGTTGTCGAACTGGTCAAAGCAGATGGGTCGGATGACTTGCGGGATGCCGGCCGCCGTGGCTTCCGCGACTGTGCCAATGCCGCCGTGATGCACCACCGCGGCGCATTGGGGGAAGAGTTGATGAAAGGGCGCGTGGTCGCAGTGGAGCAGCGATCCTGGCATACCTGACGGTAATTGGTCCTTATATCGGGTTAGGAAAATCCCGCGTCGGCCAAGGAGCTTGCAGGCTTCCAGCGCGTCTTGAAACAGCCGGGCCGAATTCGCCATTCCCGTTCCGAAGGTGAACGCCACCGGGGACTCTCCGGAGCGGCAGAATTCCGCCACGTTGGAGGGCAGGATCCCGTCAGACCCGCCATCAAAGAGCGGAAACCCCGTGAGCCGAAGTTGCGGGGGCCAGTCGGGTTGGGGCGGCCCGTACCAATCCGGGAACATCCCGATGACGAGTTGTGGAGACAACCAGTTACCCAGGATGCGCCGCACCGGTGGCAATCCGAGTCTCGCGCGCAGGCCATTGAGTTCCGGTCCGATCCAGCGATCCCCGACGAAATCGAGTCCCCGACAGAATGCCTGCCAAAACAGACGGGGTGCACGGGACAGGAACGCCAGGTGGGGCATCACCGGCGGTGCGATGGTACTGGGGATCATCCAGGGTTGGAGAACCAGGTTGGCCCACGGCAGCCGATGGGTCTCGTGGATCAGGGAGGCGGCGAACACCGCAGGATTGGCCACGATCACCGAGTCCGGGCCGACGAGGTTGGCGAGCAAGTCATACTGCCGGCGAAGGTGCCGCACACCCCAACGGGCGGAAAGAGGCGCGGTTTTGAGCGGGTTCCAGAAATCGGGGTTCCCGAACAATTCCCCGTGTTCCTCCGCCGATATCAGTGCTTGGAATCCCAGGCCGAGACGCAACGCCAGCGGTTCATATTGTCCGGCGGCCACCAGGGTCACCCGATGCCCCCGCCTCCGCAGGGTCGCAGCCAGTCCCGCGTAGGGCAGGATATCACCGTCGGTGCCGACGGAGATGAGGACGGCGTGCATCGGGATCGGCTCAGGCCCGGTGACGGTAATGGAGGACGCGCACCGGTTCCAAGGTCACCAAACCACCGCCCATCATCCCGTCAAGCACGGGGAGGAAAGCGTTGACCCTGGCCTCGGCATCCACGATCTCGATGACCATCGGCAGGTCGTCCGATAGCCGTAGGATCTTTGCGGTGTGAAGGCGGCTGGCGGCCCCATAACCCATCGGGCTGCGCAGGACAGTGGCGCCGGCGAGACCCGATTCGCGGGCCTTGAGGACGATGGCTTCATAGAGCGGTCGGCCGTCGTGCCGGTCGGATTCACCGATATAGATGCGCAACAGCAGGGATTCCTCAGGCAGGTTCATGATGGGGTGCGATGTCCCCTGAGAATGGTTCCTACGGCGGGGGGTGCAACGGGGAAACCGATCCGGCGGGGCCCATCCTGGCATCGTGGAAAGGCGGGTGGGAAAACCCGCCGCCCCGGAGCTGTCGCGACCGCGCTGGGAGGGCGGGTTTTC
>JANYCC010000105.1 GCA_025360495.1 Verrucomicrobiota bacterium | reverse complement strand
GCGCCCATTCAGCCGGACGTGCTCGCGGATCTCGTCCAGGAAGGCGTCGCCATACACGCGGAGCTTGGTCTCGCCGACGCCGGTGACCTGGCGCAGCGCGGTCTCGGAGTCGGGATAATCCCGGGCCATCTGGCGCAGGGTGACGTCGCCGAACACGATATAAGGCGGCACGCCCTGTTCGTCGGCGAGGCGCTTGCGCAGACGGCGCAGCTTCTCGAACAACAATTCGTCGCAGTCGATTTCCCCCTCGCGATGGGACTTGGTCCGGGGTGCCTCGCGCGGCTTGGTGAGCGTCACCGGACGCCGCTCGCGCAGGACCGCCATCCCCTCGGGCGTGAGGCCGACCGTCGGGAATTGGCCCGGATCCAGGGACAGCAAGCCGAGCCGCATCAGTTCGCGTCCGATCGCCCCCCATTCATTGCGGGTGTGGTCGTGGCCGATTCCGAAGGTGGAGAGTTTGTCGTGTCCGCGTTGGCGCACCTGTTCGCTGTCGCTCCCGAGCAGCACGTTCACCACGTGGTTCAACCCGTTGTTGAAGCCGCTGCGTTGCCGGATGCGGTACACGCAGCTCAACAATTTCTGGGCCGCCAACGTCCCGTCGAAGGTTGAGCGCGGCGACAGGCAATTGTCGCAGGCACCGCAGTTGGGGCCGGGGAAGGTCTCGCCGAAATAGCGGAGCAAGGCGGAGCGGCGGCATTCCCCGGCCTCGGCATAATGAACCATCTGACGGAGTTGCTCACGGGCCACGGACTGTTCCTGGGCGTCGTTCTTCTCCGCGATGAAAGCGGTCTGCTTGGCGACATCCCCCGCGCTGAACAGCAGCAGGCAATCGCCGGGCAGCCCGTCGCGTCCGGCCCGGCCGGTTTCCTGGTAATAGCCCTCGATGTTCTTGGGCAGGTCATGGTGGACGACGAAGCGGACGTTGGGTTTGTTGATTCCCATGCCGAAGGCGATCGTGGCGCACACCACGCGGACCTCGTCGCGGAGGAACTGGTCCTGGTGTTTCGCCCGGGCCGCGGGTTCAAGACCCGCGTGGTACGGCACCGCCTTGACACCGTCCGCGACCAGTTTTTGGGCCAACGATTCCGTGCCGGCGCGGCTGGAGCAATACACGATCCCGGCCTCACCCGGGCGGCTGCGGAGGAACGCGATCAACTGCCGGTGCCCCGATTGGCGGGGTTCAACCCGATAGGTCAGGTTGGGCCGGTTGAAGCTGGCGACATAGATCGCGGGATCGCGGAGTTGGAGTTGTTCCAATATGTCCTTGCGAACCCGGCCGGTCGCGGTGGCGGTGAGGGCCATGAACGACACGTCGCCGAGTTTCTCGCGGAAGGTGCGCAACTGGCGGTATTCCGGGCGGAAATCGTGTCCCCATTCACTGATGCAATGGGCCTCGTCCACCGCCACGCACCGGACGTCCCATCGTCTCAGGTCGTCGGGAAGGGAGCCGGCGAACAGGCGTTCGGGCGCCACATAAAGCAGGCGGTATTCACCGGCGTTGAGCCCGCGCCACCGGTTCCGGCGTTCGGTCTCGGACAACGACGAATTGAGGAACGTCGCGGCCACGCCGTTGCCATGGAGGGCGTCGACCTGGTCTTTCATCAGCGCGATGAGGGGCGAAACGACCACGGTGAGGCCGGGCCGGACCAGGGCCGGGAGTTGGAAGCAGAGGGACTTGCCGCCCCCGGTCGGGAGGAGGGCGAACACATCACGCCCGGCGAGGGAATCCCGGATGATCTCCTCCTGGAGCGGGCGGAAGGCGGTGTAGCCGAAGCTGCGTTTGAGCGGACCGAGCAGGTCGGTGGCGGCGGAGGTGCCTTCGGTCATCGGGGTGGGAGTGCGGCGGGTGTGGCTTCAGTCCCAGCCGATCTGGCGGCCGGCGTTCTCATGTTCCAACCATTGCTGGAGGGGCTTGAAATACTCGACCATGGCGCGGGTGCCGAGATCCTCGCCGGTGGTGTCCCGGAGGAGCTTGCGCCAGTCCTGCGTGCCTCCCGCGGCGAGCATCTTGCGAAGGAAATCGCCCACCTCGCGGTTGCCCTCGTAATTGCAGTGCTGCGGGGGTTGGTGGAGGATTTTCCGTGCGATGTGATCGTGGAATTGGAATTTCAGCACCGTGGCGATCGCATAACTGTAATAATAGCAGGGATTGTCATTGATGTGGGTCTTGGTCGCCGCATCGCACCATTCCTCGCCGCGCGATCCGTCACCGGCCGGGGGTTCCACGCCCTGGTAATCCGCCACGTGCCGCCACCAACGGCGGTTCCATTCGGAGGCCGGGAGTCCGCCCGCATACACGTCGGCCTCCCAATGGGTCATGGTGCCGCTGGCCCAGAACAGGAACGGGATCGAGTGGGTGAGGGCATCGTTGAGGAGCACGGCCGTCTCGTCGGCCTGGTAATCGGCGGGAAGGATGCCGCGGGCCTTGAGGTAGGGCATCTGGCCCGAGGCGAGCCCGATGAGTTCGCCGATGCCCTCATGAAAGGCGGGATTCGCGCCGATCCGCAGCAGGGGCGGGACTTCGGGGCGCGTATAACTGATGAAATAATAGGCGTGGCCGAGTTCGTGATGGGCCGTGGTGAACCACCAGGGGTTGGCCTCCACGCTCATCAGCGACCGGATGTCGTCCTGCAAATCGACGTGCCAGCAGGAGGCGTGGGAATTCTTCAGTCGGGTCTCGCCGGGTTTGGCGGGGAAAAGGTCGGAACGGGTCCAGAACGTCGCGGGCAGCTTCGGGAAGCC
>JANYCC010000081.1 GCA_025360495.1 Verrucomicrobiota bacterium | reverse complement strand
TGGGTGGGGGGTTTTACCAACCCGCCCCGCCTCTCCCATCGCCCGCCTTCCCACGATGCCCAGATGCGCCCTCTCCATGACGCCTGCGGGTACGGACATTGACACCGGAAGGCCCGGGGATAGGTTCCAGAAACCCGGGTTGGCGCGTCGTGATTCCCAGTCCCCATGCCCCGCATCAAAGAACTCTTGGTCAATGGCCAGGCCCTGGCCGTGGACGTGGATGACGAGCGCACCCTGCTCACCGTGCTGCGCGATGACCTGGACCTGACCGGCTCCAAATACGGCTGCGGGGAAGGGGAATGCGGCGCCTGCACGGTCCTGATCGACGGCGTCGCGGCGCGTTCGTGCCAGCGCAAGGTCCGCAGCCTGGCCGGCAAGAAGATCACCACCATCGAGGGCCTGTCACCCCACGGCACCCTCAACGCCCTGCAACAGGCCTTTCTCGACGCCGGTGCCCTGCAATGTGGGTATTGCACGGCGGGAATGATCGTGGCCGCCCAGTCGCTGCTGAACAAAAATCCCCGGCCCACCGAATCGGAAATCGTCCGCGCCCTGGACGGCAACCTCTGCCGGTGCGGGACTTATACCCGGATCCTGACGGCGGTCACCGAGGCCGCACGTCGATTGGGAGGTGCCAAATGAACATCCCCGACGAACCGGGGTTGGAGCCGGAGCGTTACGAACTCCGGGCCGCGCCGCGGTACCACTTCCGACTCGCCCGTCGGGAATTCTTGCGGCAACTCGGCGGCGGGATTCTCGTCGTCAGCCTGGTGCGCCCCGCCTTCGCCCAGGAATCCGGTCGTCCCGGGGCACGGCGCGGCGGTCGGGGCGGACGCGGACCACAGGAAATCAGCGCGTGGCTCCATATCGGCGAGGATGGCATCGTCACCGTGTTCACCGGGAAGACGGAGGTCGGGCAGAACATCCGCACCGCGCTGACCCAGGTCGTGGCCGAGGAATTGCACGTCCCGATCCCGGCGATCCGACTCGTGATGGCCGACACCCAACTCACCCCGTTCGATGCGGGCACCTTTGGCAGTCGCACGACCCCGGACATGGCGCCCCAACTGCGCCGGGTCGCGGCCACCGCCCGTGAAATGCTCCTGAATCTTGCCGCCGAGCAGCAGAAGGCCGATCGCGCGGCGCTGGTGGTTGCGGATGGGAAGATCCTGGTTCCGTCAACCGGCGCGTCCCTCGGGTTCGGACAGCTCACCCGGGGTCAGAAGCTGGTGCAGACCGTGCCGGACGCCCCGGTGGAAACGCCGCCAGCCCAATGGAAGGTGGTGGGCACGGCGGTTCCCAAGGTCAACGGCGCGGACTTTGTCAGCGGCCAACACCGGTACACCTCCGACCTGAAGCGCCCGGGAATGCTCCATGGAGGCGTCCTTCGACCGGCCTCATTCGGGGCGAAACTTGGGACGCTCGACACGAAGGAGGCGGAGGCGTTGCCGGACGTGACGGTGGTGCATGATGGCGAATTCGTCGGCGTGACGGCGCCCGACACGTTGACGGTCCAACGCGCCCTGAAGGCAATCCGTGCGGAATGGAAAGCCGAACCACAGACCTCGGACCGGGAGTTGTTCGATGGAATGAGGAAGGGTGCCCCCGGTCCGCCGGCGGGCGAGGCAAACGGGACTCCGCCTGTGGACGGCGGGCACACGGTCCGGGCGACTTATACCATAGCCTATATCGCCCACGCGCCCTTGGAACCACGGGCCGCCGTCGCAGAATGGACCGATGGCAAACTGACGGTGTGGACCGGGACCCAGCGGCCGTTCGGGGTGCGCAGCGACCTGGCGCAGGCATTCCGCATCCCGGAGGAATCGGTCCGCGTCATCGTTCCCGACACCGGATCCGGTTACGGCGGCAAGCACACGGGCGAGGCGGCGATCGAGGCCGCACGCCTGGCGAAGGGCGCCGGGAAACCCGTGAAGCTGGTCTGGACCCGGGAGGAGGAATTCACGTGGGCGTATCTCCGTCCGGCCGGGGTCATCGACGGCACCGCCTCCGTCACGCACGATGGCAAATTGGTGGCGTGGGAATTCCATAATTATAATTCGGGCGGATCCGCGCTCCGCACCCTTTATGAAGTCCCGAACCAGAAGTCAGAGTTCCATAATGCACCGTCTCCGCTGAGGCAGGGCTCGTACCGGGGCTTGGCAGCGACGGCGAACCATTTTGCCCGTGAATCCCTCATGGACGAAGCGGCCCATGCCGCGGGATTGGATCCGTTGGAATTCCGGCTGAAGAATCTCACCGACCCGCGACTGCGCGCGGTGCTTCAAGCCGCCGCGGCCGCATTCGGCTGGGGCAAAAGCAAGTCGGACGAGTCGCGCGGCTTCGGGATCGCCGGGGGTTCCGAAAAGAATTCCTATGTCGCGACCTGCGCCGAAGTGGCCATTGATCGGAAGACCGGGAAAGTGTCGGTGGTGCGGGTCGTGCAGGCCTTCGAATGCGGGGCCGTCCTGAATCCCGACGGACTCCGCAACCAGAACGAAGGGTCGATCCTGATGGGACTCGGGGGTGCGTTGTTCGAGGCGATACGGTTTGCCGACGGGAAGATTTCCAACCCGCGTTTCTCCGAGTACCGGGTGCCGCGTTTCAGTGACGCGCCCAGGATCGAAATCGTGCTGCTGGACAAACGGGAGGCGCGATCGGACGGTGCAGGCGAGACTCCGATCGTCACGATCGCGCCGGCCATCGGCAATGCGATCTTTGCCGCGACGGGCATCCGGCTCAGGACGATGCCGATGGTCCCGAACGGACTGAAAGTCTGAAGAGCCCCACGGCCTGCTCATAATCGGCCGGGGTGTCGAGATCGATGTCCAGGCCCGGGTCCTTGATCTCCAACGCACTTATGTTTTGCGCGTGGGTGTGCAGGTGATCCCGCAAGGTGGGCTGGGCGGAATGGGCGAGTTCTCCAAAGGTTTGTCGCGGGAGAAACACGGGGTGTCGCGGTCGGCCGTTCGAGGTCGGTTGGCAGATCCGGTGGGGGTGTTGCGCGGCGAACCCGGCCAGTGTGAGCAAGGAATCGTCAGCCAGATGGGGTTGATCACCGAGGACGATGGCGATGTGGCCCAGAGCGGGATCCCAACCGGTCCAACGTGCGCCGCATTGGATTGAACCCATCATGCCGCGGGCCGGTTCGGGATTCATGATGATATGGGCGGCGGGAAAACCGATCCGTTCCAGTTCCGTGTGAATGGGTTCATCGGACCCGGCGCAGACCACCGCGATCTGGCCGGCACCGACCCGATGCCATTGCGCGACCAGATAACCGAGGATGCTGGTCGATCCCCAGGGAAGGAGCAGTTTGGGGCGGCCCATGCGCGAGGAGGCCCCGGCCGCCAGGATCAGGGCGCCGAAGGGGAGGGATTCGATCAACTCCATGGGCCGAAATAAGTACCGCAGCCACCGTTGAAGGGAAGTTTAACCGCGGATGGCGCGGATGACCCGGATGAGCCATATAAGGCTCGCAATTCATCTCCTGCCGACCACCAACTGGTGCCAACGCCGTCCCCCGTTCTGCAAGACTTGCCGTATGAATCCCCCTGTGTTGCCGATGACGTGTTTAGGCGCCATCGGGCGTGCCCGGATCTTGGGTGCGATCGGATCGGTCGCGCTGTGGCTTCACGGGGGCACGGCATTGGCCGTCACCCCCGCGGGCGACCCGGTCGGGTCTTTCCGTCCGATGGTCCGGATCATCGACGACGGGGAGTCGAACGCCCGACCGGAGGATTGCCGGGCGACGCTGGTCGGGCCGGGTGTCAATCAACCCGATCCGTTTCCCGGCTACGGCGGCTTTGTGGGTTGGGAATCCCCGGTGCGTCTGAGGAACGGGGACTGGCTGGTCGGATTCAATGCCGGTTACTGGCATGCCTCGGCACCCACTCCGTTGCATTATCCCGCCAAGACGCTGGAGGAATACAAGAAGCTGGGCATGCCCGCGGACATTGTCGCGCCCACGGGGGGACGCGCGATGATCATGCGCTCGACGGACGGGGGCAGAACGTGGGGCAAACCGGTGACCCTGATCGACACGCCCGCGGATGACCGGCATCCGGCCTTCGTGGAATTGAAGGATGGCACGGTGCTCAGCTCGTTCTTCACCTATTCGGGCGAGCCTGAGAACGGCGATTGGGGCACCCACTCGGCGCTCGCAGTGAGGGTGCACCTGATCCGCTCGTTCGATGGCGGAAAGACCTGGGAAAAGAAAAGCCGCCAGTTGCAAACGCCGTTTTCCTATGACGAAACCGACGGTCCGCTCGTGCGGTTGAAGGACGGTTCGGTGCTCATCGCGATCAATGGTCGTGCGCCCGGAGGTCCCCCCGACCAGGCTGCGGTGTTACGTTCCACCGATCGCGGTCGGAATTGGAAGCTGCTGTCCACGGTCAGGGCGGGGCATGACCTGCAGGAAGTGACCGTGGCGGAACTGCCGGACGGCCGATGGGTGATGATGGCGCGTCCGGAGGGCGACATTTGCTGGTCCGGCGATCGTGGCCGGACCTGGACATCCCCCGTGACGTTCGGTTTTCGGATGTTCGCGCCGAGCCTTTATGTGCTGGGCGATGGCACGCTGGTCTGCCTGCACGGTTCCTATGCGCCCGGTCACGGGGGTCTGCGGGTGATCTTCAGCACGGATGGCGGGGCGACCTGGATCGCGCCCGCGAAAGATCACGGCTTCCTCGTGGACAATGCCTATGGATACGGCAAGGGGATGGAACTGCCCGACGGCTCAATGTTCATCACCTATCTGAGCAGTGGCGGACATCGCACCCAGGACGCGCAAAGCAATTCGATCCGGTGCATCCGGCTCCGGATTCGACCCGATCATTCGGGCGTGGATCTGCTCCCGGCGCCCAACCGGTGAGGGGAATGGCTACAGGAGCAATTCAAGAAGCGGGGGGCGACGATTGGTCGGCAAGCCGTCAAGGCGGGGAAGAAAGTCGACGGCACGGCGTAGCCGACGAGGTACGAGGCGGACCCCGGCAGGCCACGGCAGATCCGCCTCGCACCTCGTCGGCTACGGGCTACGGGCCACGGGCGGCGCGGGTCTCGACCCAACGCGCGAACAGCCAGAGCAGATCGCTGAGTCGGTTCAGGTAAATCAGGATTTCCGCATTGGGCATTTCACCGGCCAAATGCAGTTCGTGAACCCTTCGTTCAGCACGCCGGCACGTGGTTCGCGCCACGTCCAACGCCGCGGCGTTCACGGTGGCGCCCGGTGTCGCCCAACCCTTGAAATCCACCCCCTGGCCCTCGATTTCCCGGACCCACCCGTCGAGCTTTTCCGTCAGGGTCGGCGTCACCAGTTGGAAGCCGTCGCGCACATAGCGTTCCCGGTCCTCCATGGCCGTCGCCAATTCCCCCATCAACACCACGAGATCCTTTTGCACGGCCAACAGCGGATCCCGCACGAACGGGTCGTTGGCGGTGGCCCGGGCGAACCCGAGGGCCGCGTTCAGTTCATCCACCGAACCATAAGCCTCGACGCGGGGATGCGACTTGGCCACGCGCCGATTATACATCAGGCCGGTGGTGCCGGTGTCTCCAGTGCGGGTGACGATGCTCATGGTGGGAATTGGGAGATCGAAGATCGGAGATGAGAAATCGGAGCCTGATGGGGATCGGGATGGAAAATGGGGACTCGAAATGGGGACTCGTGTAACTCGTCCCTCCGGGGGGTGTTTATTCCGCGGTGCCGCGCTCGACCAGGCGCTTATAGGCAAGGATGCCGTCCACGATCGACCGGGCCAGCTTGGTGCGGCCCTCCGGGGAATAGATGTTCCGACTGTCCCCGGGGTTGGTCATATAACCGCCTTCCAACAACACCCCGGGCATGTCGAGCAGGGTCAGTTCCTTGAACCGCGCACGGCGGACCCCGCGGTCGTCCAGGTCGGTGCCATCGACCACGGCATGGTGGATCTGGCGGGCGAGAACGATGTTGTCGCGGTCGAAGCGGTTGCCGGGTTGCCAGGATCCGCCGTGATTGCCGTTATCGTTGGTGGAACTCAACCCGGCCGGCGTGAGGCAATAGGTCTCGACGCCCCGGACCTCCCGCACGCTCTCCCCCGGCATGCAATTGAAGTGGAGGCTGACATAAAGGTCGGCCTTGGCGCGGTTGGCCGCCGCGGCCCGCTCGTCGAGGTCCACAAAAGTGTCCCCCTGACGGATCATCAGCACCCGCAGGCCGGCCCGTTCCAAGGCGCGGCGCACCTCGCCGGCCAGCAGGATGGTGTAGGACTTCTCCAGGCGGCGCCCGTCGAGGTTGCCGGGATCCTTCCCCCCGTGCCCCGCGTTGACGGCGACCAATCGGATGGGCCGCGCGGCCGGGCGTTTCGGCGGGGACAACAGCGGGCCCAAGGTCGATTCCACATCCCGCTGGGAGATCCAATAATGTTCGCCGGCATGGACCACCGGGTACGCCAACCTGATTTCCGTGCCGTCGGCGGACAATTTGGTGCTGTCGATCTTGAAAGAGAATTGGGTGGAGCGATTGGCGAGTTGGAATTCATCGCCATGGGACGCCGTGTGGCCGGCCAGCCCGTGTTCCGCGCCCCAGCGGGCCAGGTCGACCCGTTGGGAAGGGAGCGATGCGGCCACCGGTCGGTGCGCGGGGGCTGCGGCAAGAGGCGCACTCCACCCCGTGATCAGGGCGAGCAGGAGCAGGAGATGCCGCATGGGCGGGGAATGTGGGGCGCGACCGGGAAGGGTGGGAAGCCAGAACTCGGACGGAGCCTCAGAGTTTCAGAACTGCAGAGGTCAGAACCCGGGGCCGTCTCAAGCCAGCAGACCACTCATGATCTTGGAGCCTTGGTTGTCGGTCAGGGTCAGTTCCGCACCGTTGCGCCGGTAAGACAACCGGGTGTGGTCGAGTCCGAAAACATGAAGCAGGGTGGCCTGCCAGTCATGGTGCATCACGACGTCTTTCACGGCGTGATGACCCCATTCGTCCGTTTCACCATGCACGTGCCCGGCCCGGAATCCGCCCCCCGCAACCCACATGCTGAAGCCATAGGTGTTGTGGTCCCGTCCCACCTTTTCCCGTCCACCGTCGTTCTGAACCACCGGCAGCCGTCCCATTTCGCCGCCCCAGTGCACCACGGTCGAATCCAGCAGACCGCGCGCCTTCAGGTCGCTGACCAGCGCGGCGGTTGGTTGGTCCACGGCGCGGCACGAGGCCGGCAATGCTTTGAGAATCCCCCCGTGATGATCCCACGATTGACCGTGATTCAGGACCTGCACAAAACGGACGCCGCGCTCCACGAGTCTTCGGGCGATCAGGCAACGGCGCCCGTAATCGCGGGTCTCGTCCCGATCGATCCCATACAAACGCTGTGTCGCCGTGGTCTCGGACGTCAGGTCGAACGCCTCGTGGGCCGCGGTCTGCATGCGGGCCGCCAGTTCATAGGACTGGATGCGGGCCTCCAGATCGAGTTCGCCGGGATGCCCGGCGAGGTGTTGTTCATTGAGGCGGCGGAGCAGCCCGAGTTGGGCTTCCTGGGGCGCACCACGAAGGGGAGCAGGGGGATCCAGGTTGAGGATCCGCGGATCGGTGGGCCGGGCCAGCGTGCCCTGGTAGAGCCCGGGCAGCCAACCGCTGGTCCAGTTGTCGCCGACCAACAACGGCGGGCCCTGCGGGCTGGTCATCGCCACATAAGCGGGCAGGTCCCGGCTCTCACTCCCAAGCCCGTACCCGAGCCAGCTTCCCAATGAAGGCCGGCCCGCCGTGATCCGCCCGGTGTTCAACGCATACACCGACTGCCCATGGTTGTTCACCCCGGTGCGCATCGACCGGATCAGGCAGATATCGTCGGCCACGGTGCCGAGGTGGGGGAGAAGCTCGGACAATTCCATCCCACATTCGCCGTGGCGCCGGAACGGCCAGGGGCTGGACAAAACCTTCGCGGAAGCCTCGGCCGCATTGTCGTATTTTATCTCGCCCGGAAAGGGTTTCCCATCCCACTTCGCCATCGCCGGTTTGGGGTCGAACAGATCGATGTGGCTCGGTCCGCCGATCATCATCAGCGAGATCATCGCCCGGGCCCGGGCCGGGTGATGGGTCGGCTTGGGCGTCAGGTCGAAGGTCGTGGGCTGCAACTCGGGCCGGACCGGGGCCGCCAACAGACCGTCCTCCCCCAACATCCACGTGAGCGCCAGTCCACCGAGCCCGAAGGCGTTGGACTGAAGAAAATGGCGTCGTGAACAAAAGCCGGGCATGGCGGGAATCCGGTGCGGTCACTCCAGATACAGGAAACGGTTGGAGGATAGCAATGCCTGGCACAGGCTGGCCAGCGCCGTCAGGGCGGGGTCGGGCGGACCACCGACGCCCCGGAACCGTTCCATCTGACGGTTATAATAATCGAGGCAGGGATCCAGGTCCGCCGCTGCCGGGAACGTGCCGAAGATTCTGCTCCAACCGCCGGCCAGTTGCGCCGGAACGTCGTCGGGATGCTCCCGGCGCAGGCGGTTCGCCAGGGTCCGCGCGAGGCCCAGGGTGAAGTCGTCATTCATCATCAGCAACGCCTGCGGGGCCACGGTGGTGACCCCACGCACCTCGCAATTGGGCGTCAGTCCGGGCCCGTCAAAGGTGTCGAGGACCGTCAGCGGATAGCGTCGCCGGACCTGCACATAGATGCTCCGCCGGAATTCCCCCGGGCCGATGGGATCAACTCCCACGGGATCGCCGTTGCCGTCGCGCTTCTGGAGACCGACCACGATGCGTCCGGCGTTGTCCTGGGCCACGGGGACCGGGGGACCGCCGGCGGCGGGATTGAGACTGCCAACCGCCGCGAGCAGGCCGTCGCGGACCGCCTCGGCATCGAGGCGTCGGACCCGGAAACGGGCGAGCCACCGGTTGTCGGGATCGGTGCGGATCGAATCCGCGTTCACGGCCGCCTGACGGTACGCGCGCGAGGTCACCAGGAGCCGGTGCAATCGTTTCAATTGCCAGCCGTGCGAAACGAAATCATCGGCCAGCCAATCCAGCAATTCCGGGTGCGTGGGGCGTTCGCCGAGTCGGCCGAAATCACCCGGGGTGGCGACCAGGCCGCGGCCGAAATGCAGCAGCCAGAACCGGTTCACCAGCACGCGGGCGACCAACGGATGATGCCCGCCGGTCAACCATCGGGCGTAGGCCAACCGGCGTCCGGAGGTGGGCAGGCTGGCGTCGGAATGCGCGAGTTGGAACAGATTCGTGGTGCCCCGCGGCGCGAGGACGGACAACTCGCCCGGCGTCACGGCTTCCCGCGGTTGGTCGTGGTCGCCCCGGTGAAAGCGGTGGGTCTCCGGCACCTGCCCGGCCACCTCGGTGAGGGCCATGACGAAATCCTCCGGCGGCCGCGTGCCCCGGAGTTGGGCGGCCTCGGCCCGCTTCGCCAGCACCCGCTTGTTGCCCTCCGGATCATACAGGTCGAGGGCGAATCGGACGTCGGCGCTGGGATGGACCCGCAGAAGCTCTTTCTGGTCGGCCGTCCGTTTGTCCGGCGGGGTGTCACGGGCGATCCGGACGGTCCCGCGGATCTCTTCCGGAAGCTTGGCGAGCTCCTTTTCAAACGCGACGTTGAGCAGTTCTTTCTGGAGATCCTCCGCCGCCTTGTCGATGGCCTGTGCCGCGGTCTCGATGCCGGCCGCCGCCGCCCGTTGTTCCGGGGTATAAAGGGAGCACAATCGCTCGCCCGGCCCGCGCCACGCCTTCCAATCATAGGCCGGTTCCCACACCGCCCGCAGCCGGGTGTAATCGACATGGGTCAACGGATCGTAGCGGTGATCGTGGCACTGGGCACAGCCGACGGTCAGGCCGAGCACGGAGGATCCGACGACCTTGAGCGTGGCGGCCAGGACTTCATTGCGCGCCAGGTTCAAGTCGGGCGGGGAATCGGCCGTTCCGTCGGGAATCATCCGCAGGAATCCCGTGGCCGTGAGCAGTTCGAGGGCATCGGCATTGGTCACGACGCCGGCGGTGCGTCCCTGGGCCGTGCCGATCAATTCGTCACCGGCCAGTTGCTCCTGGAGGAACCGGTCCCACGGCTTGTCCGCATTCAGCGATCGGATGACATAATCCCGGTATCGCCACGCGTGCGGTCGGACGGAATCGGTCTCGGTGAATCCATTGGAATCGGCATAGCCCGCGACATCGAGCCAATGCCGGCCCCAACGTTCCCCATAGGCGGGCGAAGCCAGCAGCCGATCGACGAGCCGTTCATAGGCATCGGGAGCCGGGTCGCTGACGAACGCCGACACGGACTCGGGCGTGGGCGGCAGGCCGGTGAGGTCGAAGGTGAGGCGACGGACCAGCGTGGCAGGGTTCGCGGGCGGTGCGAAAGCGACTCCGTTGGTGGCCTGGGCGACGGCGAGGAAACGGTCCACCGGATGGGGTTCGGCGCCCGGCGGAGGCGGGACGGCGCGGACGGGTTGGAACGACCAGAACGAACGTTCCTCCTCGGTGATGCCGGTGCCGGGAAGTTCGGTGGGTTCCTCGTGCAAGGTCGGGGCCCCGGCGATCACCCAAGCCTCGATGAGGGAAACCTCGGTGGGCGAAAGCTTCCGTTCACCCTTGGGCATTTTGCCGCTGCGCACATTGGCGAGCATCCGGCTCCGGGCAGGATCGCCGGGGGTGAGGACCGGACCATCGTCCGTGGTGACGGCCACGATCCGACGACGCTGACGAAGATCGAGTCCGGCCTTCGGGGCTTCATCGCCTTCCCCATGGCAATGGAAACAATGGGTCTTGAGGAGGGGCCGGATGTCCGCCTCGAAGGTCGGGGCCGCGAAGAGTCGCGCCACGCCCCAGAGACCGGCGAGGACGGCCACGCAGGGCCAAGGAGACCTGTTCAGGCGGGCGGCCATTGGAGGGCGGCCATGGCCCCGGCCAAAGGATTCAGGACGGAACCCGATGCCGAACCCGGCGGGTTGAGCCGTTGGCGGAGATAGGCCACGGCGGCGTCATGATCGTTGAGGCGGGGCAGGGACGCACCCGCGGCGTTGGCGTGGCCGCCACCCCCTTCAAAGCGTGTCGCGGCCTGGATCGCCTCACCCTCACGGCTCCGGAAACTCGCAACGTACATGCCGGCGCCGCGACGATAGAGCGTCGCCAACACCTTGTATTTCGTCGCCCCACGGTTGAGCAGGTGGTGCACGATGAGGTTCGTATTGCCGAGGGGCGCCTTCACCAACCCGACGCCCGGGCTGATCTCCACCACGTCCTGCAGGGCCAGTTCGTAGCCGATCGGATCCTCCAGCCGACGGCGTGTCGACATCACCTCCAACAGCGGATGATCGACCAGCTTTTCGGGGTCCCCGCCGATCACCGCATGGAGGTTCCAAAACCCATAAGCCTTGACCAACGAGGCATAATCACAGGCGAGATCGAAGTCGGGATCGTCCTCCAGGAACAGGTCGCCCACCTGGGTCAGGCGCACGAGTCGGTCCAGCTTGGGCGTGCCCAGGGAGTGCGGGGCGAACAGTTCGTAGCACTGCAGGGAGGCGCACTTGTTCAGATCGTGGAGGAACCGGGCCTGGCGCGGCCGGTAGTCCGACTGGTGATGGTCGATCACCAGCCAGTTTTTCCGATCGAACCGCGCTTCGGCCGCAAAATCGGCCACCCAGGCGATCGGTTCGGACATGGAGCGCATCTTCCATCCCTGATAGTGGAAAGCCTCGATCTGGACATCCACGCCGAACAGATGTCGGGCGAGGCGGTGGAGCAGGAGTCCGGAAACCAGCCCGTCGAGATCACTCTCGTGCGTGCAGATCACTTCCGGTGTGGCGAGCGTCATGACAGGGTTTGTCGGTCAAATCCACCGGACTGGCGACAAAAAAGCCAAACGTCGATGCATTGGAAATGGTCGCAAGCGGGCTTGAGCCGATGGCGGCAGGTCCGTAGGGTCCGCGCCGAATGAGTCCCGGAGCTGATTACCTCCAGCGCAGTCGACAATTGGTCGATACGGTCCAAGCCCAGTTGCCGGAGATCCGGCAGGTGGCGCGCTGGTTCGCGGAAACCATCCTCGCCGGCCGCATGGTCCACCTGTTCGGTTCGGGTCACAGTCGCATCCTCGTCGAGGAAATGTGGCCCCGGTACGGTTCGTTTCCGGGATTCAACCCGATCGTCGAGCTGTCCCTGAGCTTCCACAACCCGGTCGTCGGCGCCAATGGCCAGCGCCAGGCGATGTTCCTTGAGAATGTCCCCGGATTCGCCGCGCGCATCCTCCGCAATTTCGATCTCTCCCCCCAGGACACCGCCCTGGTCGCCTCCTCCAGCGGTTGCAATGTCGTGCCCATCGAGATGGCCGAGGAATTCCAGCGCCGCGGCGTGAAGGTCGTCGCCATCATCTCCCGCCAGCATTCCGAACGCAGCACCAGCCAGCATCCGGATGGACGGAAACTGCAGGACTTCGCCGACCTCGTCCTCGACACCGGTGCCCCGGCCGGCGATTCCATGGTCCGGATCCCGGGCCTCGACACCCCGGTTGCCCCGGGTTCCACGGTCGGTGGCTGCCTGTTGATCAAC
The DNA here is from genome assembly GCA_025360495.1 of Verrucomicrobiota bacterium. Lineage (GTDB taxonomy): Bacteria > Verrucomicrobiota > Verrucomicrobiia > Limisphaerales > UBA9464 > UBA6176. The sequence continues at coordinate 3,908 of JANYCC010000081.1, read as the reverse complement.
TCGATCAAGGCCGAGGTGGCCGCACGCCTGACCCAGGCCGGCCAACCCCCACGGGTCCTCACCGCCGCCGCCGTCGTGGGACGGGAACGGGCGGAGGCCCTGTTTGAAGCCGCGTACGACGAGCATGCCCGCCGGCTGGCCCGACTTTATGAGAACATCGGTTTGCCCCTGACCGAACCGCCGCCGGGCTCCAGACCCGGAGTCGGAGTCGGAGTCGGACCGGGGCCAGGGCCCATCTCGGGACCCATGCCGGGACCCACATCGGGGCCGGCGCCGGGTCCGCGACCGGACGTCGTGGCTCGCCGGGTCGGGCCGACGGAAGCTCCCCGGATCGGACCGGTGGCCCGACCGCAAGAAGGCCGCGAACGCAGGGTCGGGGCCCCCGAGAACCCGAGGGGCGCAGCGATCGCACGCCAGGATGGGGAAGCCGCCAAGCCGGGCCATCCGATGCCGAATCCGGTTCCCAATGGGATCGGTGAAGATCGATCCGGCGGGGACCGTGAGCAACGCGCGGACGATTGGCGGCCCAGCAATTCCCCGTCCCAATCCTCCTCCCAATCCCAATCGCAACCCCGACCCCGGCGTCGTGGAGGCCGGGGTCGGGGAGGGCGGGGACGGTGACCAAGGATCAGGGGTCAGTCATCAGTGATCAGTGATCAGTCATCAGTGATCAGTCATCAGTGATCAGAGGGCAGTGAGGGTTGATTCGGAGCCCGACCGGCAGGGGCCAGGTGCCCCGAACAGTTTCCGCTCTCATTATCGGAGGATTCTTCTTGTGATGATGGTTCGAGACTCCCTGTCCACTTCTTGCCGACCACTGACCACTGATGACTGATTACCCGCTTCCGCTCACGGGTGACTCAGCGCCTCGGCGCGGCCTTTCGGGAGTCGCCCCAGATGGGAGATCAGGAAGCCTTGGAGAAACTGGCGCACTTCCCGGACCGCATCGATCCCCGCTTCCAAGCCGGCCAGATCACCCCAGTCCACGTCCAGCAGTTCGCCGAGCAACGTCCGCCCGGCCGGGGTCAGCGCGACGTCGGAAGGATCCGGTTCGAGTCCCTGGCAGGCGAGCAGTTTGAGTTCGAACGCATACACCGCACGGGCCGTCGGGGGCGATGCTGACAGGTAGTCGAGCAACCCCAGGAACACTTCGCAGATCTCCGGAATCGGCGTGTCCGTCTCGGTCATCTGCTCGATCATCGCGACCGCATAGGACGCCACCCGCAGCGCGTGGAAATCCGTCCGCAACCGGGCATGGACCGCCGTCACCATCACTTCGCGGAGGATGTGAAGTTCGGAACGGCGACTCCGCACGAAACTGAAATCCGCCCGGTGAAAAAGGTCCAATTTCCCGGCAAATGGCGATTTCGGCCGGCGCGCCCCCTTGGCCACGGTGGCCATCCGGCCGTGCTCCGGGGTCAGCCAATGCACGATGAGGCTGGTGTCCGTCAAGGGTCGGACCCGAAGGATCACCCCATGGCCGCGTTCATCCATGACGGCGACCCGCAGGACGCGGCGCGGGTTCCAGTAGGGCGGACGGCAGGCGACGGCTCAAACATCGGATCAAGCGGTTTTCCTCCCGCTTCATCTTCCGCCGCGCCACCGGTTCCAAGTCGTCGTACCCGCACAGATGCAGGAGGCCGTGGATGACATAACGCGCCAGTTCCCCGGTCCAGGAAGTCTTGAACCCGACCGCCTGGCGCACGGCATCCGACACCGATATATATAATTCGCCGTGCAACCGTCCCGGGGTGGAGCCGTGATCGAAGGTGATGACGTCGGTGGAACCCTGGTGTTGCAGGAACCGCCAGTTCACCCGGGCCATGGCGCGGGCCGACACCAGTCGGATTCCAATCTCCCCTTCGCGCCCGAGTTCCGCCAGGACGGCCAGCGTGAACTCGCGGAGCCGACGCCCATCGACCCGGCGATCCCGCTGCCGGTTGGCCACCACGACCACGGAGGGCGGATTTCCGGATGCGGCGCAGGGCAGGGCGGGGGAAGCCATGGGTCCGCCGGCTCAGACCAGGGATTGCTGGGTCCCCCGATGACGCTCGTACGCGTGCACGATGCGCTGCACCAATGGGTGACGCACGACATCGCGCTTCTCGAACTGGACCACCGCGATGCCCTCGACGTCGTGGAGCGCGCGGACGGCCTCGAGCAGGCCGGATCGTTTGTTCGACGGCAGATCGATCTGGGTGGGGTCGCCCGTGACCACCACCTTGGAACCGAACCCGAGCCGGGTGAGGAACATGAGCATCTGTTCGGCGGTCGTGTTCTGCGCCTCGTCGAGGATGATGAACGATTGGTTCAGGGTGCGGCCCCGCATATAGGCCAGGGGCGCAATCTCGATCACGCCGCGCTCCATGTTCCGCTGGATCTCGTCCGCCGGCATCATGTCGTGCAAGGCGTCATGCAACGGGCGCAGGTAGGGATCGAGTTTCTGGAGGAGATCGCCGGGCAGGAATCCCAGCGCCTCCCCGGCCTCGACCGCCGGACGGGTGAGCAGGATGCGCCCCACGCGGCCGTCTTTGAGCGCATTGACGGCCATCGCCATCGCCAGGTACGTCTTGCCGGTGCCCGCCGGGCCGATGCCCAGGGTGACATCAAACGCACGGATCGCCTCGATATAACGCTGTTGGCCGACCGTCTTGGGGAAGACCGAGGCCTTCTTGGTGGAGGTGGCGAACTTCTGGCTGAACAACGACTCCAACGCGCCGTCGTCCTCGTGTTGGACGGCGTGGAGGGCGTGGGCGAAATCGCGGGGCCGGGTGGTGTGGCCCGCCTTGAAATGTTCCCCGAGCACCGTGAACAGCCGGCGGGCCTTGGCCACCGCGTCGGCCGGACCCTCCATCCGGATCATGCCGTCGCGGACCGTCACCTTCACGCCGAGTTCGGACTCGACGGTGTGCAGGTTTTTCTCGTCGGCGCCGAAGGTCTGCTGGGCGGCGCGGGCGCTCTCGAAATGGAGCGTTTCAATGATCATGGGGTGGCGTCGTTTTGCCGGGCCAGCGCGGTGCGGAGTTTGCCGGCGGTTTCCCGCAGCGCCTCGGGCAACACGCTGGTGCCGGCGATGACGGGCATGAAATTGGAATCGCCCAGCCAGCGGGGGACGATGTGGACATGGAGGTGTTCGACAATGCCGGCGCCGGCGATGCGGCCGAGGTTGACCCCGACGTTGAAGCCGTCCGGACGCATCTCTTCACGGAGCGCGCGCTGGCACCGGCGGACCCATTGCATCAACTCGAGCAATTCGGGGTCGGTCAGCAGGTCAAAGTCGGGAACCTGCCGGTAGGGGACGACCATCAGATGACCGCCGTTATAGGGGAAAGCGTTCAGCACCGCGTAGCAGGTGCGCCCGCGACCCACCACGTAGTTGGCCTCGTCCTCCCCCGATTGCCCGATGCGGGTGAACAGCGAGTCCCCGCCCGGTTCGACGGAATTCTTGGGCGCGAGGATATAGTCGATGCGCCAGGGGGCATGCAAGACTTCCATGGGGCTCAGCGTGCCGTCGGAGCGGGGCGGGGGCAAGGCAACTGAAACCACGGATTTCACGGATTCCGCGGATGGGGGAAGGAAGCCTGAGATGGGCTGCTGATCCGTGCCATCCGCGTAATCCGTGGTTCTCCGGTCCCTGCGTTCAACCGAGGGCCTCGGCGTGATCGATGAAATTGCGGAGCAACCGGAGCCCGTTTGCCTGGCTCTTCTCGGGGTGGAACTGGGTTGCGAACACGTTGCCCCGGCACGCTGCCGACGCAAACGCCCCGCCGTATTGCGTCCGGGCGGCAATCACCGCCGGATCGGCCGGACGCGGGTAAAAACTATGGACGAAATAGAAATACGAACCCTCGGGAATGCCCCGGAACAGCGGGCAATTGGGTTGCGCGATCTCCAGTTGGTTCCAGCCG
>JANYCC010000051.1 GCA_025360495.1 Verrucomicrobiota bacterium | reverse complement strand
CGGAAGGCGCGGTCGGTGGCCTGGTTTTCGACGGCGGGATTCCACCAGCGATCGAAATGGAGGACGTGGCTGGCGGCGGTGAGGTTGAGCCCGGTGCCCCCGGCCTTGAGCGAAAGCACGAAGAACGGCGGACCATCCTCGCGTTGAAAGGTGGTGACCAATTGCTGCCGTTCGCGGATCGGGATCGAGCCATCCAGCACCAATCCGGGTCGGCCGAAGACCGTTCGCAAATGGGCGGCAAGCGGGCCGGTCATCTCCCGGAATTGAGTGAACACCAATACCCGTTCCTGGCGGGAGGCGATCTCTTCGCAGAGTTCCGTGAGACGTTGGAATTTGCCGCTGTCTTCCGGCAGGAATGACCCGTCCCCGAGCCAGTGACCGGGATGGTTGCAGATCTGTTTGAGCCGCATCAGGAACGCCAGCACCAGGCCCCGCCGCTGGATGCCGTCATTTTCCATGTCCTCCAACTTTTCCGCGAGTTCATCCACGCTGCGCTGGTAGAGGGCGGCCTGCCGTTTGGCCAGGGGACACCAGGCGGTGACCTCGGTCTTGTCCGGCAGATCGGGAAGGATCCGTCGGTCGGTCTTCAGGCGCCGCAAAAGATAAGGGTGCACCAGTTGGCGGAGCGGTCCGTAGTCGGGACGGTCAGAACCCTGCAAGGCCTTTATATAATGCCCGAATTCGGAGGCCCGACCCAGCAATCCGGGATTGAGGAAATCGAAAAGGGACCACAGGTCGCCGAGGCGGTTTTCGACCGGCGTGCCCGTGAGCGCAATGCGGGCGCGGGCGGGAAGGGCCTTGACCCCGCGGGTCTGGCGGGAGCCGGGATTCTTGATCGCCTGGGCTTCATCCAACACCACCAGTCGCCAGGTCCGGCGCGCCAGCCAACCCAGTCGCGCCGCCTGCCCATACGTGGTGATGACGAGGTCCTTGTCCTGGAGGAATTCATCGGCCGTCGCAGCCTCGCGCCATTGGCCTCCCTCCGATTCCGAAGGGTGCGCAAATCCGATCCGGAGGCTGGGCGCAAACCGCCCGAGCTCCGCCTTCCAATTCGCCAGCAACGAGGCGGGCGCGACCAAGAGTGCGGGGGCGTCCGGATGCGCGCCCGGATTTCGGGGTCGGTTCGCGGCATCGGGACCGTGTTTGAGGCGGAGCAGCAGGGCGATGACCTGGATCGTCTTGCCCAAGCCCATGTCGTCCGCCAGGCAGGCCCCCAAGCCGAGGCTTTGCAGGAACCAGAGCCAATGAACCCCGGTTTCCTGGTACGGGCGGAGCCGGGCGTGGAGATGCTCGTGGGCATCGAAATCCGTGGTGCCGCCCGGTTGACGGAGACGTTCCAAGGTCTCCGCCAACCAACCGCCCGCAACGACCTCGCCCCAGTCGGGCGTTTCCGCGTCCGCTTCCCCGTCGGTCCCGCGATTGAGGCGGACCCCGGCCAGCAGGCGCATGGCTTCCAAGAAAGACACTCCATCCCCGGCGGTTCCGGCCTGGACCTTGCGCCAATGTTCGAGGGCCTGGCGCAGCTTATCCGGTTCCACTTCCACCCAGCCTCCCCGCAAGGGGACGAGCCCGGCTTCGGCGTGGAGCAGGGACTCCCATTCCTCCGCGGTGAGCGTTTCACCACCGAGCGTGGGGGCCACGGAGAACTTGAGCAGGGTGTCCAGCCCGAGACCGGCGCCGGGTTCCTCGCCGATGCGCACAGTCACCCGGGCGCGCGGACCCCGGTTGTTTTTCCACCAATCGGGAATCCGCGTGATGATGCCGGACTCTTCGAGAATGGGGATTTCCCGGAGAAACGCATGGGCTTGGGTGGGCGTCCAGGCCTGCGGTTGGAAGAGTCGTCGGCTTTCCAGGAAATCCCGCGTCCATTGGCTGCGCTCCGACGCCTTCTGCACCGGTTCCAACAGGGATCGGAGGGCCGGTTGGCTGCGGGAATCGGCGAATTCCTGCAGGGCCCGGCCAAGCGGCAGATGCACCGGCCGATCCTCGGCGGACAACCGATGGGTATAAGTGGCCATGAACGCGAACGGCGTGGCCTGCGAGCGCTTGTTTTCCGCGACGTGGAAGGTGACCCGACCCAACAGATGCAAGGCCGGGTTGATGCGGCTCAGCCAGGGCTTCAATCCGCCCGCGGCAGCCGCCTCCGCACGCGCCAACGCATCCAGTTCCCGCCAGATCCCCGCGAAGAGATCCGGCGACGCGTACTCAGCCCCGGACATCGCCGGCATCCGCAGGGTGAAGTCGATGAGGATGCCGGCGGGCGGTTCGACCGTGCCCTTCGTCGGGGAATCCGCCGCCGACGAATGGGCGAGTGCGGTGAGATACGCATCGGCGAACCCGCGCCAGAACATCCATTCGACGGGCCATGCGGCGGTGTCCCTCCGGGTCGCCAAGGCCAGCAAACCTTGGGCGGATCCTTCGGCGAACGCCGCGGCGAGGGCGGGTTCGGCGACGATGTCACCTCCGGCGAGGAGTCTCCCGTGCGGCGATAGCGAGAGCAGGAACCCGGTCATCGGGACGAGGGGGAACGGACGGATCCGGCGACGGGAATCAGGCGGGTGTGGCGGCCAGTTCCTTCTCCGTTTTCAGCCGCAACTGACCGCACGCCGCATCGATGTCGTGCCCCTTTTCCAGCCGGAGCGTCGCCGGGATCCCCCGTTCGGTGAGGCCGGCGGCGAAGGCCTGGCAACGGGCTTCGGACGGGCGCTGCCATTCCAAGCCCTCGACCTTGTTATAGGGGATGAGGTTGACCTTGGCATGCAACCGGGCGGCCAGTCGGGCCAGGAACGGGACCTGGGCGGGATCGTCATTGACCCCCGCGATGAGGATGTATTCCAACGTGATCATCATGCCCTTGCGCCGGACATAATATTCACAGGCGGAAGTCAGTTCCGCGAGCGGGTGTTTGCGGTTCACGGGCATGATGCGCCCCCGCACTTCATCGGTCGCGCCGTGCAGGGAAATGGCGAGGCGGAACTGTTCCGGTTCGTCGGCGAGTTGGCGGATCCGGGGCACGAGACCGCTGGTGGAAATCGTGATCTTGCGCGCCCCGATGGCCCCGCCCCAAGGGGCGTTGAGCGTGCGCAGGGCGGCGAGCAGATGATCATAATTGGCGAGCGGTTCGCCCATGCCCATGATGACCAGGTTGTTGATCAACCGTTCCGGTGGGGTGGCGCGCGGGGTCCCGGCGGGCGCGGGCGTCGGGCTCGTGGTTGGGGTCGGCGTCGGCGTCGGCGTCGGGGCCGCGGCCGGCGCTTGGGCGGCGTGCCAACGTTCGATCGCGAGGATCTGCCCGCTGATTTCCCAAGGCAGCAGGTTGCGCTTCCAACCGTCCAAGCCGCTGGCGCAAAACCGGCATCCATACGCACAACCCACCTGGGTCGAAACGCACAGCGTGTGGCGGTCGGCCCGCTCGCCATACAAATCGGGATTGGCGGGGATGAGAACGCTCTCGATGAAAGCGCCGTCAGGGAGCCGCCACAGGAACTTCTGGGTGGTGTCGGGCCCGCCCTGATGACGCGCCAATTCCAGGCTGCCCAGGGAATAGGTGGCGGCGAGACGCTCCCGCAAGGATCGCGGCAGGTTGGTCATCTCACCCCACTCCGTGGCCCGCCGTGCATAAAGCCAATGGACCAATTGTTCGAGGCGATAGGTCTGCTCACCCCATTCCGTGAAGCGTGATGCCAGGCCCGCCCGGGTCTCGTCGCGCACATCCGGGGCCCGTGTTGATCCCTTGGCCGGGGAGGGCGTGGGCGTGCGGGAGGGCATGGCCGTGACCGTGGGCGTGGCGGTGGGCGCGCGGCCCGGGGCCTCCGCAAGCGGGGGTGCGGGCGGCAGGGCGGAGTCTTCCGGCGGATTCAGGTCGGCGTTCACTCTTGGATGAAGTAACTCAGATTCTCGAGTTCAATGGCGAGGTTCACGTTGTTGACCGTAACCGCTTCGGGCACGTGAGGCACGATCGGAGCGAAATTAAGGATGCCGACCACCCCGTGTTCCACCAAGTGGTTGATCACCTCCTGGGCACTGGCCGCCGGCACCGCGACAATCGCCATCTTGACCTGATGCCGGACGACAATCTCGCCGATGCGATCCATGGGATGGATGGTCACCTTCAAGGGCTTGTCCCGGTGCCGTGCGGGATCGGCATCGAAGGCGGCGATGATCTCAAACCCTTCCTGCTCAAATCCCCGGTACTGGACCAGGGCCGATCCCAAGTTACCGACACCGACCAGCACCACCGGTTGGAGCCGGCTCGTTCCCAGCAGGTCGCCGATCATCCGGGCGAGTTGGCCGACGTCGTAGCCGAGACCGCGGGTGCCGAACTGGCCGAAATAAGTGAGGTCCTTTCGGAGTTGGGTGGGCTTGACCCCCGCCGCACGTGCCAACGCCTCGCTGCTCACCGTTTGTAATTCGTTCTGCTTCAAACGCTGCAGGCAACGCAGGTAAATGCTGAGGCGATAGATCGTCTTGCGGGGTATTTCCGGTCGGCTGCTTTTCTTCAAGACGGGGTCACGATACCGGGGTCGCCGTCCGGCCCGCAAGCGGCGCGGCCGATCGTTTCCGGCACGTTCGCACCGGGGCTTTCCAAGGGGGGGATCATCGGTTGGTGGCAGGGGATCCCGCGCCGGGCAAGGGGGTCGGAGTCAGAGTCGGGCCCGGCGCCGGCGTGGCGGCGTGTTCGGTGGATGCCCCACCGGATTCCTGTTTGCGCAGGCCTTTGAGTCGCGACATCCCGCGGACGTCGTTGTAGGTGACAAAGATCATGAACGACACCAGGAGCAGCGCGAAGGCCAGGGTCACCGCCTCCTGGACCCCGGCACGGATCCGGCGCCGGGTGATCAGTTCCAAGAGGGACATCACGATGTGTCCGCCATCCAGCACCGGGAGCGGCAACAGGTTCAGCATGGCCAGGTTGATGTTCAACACCACCAGCAGGGCCAGGGCCCGGCGGGGATCGATCCGCAGTTCGGTCGCCAATTGCTCGAAGATCACCACCGGACCGTGAAAATGTTCCACCCCCACGTTGGACTCGTGCGGATGGGTCACCGCCTTCACAAACTGGACCGTCCGGGTCAACGTTCCCCAGACTTGTTCCCACGGCGGAGGCCCGGGCCGTTGGACCGTATAAGTGAACTTATCCGAATAGCCGATCTCCACCCCGATCCGCCCCACCTTCGCCTCCGGATCGAATCGCGGTGTCACCTCCAGACGGACCAGTTTCCCGTCGCGGACCAGTTCCACGGTGGAAGCCTGGTCCGGCCGTTTCTCAATCAGGTTGATCAACTGTCGCTGTCCCACGACCTGAACGCCGCTGAAGCTGACAAATTCGTCCCCGACCCGGAATCCGGCCGCCTCGGCCGCCGAACCCGGTCTCACGGTCTTCACCTCGGGATGATCCTTGGGACCGAACCGCAGGAACTTCAGATGCAGCGCCGGTTGGTATTCGGTGGTGATCGGATAAGTCGCCCGATGTCCGTCGACGTGCTGGATCTCGACCTGCAACACGTTGGTCATCGCCAGTGCGGCGGTGATCTGGATGTCCTCCCAGTTTTTCACCCGCTGGCCTTCGATCGACAGGATCCGATCGCCCTCGAGAATTCCGAGTCGGGATTCCGGGGAATCGGGGGGCACGTAACCGATGATGGTATGGTTCAACTGCATGGGCAGTCCCACCCACCAGATGATGCCGCCGAGGAAGAAGGCGAGGACCACGTTCATCACCGGCCCCGCCACGGCCACCAGGATCTTGTGGAACGGACTGATGGCCGCCAGACCGGTCTCGGAACGGCCTTCGATGATCTCCGAAGTGATCATCTGGGGTAACTTGACGAAGCCGCCCGCGGGAATCCACCGCACCGCCCATTCCACGCCGGAACGGTCGGTCCATCCGAAGATTTTCGGACCCAAGCCGATGGAAAAACCGTCGACCCGGAGACCGCACCGGCGGGCGACCCAATAATGGCCCCATTCATGGACGAAGACGGCCAGGCTGAAAAGCAGGGCCACTCCGAGTCCGATCCCAATCCAAACCAGAAATGCGGGCATGTCTTGGGCCACCCTAAGCCCGGGTCGGGCACCCTCCCAATGAAATTTCCATCAGAGAAGCATGCCCACGACGCACGCGGTGACATAGCACGCGAGCAATCCGGCCGCCATCGATCGGAATCCGAGCCGGGCCAGCTCGGCGCGGCGGAGGGGCATCAGGGTGCCGATGCCCCCGATCTGGATGGCGATGCTCCCGAAGTTGGCGAATCCGCAAAGGGCGTAGACGGCCAGGAGATAGGATCGCGGATCCAGGGAATCCCGGAGTTGGGAGAGGTGGAGGTAACCGACGAATTCATTGAGCACGATGCGTTCGCCCAGGAGCGCGCCGACGGCCTCACAATCGCGCGCCGGGATGCCGAGGAGCCAGGCGAAGGGGCGGTTCAACTGACCGAACACGGCTTGCAGCGGGGTTTTCATTTCGATCCCGACCACCGAGAGCGCGCCGGCAAGGATCCAGTTGAGGGCGGCGATCACCGCGACAAACGCGATCAGCATCGCGATCACGTTGAGGGCGAGCTTCAGACCGTCCGCAGCGCCCTGGCAGAGCGCGTCGATGCCGTTCACGGTTTCCCGCGGGACCTTGGCCGTGGCGCCGCCGGCCGTGGGACTGGCCTCGGTTTCCGGCAGCATGATCTTCGCGATGAGCAGACTGGCCGGGGCACTGAGGACCGACGCGGTGAGCAGGTGGCCGGCGGGGATGCCGAAACTGACATAGGCACCGAGCACGCTGGTGGCGATGGTGGCCATCCCGCCGGTCATCATGGCGAGGATTTCGGACCGGGTCAGGGTGGCGAGGTAGGGACGGATCACCAAGGGCGCCTCGGTCTGGCCCATGAAGATGTTGGCGGCGGCCGAAAGGGTCTCACTGCCGCTGGTGCCCATCGTGCGCCGCATGGCCCAGGCGATGCCCCGCACCAGGAGTTGAAGGACCCCATAATGATAGAGAGCCGATGACACCGCGGAGACCAGGACGATGGTCCCGAGCACGCTCAGCGCGAGGATCACACCCTGGCCCGGTCCGAGGCGGCTTTCCAACAACGCGCGATCGCCCAAGGGTCCGAACAGCATGCCGGTGCCTTCCCCGGCGAATCCGATGAATCGTTCCACCACCGCCTGGGACGCGGTGAAGACCCTGCGGCCGGTGTCGGTCCGAAGGATCAACAGGGCGAAGGATACCTGGAGGAACAATCCCCAGAAGACCACCCGGAATGGGAATCGACGGCGGTTCTCCGACACCGCCCACGCCAGGAGCAGCATGATTCCCAGACCCAATGCGCTGACCCATTTCGGATTCACCGGCGCGAACCGTAGGCGGCGCCGGGACCGGAGGGCGAGCGCCGAAGGAAAAGCAAAGAGCCGAAGCGGACTTCCGCTTCGGCTCGCCGGATCCATGGGAACGGTCCCTTTCGCCGCGGGGCATCGACCCCGGTGAACCGGTCATTTCCCGAAACGGATTTCCGTGAGCTGCGGGCTCAGGAAATCCTTGCTGGAATGCAACCCCTGGCCTCCGGCCGTGAGGTGCATGAGGAAGCTGGAGTATTGGGGATCCCCCTCCAGATAACCTTCCGCCCGAAAGTCGGCGTGAAAATGCAGGTACGACACGTCCGTCACGGAGGCCCCGGAGTTATCCTGGAAAAAGGTGGCCCGGCCGGTTTTGAGGGACGGGAGGGATTGCAGTTCGCCGATGAGGAGCACCCCGTCCTGGATCACGGCCTGCAGCTCGGCGTACTTGACGAAGTAGACCGTCGGAAGGGGAAACCCATCCACAGGTCCCTTGGCGTGGAAATGGAACCCGCCTCCCTGGTTGTCAAAGATCGTCAGGTAACCCTCCACCGTGGAGGCACAGCTGAACGCTCCCGGTACATCGGCCTGGACAATCAGGTTGAAATCCGCGGGGACACAGGTCGGATCACGATAAAACGGGATGGCCGCCCATTCCCCGTCATTGATGATGAACACCGCCTGGATGAGGGGATCGTATCCGAGTTGCGCATATCCGGGGAACCCGCCGTCCGACACCCCGGCCGGGAAGGTCCCCCGGTCGTTGGCAGACACCGGATCGATCCCGCCGCCCAGACCGCAGGCCAGGGCGAGGGTGCAGAGCCATTTTCCAATTCCCGATGAACTGCAGCCGTGGGAGTCCCTTACATAATGGTTCTTCATAATGGTCGTTTCTATGTTTTCCGAGCGCGGTCCGACTGGCGGAATGTTTGTTTTGCCGAAGTGGTTCCGACCGCTCACCTGGGGTGGCAGCCACCCCTTACTGGGAAAAAAAAGGGGGGAAGTTGCGGGGATATTTCCAGGGTCGCCCGGTGACGTTCGAACCCGGCGATGGATGCCACCGCCGGGCTGGCCCTGGTGGGCAGGTGGGCGGGAGATCCCGCGCCCAGGCGGGATTCAGGCGCCCAGGGCCACGATCAGGTGCCGGATCTCCCCCTCGATCTCCGCGGGCGTGGCCACCGTCTGTGCGACCTCTTCCCGCAGCAGGTCGCGATGCCGGCGCCGCAGGCGGAAGATGGCCGATTTCACCGCGCTTTCCGACAAACCGAGCCTGCTGGCAACCTCGCGATAGGAGGCGCCGGCCGGCTCACCGGACTGGAAATGTTTCAGTTCCTCGAACAATTCCAGCCGTCCTCCCGCGACATATTCCTGACGCAACCTCGACACCGTTCTCTCCAAGACCGACAGGGCCCATTGCTGGTCGAAAATCCGGTCGGCGGTCCAATTTGTTGTCGGTTCCATCCGGTACATCTCCTCCGCGGACTGGGCGTCCAAGGAGAGCAGCGTCCGGCCCCCACCGCGCTTCTGGGCGTTGGCCTTCTTCCGCTCGTCCGAGAGAAAATGTTTCAGGGTGGCGAGGAGAAAGGAACGGAATCGGCCGCGTCCCGGATCGGCTTGGCGGAGGTGGTTGTTCGCCAGCAGCCAGGTGAAGAAGGCCTGGGTCAGGTCCTCCGCATCGTGGGGATTGTGTCCTTCCCGGCGGATGAATGCATAGAGGGGATACCAATAGGCCATATAGAGTGTTGCCAGGGCCGACTGGGATCCGGCGGTGGAAACGGCTCCCGCGGCCAGCACCACGCTCCAATGGGTGGTGTTGAACCCCGGCCGTCCAAGGGGGCCACTGGCGGGTGGAAGGAAGGGCATGGCGGTGTTCGGAGAGGGTTGTCGGGACGCTGACAGGGCCACGGATCCTGATCCAGCCTGATGTGGTGCCTCCCGGCGGTCATCGCGCCTCTGGGCATCGTGGGAAGCCGGGCCATGCGAGAAGCGGGGCAGGTTGGAAAACCCGCCCTCCCAGGGCGGTCGCGAGAGCTCCCGGGGG
>JANYCC010000011.1 GCA_025360495.1 Verrucomicrobiota bacterium | reverse complement strand
CGCGGACACTGGCTGAACCCGTCCGCAGAGTCCAGCCCAAAATCCGAAAATCCTTCACCTCATTAGCGAGAGTCTCAGTCTACTATTAATTCCGGCTGAAAGAGACCTGAGTAGTTACCGCCAGAGACTTTGTTGCGAAATCCCAATCGCTCGTGAATCTCCTCGTTGCCTCGGAGCAGCACCTGTTCCGGCGGGCGCAGGTCCGGCAAGTGCTCGCGTATTTGCGCGACGCAGACCGTCGAGTTTTGTCGACGAACTTCGTTCACTCCTCAGTGACGACCGGGTACGGATCCATCTGAAGGACCTCGCTGTGGCCTTGGCAATGGATCTTCCGGACCCCGGGGATGAAGACTGGGAGGTGCTGGCGGGATGGTTGGAATTGGAAGTCGCGGCATTTGTAAGTAACCGGAAGAACCCCAACCAATTTGCCTCGCTGGTTTGGCGGCATTTCTTCGCCTCGATCTCGTGGTTTCACCTTACGGACCGGCGTGGACTCGTCGCCGATTGGCTCGATTCTTCCAACGACAACGTCGTCAACATGGCAGTGCATTACCTAGGCTACCACCAGCGACATGCCGCAGATCGGGTGGCTGAATTGCTCGAACCCTATGTCGGGCAGCCTGTTTGGGCACCGCGTCTGCGAAGCATAATGCAGGGGGCCGAACAGGGCAGTAGTCGACGATTCTTCGAGTTGTTTCTGAGGCTTGTTGACGACGGGACCTTGGACGATCCGATCGGTCCAATTGCTGGAAACTGGCCATTTTTCGAAATGATTCACGGATTGCCAGAGAGGCGTCCCGATTGGGTGGGAGAAGTGTTGGGACACTGGCTACGGCGCCGGTTGGCTTTGATCCTCCAGGTAACGCCACAGGGTGCCAAGCCCCGTTGGAGGGATTTTTTCAATCATGCCGAGTTCGGAGCGGAGGTCTTCCACAAGGGCGCAACCGGGACGCCGGTGGCATTCATCGAATGCGTCCTCCCTGCTGTCTTGGAAATTATCGACGCCGCCGCCCGCACAGAGGGTGAACCTCCGAGGGGTGATGCCGTTTGGTCGATTTTGATCCAGAGTCAATACCCAGACGATAAGGACGTTTTATTGAATGCGCTTCGCCAGGCATTGGGGACCCTGACAAAAACCCGGCCGGAGCTAATCGGAGACGTCGTCGGTCGACTCCAAGGACGGGAGACCTATACGGCCAATTACCTGCTTTTGTGCCTGTATACCGCGGGTGCGGAGCATTTTGCTGACGCCGCCGCTGGCCTGCTGTGCGAAGAGCCATGGCGGCTCCATTGCGGATACTTGGATAACGGGCTTCGGGCGTCGAAGGAACTGGTTCGTGCGATCGCTCCGCATTGTTCGGGGGTAAATCGCGAGAGGCTGGAGGCGACGATTCTGGGATTCTCGCCGGATTATGAACGGGGAAGAGGCGGATACCAGCGCGCGGGGAGAGCAAGCTTTGAACTGCTTTCGGGCATTCCGCCCGAATATCGCAGCAGAACCGGCCAGAGCCGTTATGAACAGTTTGAGCGAAAGTTTGGTGGGCACCCACCTCCGTCCCAGGGAATCCAAGAATACATCGTTGGATCGCCGATTGATCGGCAAGGGGCAAAGAAGATGACCGACACCCAGTGGTTGAAGGCGATTGCGAAATACGACTCCGAGGCGCGAACTGACTGGCGGCATCCCGAAAGGGGGGGCGCCCGGGAGCTCGCCGATTTGCTCGGGGAGTTTGTGCGAGGCGAACCAGAGCGTTTCGCTCGCCTAAGTCTTACCTTCCCCGCGGGAACCAACACGGTCTACCTCGCGCGAACCCTTGATGGTCTGAAGGGGACCGTCGCGGCCACCGATTTAAAGCTCGATGTCTGCCGCCGGGCATACGCCGTCTGCCGGTTACATTGCGGGATGTCGATAGCGGATTTGCTGGGCAGCATTGAAGAACCACTTCCAGTGGATGCGAGAGAAATGCTGGGTTGGCTGGCGACCGAACATCCCGACCCGGAAAAGGAGCTTTGGAGCGGAGATGAGACGAAGGGCAGTCCCTTCTACGGTGGAGGCATTCTGGAGCATGGCATCAATACGACCCGTGGACGCGCCGCGGAAGCGATCCGAGATCTCATTTTCCGGGACGGGGGCTATCTATTGCAATTCCGACCGACGCTCGAGCGACTTGTCATCGACAGGAGCCTCGCCGTTCGGTCGTGCGTTGCCTCCACGTTGCTTGCCGTTGCCCGGCACGACATGTCGCTCGCATTGGATCTCTTTGAGAGACTTGCGGATGCCGACGATCGCCTTCTCGCCACCCAGGACATGGACCGATTCCTTTATCACGGCCTGAACCAGCACTTTTCCCGCCTCCGGCCTTATTTGGAACGTATGTTGAGGTCGAAGGAGGAAAAGGTGGTTGAAGTTGGTGCGCGACTGGCCAGCGTGACGGTGCTGTCAAACGAGGACGCCGCTGATTTGGTGGACCAAGCGATGAGCGGCGGTCCTTCTCAACGACTGGGTGTCGCGCGAGTGGCGGCGCGGAACATCGCCCGGGACCAAAGCCAATCGTGGTGCGAGAGTCACCTGCTATTGCTGTTCAACGATGGCGACCCTGCTGTTCGACGTGAGGCGGCCTCGTGCTTCCGTCAACTGAACGGCGAATCTCTGCAGAGGTTCGCCACTCTAATCATCTCGTTCTGCGACAGTGCGGCTTTCCAAAAGGATTCGTTTCCGGTGCTGCACGCCCTGAAGGGCTCGATGCACCGCCTCCCGGGTATCACATGTGACGTGTGCGAGAAGTTCCTCCTTCGGTTTGGCGACGAAGACGGGGATATTCGAACGGGTCGGTCGGTGAATTTTGGAATGGTCGGGACGTTGGTTTTCCGAACCTACCAACAGCACCAACATGATGAATGGTCCAAGCGATGTCTCGACCTGATAGATCGGATGTGCCTGGCTGGCTTTCCCGAGGTGAAGGGTGCTTTTGACGAGTTTGAACGGTAAAGCGGTTGGTTGACGGTTGAGACCGGGAATGGCGGGAGAGATGGGACTCGTGTAACTCGGCCTTCGGGCGGTTTTGGTGGGTGCGTCCGGAAACTCCGGCTTGCCATCGGACGGCTCAGCACGGCCAGCATGGGGGCATGCTTTTCCTCGGCATCGAAATCGGTGGCACCAAGCTCCAACTCGTCGCGGGCACCGGCGGCGGGGAGATCGTCGACCGCCGCCGTTTCCAAGTGGACGCGGCGGCAGGCGGTCTCGGGATCCGCAATCAGATCGCCTCCGTCCTGCCGGAGTTGATCGCGCGACACCATCCGGCGGGAATTGGCGTCGGGTTTGGCGGCCCCGTGGATTGGCGGACGGGCCTGATCCGGTGTTCGCATCAGGTGACGGGATGGCATGAATTCCCGTTGGGCGAATGGCTCCGGGCCGAATCCCAATTGCCGGTGCGGATCGACAACGACGCGAACGTGGCGACCTTGGGCGAGGCGCTTCACGGTGCGGGCCGCGGATCGGACCCGGTGTTCTGGATCAACATGGGCAGCGGCGTCGGCGGCGGACTCGTCGTGGGTGGTGAAATATATCACGGTGCCGTGCCGGGCGAATGCGAGATCGGGCATGTGCGCCTCGACAAATCCGGCACGGTCGTCGAGGAGCGCTGTTCGGGTTGGGCGGTGGACCGGCGCATCCGTGAGGTGGCGGAGTTGCATCCCCATGATCCGTTGGGACGGCGCGTGGCCGGTATGGACGGCGGTGAGTCGAAGCACCTGGCGGCGGCGTTGGACGAGGGCGATCCGATGGCGCAGGCGATCCTGAGCGAACTGGCGGACAACCTCGGGTTCGCCCTGTCGCATGTGGTTCAATTGCTGCATCCGGAAGTCATCGTGGTGGGTGGAGGTTTGGCGTTGGTCGGAGAACCGTTGCGGGCAGCGGTGGCCGAGGCGTTGTCGAGGTATGTGATGGAGGCGTTTCGTCCGGGGCCGAGGGTGGTGCTGGCCGGTCTGCGGGAAGACTCGGTGCCGGTGGGCGCTTTGGCGTTGGCGGCCGGGCCCGCGAGGGGGTGACCCCGCCAATCTCCGGGCTGCATCTGCCAATCGGCGGGATTGCCCGGCCCCGTGAATCGGCCTAGAAACGGGGCATTGCCATGAACGCCGCGCCCGCCGCCGCCCTTCGTTTCGCTGCCGAATATCGGACTCACCAAGGCCTCCCGCCGCTGGCCGGCCTGGGCTCTTTCACCGGGGCCGTCCGACCGGGGATGTCCGTCGAGGAGAGTGTCCGACGGCTGAAATGCCATCATTATGTCCTGCGCCGGTTGCATCACCTGTTCATCGCCCGCCTGACCGCCGAGCCGGTTTATGAATTGAAGATGGCGTTCAGTTTCCACGCCCACCTGTGCGCCGAACACGTCGCGGCCTTGCGGGCGCGGGTCGGGGAGATGCGCGAACCCCCGTTGGGATTGGACAAGATCCCGCATCCGGCCCTGGAACTTTGCCTCGATGAGATTCTCGAGGCGCCGACCACCGACGAACTCCTGCTCGGCGTCTATGAGGTGGTCCTGCCCGCCCTCAGGGAGGCCTTCCATCGGCATCAGGACCAGACCCACCTGCTGGCCGACCAACCCACCCGGCGCCTGATCCGCTTCGCGTTGCTGGAGTTGGATGACATGCTCGATTACGGGCGCAAAGCCATCCAGTCACTCGTCTCGCCCGCCGCCCGCGCCGCCGCCGCCCCGGGGTGCGCCGTGCTGCGTCAGGCACTGGATGCCGCGGGCCTGATCGATGGCACGGGCGCGGCGTCGGGGTCGCTCCCGGCGCGGCGGAATTCGCTCCAACCGTTCCATTATGACGGCCGTCCCCAACGGGACCCGCGTTTTCCCGACCCTTATAACATGGGGGTCAACGCCGAGGTCTTCCTTTATGACGAGACCCTGCCGACCGAGGGCAAGGTGCTGATGATGTTTTATAAGCGGCTCCGGGAGATCGATGTGCCCGAGATGATGGCCAGCATCCTCACCGAGACCCAGGGCAAGCCGTGGGGTTATTACCGCGACCTCACCCGCCAGTTATGGGATGAGGCCCGCCACGCGATGATGGGGGAGGTCGGGTTTGTCAGCACCGGTGTCGATTGGCCCAGGCAGGTGCGCGTGAATTTCACCTGGTCCCTCGGGCTCAACACGCAACTCACGCCGAAGGAGCGCCACGCCGTGTTATATTTCATCGAACAGGGCCTGATGCCGCGCACCGGCAAACGCCACGAATGGGAGGTTTCCGTGCAGTCCGGAAACCCGCTGGCTGCGACGTTCCAGGATTTTGACTGGGCCGACGAGGTGCTGCACGCCCGGGTGGGGCGCGATTGGTATGTGGCGGAAATGCCGAGTGCCCATGAGGCCGTGGCTTATGGGGACCGGTGTTGGAGCAAAGTCCTGATGGGTTGGGAATCGTGGCGCGCCGCCGGCCTGACCCAACATCAGAATTGGTGGCCCGAGGTGTACCTCCAGTATTGTGCCCGGAACGGGGTCGAACCGCGTGCCGACGCATTGGCCTTCGACACGTCCTATCAATCCATCCGGGCCGACCTGAAGGACATCACGGCCTCGGCCTAGGTGGCGGCGGGTGTCAATGCTTGGACGGCTGGAAGCCACAGCAAGGCGGCTGATCAATGTCTGGCCACTTTTGCCGCGAGTTCGGTCAGCCAGTGCGCCGCGTCCGCCCGGGCCGACTCCGGCGTGGTCAGGGTCGGTGCCATCGCGTGCACGGAGGTGAAGAGCGCGCCGCCGGCTGCCTCCGCCGAGAGGGTTTCCACCACGCCCGCCAAGCCGACGCACGTTTTGCCCTGTTGCCGTGCCCGCATCGCGATCCGCCCGGTCCCTTTGCCCATCAGCGATTGACGGTCCAGGCTCCCTTCACCGGTCAGAACCAAATCGGCCGCCGCCAACCGGGCATCGAGTCCCGCGGCTTCCGCAAAAAGTTCAAACCCGGATTCCATGCGGGCTCCGAGGAATGCCTGCAGCCCATATCCCAAGCCGCCCGCCGCACCGGATCCCGGCACCTTGGCGAAATCCCGACCCCATTGCCGCGTCATCACGTCCGCCAGGCGTCCCAGCGCCGCCTCGGCTTCCGGTGCCTGTTCCGGTCGCAACCCTTTTTGCGGCCCGTACACCCGCGAACAACCGTCGGGTCCCAACAACGGATTCTCGACATCCACCGCCACCGCCAGCGCCATGCCCCGGAATGGATCGTCCGGCCCGCGTTCGATGCGCTCCAATCGGACGAGATCCTTCCAACGTTCCAATGGATTCCCGTCCGCACTGAGAAACCGCCAGCCCAGCGAACGCGCGAGGCCGAATCCCGCGTCATTGGTCGAACTGCCGCCGATCCCGATCCAACATTCCCGCGCCCCGGCCGCCGCCACGTCGCGCAAGACCGCCCCGATCCCGAAGGTGTCGAGTTCGAACGGGTGAAACCGACCCGGAGGCAGCAGGGCCAACCCGATGATGCGGGCCGTTTCGACCACGGCAGTGTGTCGGTCCGCCACCCAGACCCAGTCCGCTGCGCAGGGACGTCCGGCGGAATCCACCGTCGCACAAGTCCGGGTTTCCCCTCCCAAGGCCTCCGCCAACACCGCTCCGAAGCCATCGCCGCCGTCACTCATCGGGAGCAGGTCGAGTCGGTCGGTTGGATGGACCCGACGCCAACCGGCGGCGATCGCGTCGGCGGCTTGCCGGGCGGTGAGGGTGCCTTTGAACTTGTCGGGGATGATGAGGACGCGGCGCGACACGCCGTCGACATTGACGGTTGCGCAAGTGCGGACGCCATTTTGAAATTGCGCCGGATGCCAATCCCCAAGAGTCCGTCCCCATGGGCCGCCGTCGTCGTGGCCGCGCTCGCCTTCGCGACGGGGGCGGGAGTGGTCGCCTCGGAACCGCTGGAGAAACCGCGTTACAGCCCCACCCAGCGGTTGACCCGCGAACGTCTGGCCGCGGCCCAGGCGTCGGTCGAGGCCCTGGCGGCGCGGCGCCGGGTGCTGCCCATTCCGGCGGGTTGGCGCGATCTCCGGTGCATTTTCCACGCCCACGCGGAGGACGCGAGCCACACGGGCGGCACACGTCCGGAGATGCTCGCCGATGCGCAGCGGGCCGGGGTCGATGTGGTGTTTCTCAGCGATCATCACCGGCCGCCCCGCGATTTCATGGAGACGTGGCGGTTCATGACCAACGGCGTGCTGTTCATCCCGGGCTCCGAATGCCGCGGTTTCCTCGCGCATCCGATGGCTTCGGTGATCCCCCAGATGGAGGCGCCGATCCCGGAATTCGTGAAGGCAGTGGGGCGGGGGGAGGGGATGATCTTTCTCTCGCACCTGGAGGAACGGCCCGACCATTCGGTGGAGGGATTGACCGGGCTGGAGATTTATAACCGTCATTATGACGCCAAGCGCGACATGATGGGGCTGATCGCCGTGGCCGCGCGCCTGACGGATGCCCGGGAATTGGCCGAATTGCAGGACTTGGTGCGGCTTTATCCGGACGGGGTGCTGGCGGGGCAGGTGGAGTATCCCCAACTCTACCTGGATAAATGGGATCACGACGGCCGGGATCATCACCTCACCGGGGTCGCGGCCAACGATTGCCACCACAACCAGGTGTTCATCCTGAAGAAGGTGGACGACGACACCGCGCGTTTGGGAACGATCGTGGACAAAGACGAGGATTTGCGGCCCGTGTCGGTGTCGGTGCGACCCGGATTGCGGAAACTGTTGGTGGGCCACGCACCGGGCGAAATCGTGGTGCGGATGGATCTGGACCCCTATTACCGGGCCTTTCGTTGCGTTTCGACCCATGTGCTGGCGGAGGCGCAGACCGAACCGGCTTTGCGGATGGCGGTGAAAGCGGGACGCGCCTTCGTGGCGCATGAATGGATGGGCGACGCGACCGGTTTCCGCTGCGGATTGGAACGGGGACCGGCCTCGGCTCCGGAACACGCGGCGGGAATGGGGGATGAACTGACCTTCCAATCCGGGCTGCGTCTCCATGCGGAAAGTCCGTTGCCGGGCCGCGTGCGCCTCTTGCGGGACGGGGTGACGGTGGCGGAGTCCGCCGGGAATGAACTGGTCGCGGAGGTCATCGGACCGGGTGTCTACCGGGTCGAGGTCTGGCTGGAGATCGGCGGCGAATGGCGTCCGTGGCTTTATGCGAATCCGATTTATGTGCGCGCGGCGAAGTAAATGAAGCCCTTCGGAGGGACGAGTTACACGAGTCCGAAACTGAGAACCGGGCTGGAGGGAAGCGGGACTCTCGGAGTTGTCCCTCCGCACGGAGGGGAAGTGGGACTCTCGGAGCTCGTCCCTCCGGGGGGTGGGTGTCATGCTCGACCCATCGTGGGCAAGACACTGTACGATTTCCTTCCGAAGCTGGAGACGCCGTCGAACGACTTCCTGCTGGGCCGTTTCCTGGAATACGTCGAGGCCAGCGGCCTGCAGCTGTACCCGGCCCAGGAGGCGGCGATCCTGGAATTGTTCGAGGAACACAACGTCATCCTCAACACCCCCACCGGTTCCGGGAAATCGCTCGTCGCCTCGGCCCTGCATTTCAAGGCCCTCGCCCAGGGTCGCCGTTCCGTTTACACCTGCCCGATCAAGGCCTTGGTGAACGAGAAATGGCTCTCGCTTTGCCGCGAATTCGGACCCGAAAACGTCGGGCTCAGCACCGGCGACGCCACCATCAACCGCGACGCCCCGATCCTTTGCTGCACTGCCGAGATCCTCGCCAACCTCGCCCTGCGCGACGGTCCCGACACCGTTTACCGCGACGTCGTGGTCGATGAATTCCACTATTATTCCGACCGCGAACGGGGCGTTGCGTGGCAGGTGCCCTTGCTGACGATGGAGCGGGCCCGCTTCCTCCTGATGTCCGCGACCCTCGGCGACACCGCGTTTTTCGAGGAGGAACTCCGGAAGCTGACAGGCCAACCCGCGGTCA
>JANYCC010000468.1 GCA_025360495.1 Verrucomicrobiota bacterium | reverse complement strand
GTCCGCCGGGCCGTCGCGGTCGCAAGGCGTACCAGTTCGAGGACGCGTCCCAATCCCCGTTGGCCCCATAGAGATTGAGCAGCATGAAATCACAGAAAGCGGACACATCGAGCCTCTCTCCAATCGCCGCGTACTGCGTCGCGTCCGTGATCCCGGCATTCGCCAGCGTGAACAGTTCACGCCAGACGACCTCATCGCCCGACAACACCTTGTCGGCATTCCGAGCGTCATAATCCGCGGGTACACCCCCCAGTCGGGCCACGGCGAAATGCTCGTCGGGCCGTTCGGCGAGGTTATAAATCCCCCAATAGAGGCCGTTGAGAAAGACATGCGCGAAACGTCCGCGGGAAGACATCCGGCCCATCAGTCCATAGGTTTCGCGCATCCATGGGTCGCGCAGATAATCGGCGCTCCGACGTTCGGCCCCGCTCCAATGCAACCACGAATGGTTGTTGCCGCCGCGCAACACCAGCGTCTCGAACCGCGCCACCCCGCCGCCGAAGAGCGGGTGCCGCAGTTCCTTCGGGCCATATCGTTTGCGAAACACCAACCGCAGCGAATGCTTGGGCGATTCCTCGGGGCGCCGGTTCCATCCGCCCTGGATCCGCAGGCCGGCGTCCACCGTGAATCCCCGGCTGCCGTCGATGGGATAATATTCCACGGACACGGGCCGTTCCCAACCTTCGCCGTTCGACTCGGGATGGGTGTATATCCCGTGCTCCGGCCCGAAGAGATCGTCGGGTTCGAGGGCGAGTGAAAGGACGGGCAAGGCGTGCAGTGCCGTCCGGAAGGCAGCCAGGGAGTCGGGTGTGCGCAAGGCCTCGGGATCAACGGTGTAATAGGCGGGCACCGGCCGACCTTCCTTGATGCCCCAGGTCGGCGGGAAACCCATCCCGTCCTGGCGCGCCACGGCATCGGGAAACAACAGGGTGAGTGTCCCGATGTCGCCGACCTGCTCACCGTCGCGCCATGCCGCCGCCCGGACGACGACGTTTTGGGTGACGCGCACGCCCGATGCTGGCAACTGGCCGGACCCAGGCGACGGCGCAGATCCGTTGGTGGTGTAATGAACGTCTGTCCCCGGGGGTTGCTTCACGACCAGGACGGAGGCGGGTCGGTCCTGCCAACCGCCGGACGGCGACAGGGCAAGGTGGGGTGCAGCAGCGCCGCAGTTTCCGGCCAGCATCACGAGCACGAGCCATTGAGATTTGAGCAATGCCTTCACCGGGACGGGATAATGCCGCAAAGGAAGCGAAAGCGCGCTAACTACAGCGACAGTTTAGAAGGAATCGAACCACGGTTCACCGGTTGGCTTCTGTTCCCTGCCGTCCCCCGTTGGCCAACCGGATGACCGCCTCGAATCCCCGGGGTTCGCGGTTGTGAAACTGGACCGTCCCCCGGCACGCCTCCACACAACTCCGCACGATTGCCAATCCCAACCCGGTCCCGCCTTGTTCCCGCGTCCGTGCGGAGTCGGGTCGGAAAAAAGGTTCACCCAACCGCGCGATGGCCTCCTCCGGCACGCCTCCGCCCACGTCTTGCACGGCCACCTCCACAGCGCCCCCGGCTGCCCGCGCCGTGATCATGATCGGACCCGCCGCCCCGGCATAACGGGTGGCATTCCGCACGAGGTTGCCCAAGGCCCGCGCCAGCAACTCCGACTCAGCCATCACCCGGAGATCCGGCATCATGTCGACTTGGACTTCGACCCCACCCGCGTCGCGCCCGATCACCCGTTCCACCAAGTCACGGAGCGGGACGGACACCAACGGCACCTCGCGTCCGCGCAACCCGGCCTTGGAAAAGGAAAGGAGTTCATTCACCAGGCCGGACATCTGGCGAACCTCGTCGCGGACATCGTTGACGTATTCCAATTGCGCGGCGTCGGCACGTTGTTCCAAGACGCCCAACGCCATTTCCATCCGGGCCAGCGGCGTGCATAATTCGTGCGCAATATCCCCCAGGAAACGCTTTTGTCCGGTCACAAAACCTTCCAAACGGACGGCCATGCGGCTGATCGCCTGTCCCAACCGGCCGAGTTCATCGGTGCGTCGACCATCGATCGACACGTCGAAACGCCCTTCCGCGATCCCCTCCGTCGCCGCCGTCATCTGGCCGAGCGATCGCGTGATGCGTCCGACAAAGGGCAGCCACCAGAGCACGGAAAACAGCACGGCACCCCCCATCGCCCAAACCCACGGGGTATAATCCAGGAAGAGTCCGCCCGCCGAAAGCGTCGGCGCATGCAGGATCAACCGCACGGGCGGCGGCGGGGGCATCCGGCCGGTGTCGATCGCCAACGGGAGGATCATCCAATGCCCGGGGGCAGTGGTGCTACGGACATAATAACGTGGGGGCGCGGGGCCCCGCGGGCCGCGACGAACGCCCTCACGCCCGCCGCCCGGGGGAGGTGCGTCGTCCGGCGGAGGCCCACCCCGGAACCCGGGTCCGCCCCGAGGCTCACCCGGCCCACGGGAGTCGGGTCCGTGCCGCGGTTCACCGTCCGGCGGCAAGGGCGGGCGACGTCGTATTGCGAGACGTTCCATCACCTCCGGCGGCAACACGGTGTTTGGTCCGGCCAGTTGTTGGTGATCGTCCCGGAACACCAGGAAATCCACGCCATAGGTCTTCTGGTATCGGGCGAGAATCCCGTCCCAATCGGTGCGGGGACGTTCCCGCAATTCCGCCGCGATGGTGTCCGCCACTTTTTGGACACGATCCCCCAGAGGTCCGGTGAACAGGGCCTCGACCCGGATGGAACCCCGCAGGATGACAAATCCCACCAACGCCAGGACGGTGAGGTTCAGGAACAACCACACCAGGATCCGGGCAAAAAGGGGGAATCGCGGTTTCATCGGGATGAATCAATCCTGCTCCCGGCCCCGGTCTTCCGGACGCAGGAACAGGTACCCGGCCGAACGCACCGTCCGGATGAAGCGCGGTTCACGGGCGTCGTCCCCGAGCTTCTTCCGCAAGGCCGCCACATGCACGTCGATCGACCGGTCGAACACGTCGAAATCGCGGGCACGGATCTCGTCCAACAGCGCCTCGCGCGATTTCACGCGGCCCCGGGCCCGCATCAAAGCCAGCAGCAGATCGAACTCCACCGGCGTCAGGAGCAGGGGCGAGTCCCCCAGCACTGCGGTGTGCGCCTCCGGGTTGACCCGCAGTTCGCCGCACACGATTTCCACCACCGGCGCCTCCGGATCCGTCGCGGCCCGGCGCACGGTCCGTCGGGTGACCGCCCGCAATCGGGCGAGCAGCTCACGCGAGGAGAATGTCTTCGGGAGATAATCGTCCGCCCCGATTTCCAAACCCACGATCCGGTCCGCCTCGTCGCCCCGACCCGTGAGCATCAGCACGGGCACGTCTGATTTCGCCCGGATCCGCTTCAAAACCTCGAAGCCGTCGAGACCCGGTAGCATGAGGTCGAGGATCACGGCCTGCCAGGTGCCCGACACGGCCCGCTCGACGCCCTCGGGTCCGGTGTGGACGGCCTCGACGACATAACCGAGCGGGGTGAGATAATCGCGGATGAGGCGGCACAGTTTGCGGTCGTCATCGATGACCAGCAGGGGCTGTGAAGGGGATGTGGAGTCGGACGTCATGGCCGGGCAACGGGCGCAGGCTAACGGGAGAATGTCCCGGGCGCCCTGAGATTTACACCCGCTTAACAAAAAGGCGCGCCCGACAGGCAGACAGCCGGCCCGGCCGATTTCCATCGGCTGCTACAATGGCTCCGGAGCATCTGGGCATCGTGGGAAGCCGGGCCATCGGGGAAGCGGGCGGGTAGGAAAACCCGCCCTCCCAGGGCGGCCGCGACAGCTCCGGGGAGGCGGGTTTTCGTACCCGCCTTCCCGCGATACCCCGATGGGCTCGGGCGGCCGTCTTCCACCTTTCCGCCGGTGTCGTCACGACGCTACCCTGCCCCCAACAATTTCCACCGGCATGCACCCCCAGTCTTTCATCCGACGATTCGCCCCGCTGGTTGCGGCCGCGGTCGGCTCCGTGCACCTCGCCGCGGCCGAACCTGTCGTCCAGTTCGGTCGCGACATCCTGCCGATCCTTTCGACCCATTGTTTTGCCTGTCACGGTCCGGACGAAAAAGAGCGCAAGGCCAAGCTGCGGCTCGACGTCGAAGCCGACACCCGTCGACCCCATAAGAACGGGATTCCGATCGTCCCCAATCGTCCACTCGAGAGCACGCTGGTCCAACGGATCCGCAGTGCCGACCCGGATGAGGTCATGCCACCACCCAAGGCGCACCGGAGCCTGGGCCGTCCCGAGGCCGACCTGTTGGAACGTTGGGTCGCGCAGGGTGGGACTTGGGGACGTCACTGGTCGTTCGAACCGGTGGTGAAACCCGTTCCCCCGCGACTCCCTTCGCCGGCCACGCTGGGTTCCACCTCGCCGATCGACTCGTTCGTGGCGGCTGCGCTGGCAAAGAAGGGGCTCCGACTCCAAGCCGCAGCCCCGCCCCACACGCTGGTCCGCCGACTCGCGCTGGATCTGACCGGCCTGCCGCCGACGCCCGCGGAGGCGGACCGGTTCGCGGCGGATCCGTCGCCCGCGGCCTATGAGCGCCTCGTGGACGATCTGCTGGCCCGGCCGGAATTCGGGGAACATTGGGCACGCATGTGGCTCGACCTGGCGCGGTATGCCGACACCAAGGGTTATGAAAAGGATTTGGGCCGCACGATGTGGCCGTACCGCGACTGGGTGGTGAACGCGTTCAACCGCGACCTGACGCTGGACCGTTTCACTGCGGAACAGATCGCCGGCGACCTGCTGCCCGGCGCGGGGCAGGAACAGATCATCGCCACCGCCTTTCATCGCAACACCCTGAGCAACGACGAGGGTGGAACCGACGACGAGGAATTCCGCGTGGTGGCGGTGAAGGACCGGATCGACACGACCGTGCAGGTGTGGATGGGCCTGACGATGGGTTGTGCAAAATGCCATTCCCATAAGTACGACCCGATCACGACCGCCGAATATTATGGTTTCTATGCGCTGTTCAACCAGACGGAGGATGCCGACCGCAGCGACGACGCGCCCACGATGCCGATCCTGGATCCCGCCCGGACGGTGAGCCGGGCGCGACTGGCGGACACGCTCTCATCCCGGGAGGCGGAGCTCGTCGACGCGGAAAGGAAGGCGGCCTCCGACGGCGCCGCATCACCCACCCCCTGGCGCGTTCCGGTGGTGCTCGGTGCGGAATCCACAGGTGGGGCGCAACTCACGGCGCAGGCGGACGGCGCGGTGCTGGCGTCGGGCCCGGTCCCGGACCGCGACACTTATATAATGCGGCTGGAACTGCCGGCCGGAACCCACACGGCGCTCCGGTTGGAGGCGTTGCCCACGACCCTGGCTGGAGGCGCGACCGGCGTGGGCCGGAGCGGTTCCGATCCCAACTTCGTGCTGTCCGAAATCACCGTGGAAGTGGCCACGGAAACCGGGGCGCAATCGGTGAAGCTAATGGGGGCCCAGGCTGATTTCGCGCAGGACTTGTGGCCGGTGACGGCGGCGGTGGATGGGCGACCGGACACCGGTTGGGCGGTGGCCCCGCACAAATCGGACCGTCACGTGGCGGTGTTTGCATTCGCTGAACCATTGCGGTTGGCGGGGACGGCGGTGTTGAAGGTGACGCTTTCCCAACAGTATGGGGCGGGCCTGACCCTCGCGCGGTTCCGGTTGGCGACGGCGGCCGCGGATCCCGCCACGCTCCATCCGCTGGACGAACCGCCGGCGGTGGTGAACGCCCAGCACGCGGTCGCCGAGGCGCGTGCGGCGTTGAAGCAATTGGATGATGCGGCCCCGCGTCTGCCGATCGCGCGCGAACTACCCGCCGGCAAACAGCGTGAAACCCGACAACAACGGCGGGGCAACTTCCTCGATCCCGGCGACCCGGCGCCGCCCACGGTGCTGACGGCTTTTGGCGGACTGCCGGCCGGGGCGCCCACCAACCGGCTCGGTGTGGCCCAATGGCTGGTCAACGGCGACAACCCCTTGACGCCGCGCGTGTGGGCGAACCGCATCTGGGCGCGGTTGAACGGGCTCGGATTGGTCGAGACCGAGGAGGATTTCGGGGCGCTCGGCAGCCTGCCCTCCAATCCCGAGTTGCTCGATTGGCTGGCGGCGGAATACCGGGACAAGGGCTGGTCCCTGAAACGGTTGCTGAAGACGATTGTCCTGAGCGCGACTTATAAGCAGTCGGCCGCCTCGTCCGCCGCGTTGCGGGAGGTGGATCCCCGCAACGCCCTGTCGAGCCGTGGCGCCCGACATCGTCTGCCCGCCGAGGTCATCCGCGACCAGGCGCTCGCGGTGGCGGGCCTGTTGTCCTCCAAGCGAGGCGGCCCGCCGGTCATGCCCCCGCAGCCAGCCGGTCTTTGGCGCTCGACTTATAGCGGCCAGAAATGGATCGACGCCGAGGGCGAGGACCGATGGCGACGCGGTCTTTATACGTATTGGAAACGCACCACGCCTTATCCCTCGATGCTCGCGTTTGATGCGGGAAGCCGCGAGGTGTGCCAGATCCGCCGGATCGCCTCGAACACCCCGTTGCAGGCCTTGGTCACCTTGAATGATCCGGTCTATCTGGAGGCGGCGGCGGCGCTGGCCGGACGCATGACCTCGACCGGCGACGATCCCGCGGCCCGGATGGCGGGCGGCTTGCGGATGGCGTTGATCCGACCGGTGCGACCCGCGGAAACAGCGCCGTTGCTGCGATTGCGACAGGAGGCCGAAAGTGAATTCGCGTCCGACCCGGCGCGGACAGATTCGTTTTTGGCATCCGGTCGCGCGCTGGTGCCGGCCGGGATGTCCCGCGCCGCATTCGCCGGTTGGATGGTGGCGGCCAGCGCGATCCTGAACCTCGATGAATTCCTGACGCGCAACTGACCCATGAACCCTTACCTGTTCCAAGCCCGTGCGCTGACCCGGCGCCATTTCTTCCGCAATTCCGGCCTCGGTTTCGGCGCGCTGGCGCTCCAGTCGCTGATGGGTCGCGGGACCGCCGCCGGTGCGGTGGCATCGCCCGGTATGAACCCGGTGTCCGCCCGTCCGCCCCTGCTCCCGGGCCGGGCCAAGCGGGTCATCTATCTCCACATGGCGGGATCGCCGTCGCAGTTGGAATTGTTCGAGAACAAGCCAGAATTGAGCAAACTCACCGGTCAGGATTGCCCGAAATCATTCCTGGAAGGCAAACGGTTCGCCTTCATCCGCGGCACCCCGAAGATGCTTGGCGGCCAGTTCCGTTTCGCACGGCACGGCGCCAGCGGACAATGGCTCAGCGAATTGCTCCCGCATTTCGCGCAGGTCGTCGATCACACCTGCATCCTGCGGACCGTCCAGACCGACCAGTTCAATCACGCGCCGGCGCAGCTTTTTGTCCAGACCGGGACGCCGCGCCTTGGCAACCCCGCGTTGGGTTCCTGGGTCACTTATGGTCTCGGCTCCGTGAACGACAACCTTCCCGGATTCGTCGTCCTGCTTTCCGGAGGCAAGACCCCGGACGCCGGAAAATCCCTCTGGGGCGCCGGCTTCCTTCCCTCCGTCTACCAGGGTGTGCAATGCCGGACCGATGGCGACCCGGTCCTTTATCTCGGCGATCCCGCGGGGTTGGGACGCCCGTTGCGACGCCGGATGCTGGATACGCTGGAGGAGATGAACGAGGCCGAACACCGGCGCAGCGGGGATCCCGAAACGCTCACCCGCATCGCGCAGTATGAACTCGCCTACCGGATGCAGATGTCGGTTCCCGGCGTCATGGATCTTTCCAAGGAACCCCGCCACATCCTGGACCTTTATGGCGCGCGCCCCGGCCATGTTTCGGCGGCGGAGAATGCCGAGGATCCGCGGGTGTTATATCGAGGGGACGACCCGACCTTCGCCAACAACTGCCTGTTGGCCCGGCGGTTGGTCGAGGCCGGGGTGCGCTTCGTGCAATTATATGACTGGGGTTGGGACCATCACGGTTCGTCGTTGGGCGAAAGCATCGATGAGACGCTGCCGATCAAATGCCAGCAGACCGAACGCGCGATCGCCGGCCTGCTCACCGACCTGGACCAGCGCGGGTTGCTGGACGAGACGCTCGTGGTGTGGGGCGGCGAATTCGGCCGGACCCCGATGCAGCAGAACAATGTCCGGACCGAATTGAAGAAGGGTTACATCGGGCGCGACCATCATCCGCACGCGTTCACGATGTGGATGGCCGGGGGCGGGATCCGCGGGGGGACGGCTTTCGGACAGACCGATGAATTCGGCTATTACCCCGTGGAAAACCCGGTGTCGATCCGCGACGTGCAGGCCACGGTGCTGCACACGCTCGGGCTGGATCCGTACCGGTTTTCTTATGCGTACCAAGGGCTCGACAACCGGCTGATCGGTCCGACTGACGAAGGCCGGGTCCTGTCGCAGATCCTGGCCTGAACGGACAAGAATACGGCCGGGCCAACCACGGATCACTGCAGACCTGTGCCCATCTGCATCCCGTTGAAACCGGTCGTGTCCTCGGTCGGGAACCAGAACCGCTTGGTCTTGGCGATCGGGTCGAACTGCTTCTTCTGGAGTTTTTCGACGTGGAAATCACCGAACATCAGGTTTCCCCGGTCATTGTGGCGCAGGGAAATCGCGCGGGACACCAAGGTCGGCCCCACCTGGCCGGTGTAGTCATCGGCCGCCAGGTTGGCCTCCATGAACACCATCGTGTGCGTGGGATCACGGAAGCTGGCGATGTCGGTGGCGTGGCAGATGCCGCAGTTGATGGCATAACTATAATCCCGGTGTTTGTGGCTGTTGCCAAAGCCGGGGCTGCCGGAAGCCGGTTGCGCCGGTTTCGCCTTGATGGCCAACTGGTGGGCGTCGGTCGGGCACAGGTACACCGGCTTGGACTTCAGGTAGGGATACAGCGTGCCGGAGGTGAGGTCGCCGGGCTTGGCCTGGGCATACAACCAGTCGCGGAACCCGGGAAGGTGACCGCGGTAGTCCACGGTGTAGGTCATCGAAGCGACCCCGAACTGGCGGAGGTTGCTGATGCACGCGGCGCCACGGGCCGTGTCCCGAGCCTTGGCGAGCGCCGGCAGGAGCATCCCGGCCAGGATGGCGATGATCGCGACGACCACCAGCAACTCGATCAGAGTGAAGGCGGCGCGGGGATCGGACGCCGCCGGCATACACGGACGGGGATTCGCGGGAGGCATGGTGTTCGTGGAGGTTCTTGCCGTTCTGATGACGGATGCTCTTTCGACGGGTGGGATCGGTGGGGACCCTGTGCGATCCGAACGCCTCACGCCATGATAATTTTGGGGAGGTGCCGTCGCCGACGAAGTCATAAGAGAGGACCTGTCCCGTAGCCGACGAGGTACGAGGCGGATTCCCCTGTCCCGACTGGGTCCGCC
>JANYCC010000463.1 GCA_025360495.1 Verrucomicrobiota bacterium | reverse complement strand
CTTCCACCGGAGCGCCGAAGGCCGCTGGCAGGCGGGGGCGGCACCGGAAGACGGCTTGCGGAAGCGGGCCGGCCTGCAGGGACCGATCGACGACGCATTTCTGAATCGTTTCCTGATGGTGCTACCGACCGGAACCCCGATGAACGAAAAAGTCGGCGCATGGGTGAAAGCCGAGTCCGCGCACGCGATGGAGCATTGGCGCAGCCAGTTCCGGGGCGATGCACCGCGCAAGAATGACACCGAGGTGACGGACGCGGACCTGGCGGAGGCGAACCTGGTGTTATGGGGTGACCCGCAGAGCAACCAGGTGCTGGCGCGGATCGCCGATCGTTTGCCCGTCAAATGGACCGCGGCCGGAGTGGTGGTGAAAGACCGGACTTTCCCGGCCGATCACCACGTGCCCGTCCTCATTTTTCCGAATCCGCTCAACCCGCAGCATTACGTGGTTTTGAACAGTGGTTTCACCTACCGCGAATACGACTATCTGAACAACGCCCGGCAAACGTCCAAACTCCCGGATTGGGCGGTGGTGGACATCAGCCAACCGGTGACCTCGCGGTACCCGGGCGGACTACCCGCGGCAGGGTTTTTCGGGGAACGCTGGGAATTGAAGTGATTCAAAGCTTGGCGAGGGCGGCGTCGAGCACGGCGATGAGCGCGGTGATCGTGCCGGGCGTCTCGTCCCCCATGTTCGAAATGCGGAACGTGGTCCCCTTGATCTTGCCGTAACCGCCGTCGATCAGGATGCCTTGGTCTTTCACCAGTTTTTGGAACTTGGCGACATCGATGACCCGTCCGCCGGGGCGGGCGCCGTTGTTGACGCAGACCAGGGTGAGCGACTCATGGCCGGGCTCCGGGAACAGGGTGAATCCATTGCGGCTGGCCCAGTCGCGGAGCATGCCGTTGGTCTGCCGGTGCCGCGCATAACGGTTCGCCAGTCCTTCGGCGAAGAACTCATCGACCTTGGACGCCAGTGCGTAGACATGGGGGATGCTGGGAGTGCTGGGCGTCATGCTGTCCCGGGCGTTCTTCTCAAATTCCACGAAGTCGAAGTAATAGCCACGGTCTTTCGCGGTGGCCGCCTTCGCCAAGGCGGTCGGGGACACGGTGAACACGGTCAGGCCGGGCGGAAGGGCGAACGCCTTCTGGGTGCCCGCCAGCAGCACATCGATCCCCAAGGCATCGAAATCCAGCGGAACGGCCGTCATGGAACTGACGGCATCGATGATGAACATCACGTCGGGATAGCGGGCCTTGAGGGCGGCGATTTCCGCCAGCGGACTCATCACCCCGCAACTGGTCTCGTTGTGGATCAACGTGACCGCATCGAAGAGCCCGGTCGCCAGGCGGGCATCGACCTGATCGGCGCGGATGGGCGAACCCCACGGGACCTGCAGGGCCTCGGCCTCTTTGCCGCACCGTTTGGAGACGTCAAACCACTTGTCCGAAAAGGCGCCACACATGCAATTGAGGACCTTTCGGGCGGTGAGATTGCGCAGGGCGCCCTCCATGACACCCCAAGCGCTGGACGTGGACAGGTACACCAACTGCCGGGTCCCGAGGAGTCCTTGAAGTTGCGGTTGGAGGCGGGCGTAGAGGTCTTTGAAGCCCTGGCCGCGATGACCGATCATCGGATGGCAGAAAGCCTCAAAGGTCTTCGGGCTCACTTCGACCGGACCCGGAATGTGCAGCTTGACATGTCCCATAAAATGAAGGGCGACGGTTTCAAAAGTCCCACCCCCCCGCAAGCGGCGAACTTGAAGACTCATTCCTGCGGTCGGCGGCGATGGGATGGGTCGGGATCCGTCCTCCCCGGGTGCCGGGGGGAACCGCAGGAAAAGGCCGGAAAACAGGCCGGAAAACTCGCTGTGAATAACTTGGTAACAACAGCGAATATGTTTGCCTCGTCCGGACGCGGACCGCTGCCCTAAAAGCCTACCGCTCCGCGAACCGTTTCATCGCTAAGACCGTCGGCTCAAGGTGCCTCAGAGAGTGGGACTCATGATTTGTTACCCAATGTCTTGCAATTGCTTACATGCTGAAAAAGCGGACGCCGACACCTCCCGTGCCGGGGTCCAACCGGGGTTGTCCGGGCGGTTTTCACCGTCCGCAACCACCTGTCCCGATGTCGGTTACACTCCGGTGACGGAGGCAGGTGAATAAACCCTTGTTTTCGGTGAAAAGCCCCCAACTCTTGCCGCCTCCGATGCCCCTCACCGCCGCAGGCCTTTGGTCGGCCGCCCAGGACCTCCTGCGCGGCATGCTGAAGGCCGAAATCTTCACCCTCTGGTTCGCACCAGTCCGCGCCCGCAACCTCGAAGGTGATTCGCTCCAGTTGGTGGTGGCGGACGAGTTCTGCGAGCTGTGGCTCCGCGACAACTACCTCGACCTGCTCCGGTCGGTCGTGAGCCGGGCCGCGGTCCGTCCGATGCAGATCGGGTTCATCGTGGAGATCGGGGTGGCCCCCACGGTGGAAGAGATGGCGGCGGATCCGGTCCACCGGCTCCAGGCGGAACGGGTGGCGGCGGCGGAGCCGGAAACGGCGCGGCGCGATGAGCCCCCGTTCAACCCGAACAACACGTTCGACACCTTTGTGGTGGGGAACAACAACCAGTTCGCGCATGGCACCGCGCTGGCCGTGGCCCAGAATCCGGGCAAGTCGTTCAATCCGCTCTTCCTCTTCGGCGGGGTCGGGCTGGGAAAGACCCACCTGCTCCACGCCGTCGGCCACCACGTGCTCCACCACAAGAAGGGCGCCCGGGTGGCCTACCTGAGCTGCGAACGCTTCACCAATGAGTTCATCGACGCCTTGCAGAACAACTCGGTGCTCAAATTCCGGCGCCGGTATCGCCAACTCGATGTGCTCCTGGTGGACGACATCCAGTTCCTGATCGGCAAGGAGCGCATCCAGGAGGAGTTCTTCCACACCTTCAACGCCCTGCACGACGCCCGGAAGCAGATCGTCCTGTCCTGTGATCGCCCGGCCAATGAGATCCAAGGCCTCGAACAACGGCTGATTTCGCGCTTCGAATGGGGCCAGACCGCCGACATCCAGGCACCGGACGTCGAAACCCGCATCGCGATCCTGCGCAACAAGGAGAAAGCGCTCGGCTTCCAACTGCCCGAGGCCATCTCCAACTTCCTCGCCACCCGGATCCGCACCAATGTGCGCCGGTTGGAAGGGGCTTTCACCCGCGTCGCCGCCTATGCCCAACTCACCGGGCGTCCGCTCACCCTGGAGACCGTCGAGACCCTGCTGCGGGAAATCCTGCAGGAGGAAGGCCGCCAGACGATCACGATCGAGACGATCCAAAAACGGGTCGCCGAGCACTACGACATCCGGATGGCTGACATGACCAGCAAACGGCGGCCGGAGAACATCGCGTTCCCGCGGCAGGTCGCCATGTTCCTGGCCCGCCAACTGACCGAGTCCTCGCTCAACACGATCGGCGGCGCGTTCGGCGGCCGAGACCATGGCACGGTGCTGCACGCCTGCCGTCAGGTCCGCGACCGGATGGAGGTCGATGCCACGGTGCGTCAGACCGTGAGTTACCTGGAAAAACAGCTGCTGCGCTGAGCCGAAGCCACGAATATCTTCGACAGAAGAATGGGGCCATCGATCCGGGTTCGGTGCGCCGGTGCTGCGTTTTCCCATTTTTCTGTCGTGCCGTGCCCAGGCTGGCGAGTTCTGGAAAGGGCGCGAATTCTTAGCCGCAAAGAACGCAAGAAGACGCAAAAGTTGTTCCGAATGAGCCCGAAGTTCACGTGATCACCTACTTTAGGTTCGGGATTGCGGCCGCGTTCACCCTGTGGATCGGCCTCCTTGGCGCTCGCGGCGAGTCGATCCGCAGCAAGCGTCCCAACCTCCCCTTCCATCACTCGGAGGATCTCTTCGCGCCCGAGCCGTGGCACAACCACGGGTCCTGCGTGGTGGAATTGCCCGATGGCCAATTGCTCGCCTGCTGGTTCCACGGCTCCGGCGAACGCAAGGCCGATGACGTCCGCATCGAGGGCGCACGAAAACTGCGGTCGCACGGTGAATCCCGGTGGACCGATCGGTTCACGATGGCCGACACACCGGGCTATCCCGACACCAACCCGACGATGTTCCTCGATCCGTCGGGCCGACTGTGGCTGCTCTATCCGACGATCCTGGCGAACCTGTGGGAATCGGCGCTCATGAAGGTGCAGGTGAGCCGCGAATATCGGGGTCCCGGCGTCCCGCGATGGGAACGGACGGACGTGCTCCACGTGACGCCGGGCCCGGAATTTGACGCCGGGATGAACGAGGCCCTGCCCCGACTCGAGGCCCGGGCCCGGGCGGGGGATTGGGCGGGCGACACGCGGCGGGAGGTGAATGACTACCTCGACGCCATGCGGCGGCACACCGACGACAAATTATACCGGCGCCTGGGCTGGATGACCCGGGCGCACCCGCAGGTGATCGACGGGACCCGGTTGCTGGTGCCGCTGTACCACGACGGATTCTCGTGCGCGCTGATGGCCTTGAGCGACGACGGCGGGGCACATTGGCACACGAGTTCCCCACTGATCGGCGGGGGCAACATCCAACCCAGTGTCGTGCGACGTCACGACGGCGCGCTCGTGGCCTATATGCGGGACAACGGACCGCCGCCGAAACGACTGATGATGGCCGAATCCCGGGACCGCGGGGAGACCTGGTCCGAGGTTCGCGACAGCGAGATCCCCAATCCGGGTTCCGGCGCGGAAGTCATCCGCCTGGCGGACGCCACATGGTTGTATATAGGGAACGACACGGAAAACGGACGGCACCGACTTTCGGTCTGGCTGTCACCGGACGAGGGGAAAACGTGGCCGATGCGGCGGGCGTTGGAATCCACGCCGGCCGGAGGTCCTGATTCGTTCGGCTATCCGAGTGTGATCCAGACACGGGATGGACGGCTGCACGCGACGTACAGCGTGCACACGGCGGCCGGCGGCTGCATCCGGCACGCTGAGTTCAATGTGAATTGGGTCCGGTCCGGTCCGTGAACGGACCGTCGAAGGGATTCAAGCCCGGGCGAGAACGTTCTCGCTGACAAATAAGTTTCGTTCCCGGAACGGGGCAGGACTTTCCAGCAGCAGCGGCCTGTTCAAGCAGCAGGTCGTTCAGCCGCGCCAGCGCCGGGAGGATGGTCTCCCGGTCGAGCTCCGCCGTCACGCGGCCAACCTATCGCGACCGCGAGCGCACTGCGAGCATCCACGGAGGGATCCCTCTGCATTTCCGGCAGGGTTCAAGCCAGCGGATCAACGGTCAGCACACCTGCAGGCTCGAAGTGTCGTAGGTTGCGTGTTGCAATCGTGTGCTGGTGGAACAAGGCGGTGGCCGCGATCAGGGAATCCTCGCAGGTCATGGTGCGGTTACGCTCCTTGAGGTCGGCGAGCAATTCTTTCCAGCGGACCAACACCGGCTCGGTGAGTTGCTCAGTGGCCGGGGCAAATCTGGCCCGGGTCTCAGCCAGCCAGACAGACAGACTGCCTTGGTGCTTGGCCGGAGCCCTACCGAGTCCGAACTGTAACTCCGCGAAGGAGACGACACTGAGGAATATCTCCGCCTCATGCTCCTCCACCCAAGCCACCAGCTTGGGCGGCACCCGCTTCCTCTCCAGCAGCGAAAGCAGGTCCGTGTCCATCAGAAAGCTCACTTGAAGGGCAGTTGATGGCGGTTCGGTGGAAGAAAAGGCTTCGGGCAACATGCGAATTGCCGAAGCAGGCCCACGGCCCCCTGTCGCTTGGACGGCCGGGGAGTCAGGATGATGCTGTGGGTACCATCACGCACAGGTCGAACCTCCACCAAGCCCCCCTGCGCCAGGCCTGAGGCATCGCGCCACCATTTGGGCAAGGTGCTCTGGCCCACCTTTGAAACGGTCATGGTATCCAGATCCTTCATGCATTAAGGATTCCTTAAACCAACAGTTGAGTCAACCACGGTTCCGTTCCAAGCTTCTTTCCCGGGCCACCCCGAAGGTGGGACGCTGCGCGGGGTCCACCCAGCGGCGGGTTGGAAAACCCGCCCTCCCGGGACTCGCGCGGCAGGCCCGCGCTCCCGGAGCTTGTGCCGGATTCCAAGGGACGCCATTCAAGCCGGGTGATCGCGCCGTTGATCGATGAGTTCCTGTCCCATGTCCGGCCCGAACAGGGACAGGCGGCGAACACCCAGCGCACCTACGCAGCCCTGCTCGGACGCTTCCCCCACGGGAGACCAGAGGGGATGGGCCAGATCCGTGCAGGCTTCAACCACGAGGACCCGGTCGCCGGCCCAGTTGAGGGTGAATCCGAACTGATTCGTGCGGACGCCGAAATTGGAATCGTTGATTTCGACCGCAGGCCTCCACAGGGCGGTTGGACGACCACCAAATGTCGGGCCCCAGCCGGTCGTCCCCGGCAAATAATAGACGATCGCCCGGTCGGCTCGGGCGAACAGATATTCACCCAGATCGCCGGGGGCGTTACCCTTGAAATAGACTCCTGTCACGCAGGCACAACCACTGAACCCCGCGCCCTCGATGCCGGTGACGCCTGTGCCGATCGTAATGCTGGTGAGGCTGGTGCAGCCACCAAACGCCCCGTACCCGATTTCGGTGACGCTGTCGGGGATTGTGACGCTGGTCAGGCTGGTGCAGCCATAGAACGCCCCGACTTCGATGCTGGAGACCGGCAGGCCATCGATCGTGTCTGGAATGGTCACCGCACCGCCAGCGCTCGAACAATCGTATCCTGTGATGGAGACCGTGCCGTTGGATGTCTCGTAATCATACTGGGCTTGCGCCACGGTGGTCAGCGTAAACAGGAGCAGTAGGGGCCAAAGATTTGGCCCGCCGGGCTCGTATAGAATGCCTCCGCAGCAGAGTTGTTTGTTCTCATGTTCTTGCCGAGTTTGGTCGCCAGCGTTTCAACTGACCTACCGGCCCAGAGCCCGGTAAAACCGCTGTGGTGAGTCCGTCGTTGCCGAATCACGGATGGACATCATCCGATTTGTATTCGTCAGCGTGATCCAAGGCGTCCACGTCTTCAGATCACCTGAAATCTGGATGTCGTAGCGGAATCCCACGGCGCCCGTGAGCAACAATTGGACTGAACCGTCGGGCAATTGCCCCTCGGCTTGCAGCCGCGGAGGTTCGGTCACGGTCATCGATTGGTTCACCGCCACATCGTGCAACTCCTGCACCGCTCCCGACGGCCACTGAATCTGCAGGGAGTCGATGTTCGTGGCGTCGCCCAGTCCGAAATGGGCGAGCAAGGTGCCTTGGCCGCCCGTCCCGCCGGAGATCTGGCGCAACTGCCGGATCGGGCTACCGCGAATGTTCGCGGTGACGCGCATCTTCGCCCCGATGCCCGCGCGGTTGGACTGCGTGCCCACCAGCCTGACTTTCAACCATGTATTGCCGTTGCCGTTGTTTCGGTAGAGAAAGTTGTTGAGAGCGGGGCCGCCCGCGCCGTTGGCCACAAACAGATCGAGAAAGCCGTCATTGTCATAGTCCGCCCAGGAACAACCGAAAGACCTGCCTTCATTGGCCGGACTGCCGGTTGTAAT
>JANYCC010000447.1 GCA_025360495.1 Verrucomicrobiota bacterium | reverse complement strand
CCGCCCCGCTTCTCCCAGGGCCCGGCTTCCCACGATGCCCGGATGCGCCCCGCAATGAACGGGACCCAAATCGCCCATTGACCCGGTTTCCCGGCGCCCGGTACCTTCGCCGTCTTTCAAATCAGCTTTATGATCGGAAGCATCCGGAGGCATTCGACGGTCTTGTGGTGGATCATCGTCGTCGCGGTGATCGTGACATTCGTGGCTTTTTTCTCGCCGAACCAAGGGTCATTCCGCAATGGGGGTGGTCGTGGGGGAGGCGGGGAAATGGGGACCCTATATGGGCGGCCGATCAAACCGGAGGAGGCTCGCGAGGCCTACCGGCAGGCCAAGTTGGTGGAGGAGATGAGCGGGGGACGCCGGCAGGTTCAGGGCGGCGAGGAGCGGATGGCGTACGAAAACCTTCTGATCGATGAGAAACTCCGTCAAATGGCCATCGTGCCGGGTGACGAGCAGGTGGCCGAATACGTCAAGGAACACCTGCGCGATTCCTCCACCGGCCAACTGATGTACGACCAGCAGGTCGCCTTGGTGAAGGCCCGGGGATATGCGGAAGCGGATTATGTCCTCCTGTTGCGTCGGGCGATCGGCCAGCGGCACTTGATGGACCTCGTCAGCATTCCCGGCCAATTGGTGACACCGCGGGAAGCCGAGGCGGAATTCCGGCGGGAGAACGAGCAGGCCATGGCGAGCGCGGTCTTTTTCTCGTCTTCAAATTTCCTGGCAGGGGTGCAGATCACCGCGCCGGCCTTGGGTCAATTCTTCACCAACCGCATCGCCAACTACCGGACCCCCGAGAAAATGGTGGCGGCTTATGTGAAGTTCGGGACCAACAGTTTCCTCGCGAAAGCCGAGCAGGACGTGGCCAAGGTGCCGGATCTGGTGCAACGGCTGGAGGCCGCCTACAACCAGCGCACCGCCGATGCGTTCCGCGACAGCCAGGGCAATCCGTTGGCCAAAGACGCCGCACTGGCCCAATTGCGGGATGAATTCGTCCGCAGCACCGCGGTCAGCTATGCCGCCGAGCAGGCCAATGCCTTTTATAACGATCTCGGCCAGATCGAGCCCCTCCGTCCCGAAAACCTGGAGACTCTGGCCGCCAAGAAAGGCCTCAAAGTCGAGATCACCCAGCCGTTCTCCGGTTTCGAACGGCCGCTCGGTCTCGAATCCCTGCGGAATCTCAGCCAACAACTCGCCCAGTTGGATGCCAATTCGCCTTTCACCGAACCCCTCAGCGCGGCCGACGGCGTGTACATCGTTTCCGTCAAGCAACACATCCCGACCGTGACGCCCACCCTCGATGCCGTCCGGGTGCGGGTGACGGAGGATTTCCGCCGCTCCCAAGCCTTGGATGCCGCCGGTTCAGCCGGACAGGCCTTCCACAACGTCGCGACCAATGCCGTGGCCGCGGGCAAGACTTTCGCCGCGTTGGTCGCCGACCAAAAACTCACCGCCGTGGATCTGCCGCCCTTCAGCCTGTCGATGACTTCGGTTCCGGGGCTCCCACCGCAGGCGGATCTCAACTCGCTCAAGGACGCTGCGTTCGCCTTGCAGCCCGGGCAGGTGAGCAACTTCATCCGCGGCCGCGATGGCGGATATGTCCTCTATCTCCGGGAACGACGCCCGGCCTCGGACGAAATGGTGAAGGCTGAATTGCCCAAGTATATGACGGAACTTCGCCAACGCGAGGAAGGCCGGGGTTTCAGCGAATGGTTCACCCACGAATTTGCCGCGAGCGGCCTCAAGGAACATTTCGAACCCCGCCAGAAGGCGGCAGGCGTGACGACTCCGCGCTAAGCCGCGGTTGCGGACCGGCACCTCCTCCCACGGCCGCGGGTTCCCCGCGGCCGTTTTCGTCGGTTTGACGCCCACCAAATGTCCCGTCAACCAGCCCGGGAAGCCGGCATCCGGTGCATCGGGCATCGGCATGGGCGCAGAAATCCTGGCTCAACGCCAGCAGGCCTTGCTGCATGGCCGCACTCCGGGGTAGGCACCGGCGTCTCCCCCCGAGCAATCGCTGTCGCGCGAGGCGCAACACGGCGTTTTCCTCCCCGGCGGGCCATTCCAGATACCGCTCCTCAATCCGTCGCCGCACCAAGGGATCCGCGCCGGTCTCCGCCCGTGCCAGGAGCCATGGCAGGACCGCATTGACGGCCAGGTCGGTCAGTCGTGGCCGGCCGAGCAGGGGCCGGCTCTGCAACATCGGCCCCGACCCGAGGGTCCAATGGTGATCCCAGAAGGAATCGGAGGGGATGCCCAGGACGCGATGCAAGGCCTCGGAAACATCCGGGTGCGGATCGGAATCCGCCAGCCAGGCATCGAAGCCCTCGCCCGGAAGCATATTATATAACCAATGCCCGGCCAGGGCCAGACGGCGGTGGGGATGATTCGCGGGTCGCAAGCCACCCAGCCGCCAGATCCCGGAAGGCAGCATCGACCCGTGAAAATGATCGCGTTCCCGCCACCATCGATCCCACAAGGCCCGGACATAATCCCCGTTTCGTGCCGGGAGATCGGCGGGAAGGAGACCCGCGAGACCGAGCAGGCGTGCCTGCGCTCCGAGGAGGTCCGCCAACGGAGGCGTCCCCCCGGCCCCCGTGATCTCCGCGATGCGGCGCATGGGCCAGACATTATGTCGGTAACCGAGACCTCCCACCAATCCTTCCCAGAGCGATTGCCGCCAACCGGCGTGTCGGGCCCGGACCGCAAACTCCGAGGCCTTGCGCGTCAACCGGGCCAGGGCTGCCTGCCGCACCAATCCTTCGAGTGCGTCGTGGGTCAGGTCCGCCAGGGGTGCGGCGCACCGGCCGGGGACGTTGTCAGGCAGCAGACGCGGCGCCTCGGTCTGCAACCAGGGTGCGAG
Source organism: Verrucomicrobiota bacterium (assembly GCA_025360495.1). Classification (GTDB taxonomy): domain Bacteria; phylum Verrucomicrobiota; class Verrucomicrobiia; order Limisphaerales; family UBA9464; genus UBA6176. The sequence continues at coordinate 5,343 of JANYCC010000447.1, read as the reverse complement.
TTCGGACAACGGCGCATCCAGGAAGGGTCGCAGGGCCAGGGCGGGCCGACCCGCCGCGTCGTGCCGGGCATCCCAGATCACATGCAGGATCACTTTTTGAAACGCCGGATTGGTCGCATGGTGATGCCCCCGCCAGCCCGCTGGCACCAGGTCGATCTCGACGTCGCCCTGCTGCGCCGGGGCCTCTCCAAACTGGAGGATCGCCTGTTGAAAATCCGGTCCGGCACCCCGGTTCCAAAAGCCCGGATGCAGCACCCGCACCGGTTCGCCGTCGATCGTGCACAACAGCTCCCGCCGCAATCGCTGATGCCGCCACACCTGTTGCAGCCAGCGTTCGGGCGGGATGAAATCCTCATGCAATGCCGGAGTCGGAAACACGGCTTCGAGCCAGCGACGATAGAGGTCGTCCGGAAGTTTGGGCATGCGCCAAACTCGGCGGAGGCACCCGGCTGTCAACCGGGGGAGATCGGGCCGGACGGGAATGGCGCCTTCCGGAGGGATGGGTTATAGGAGTCGGCATCCGTCCGACAGCATTTCCCGAATGGCTCTGAACAACGGACCCTCTGAATCGGTCACGTGCCTGCCGTTATGAAACGTTGGTTCCTTTGCCTGCTCCCATCAGTGCTACTTGGGACGCCCGCCCGATCCGCCGAGCCGGTGTCCCCCACGCCGATCGCCCTGACGGACATCCGGCGCGATGCGACCGTGCAGGCCGTCGAGCAGGTGCTCCCCGCGGTCGTCAATGTGTCCACCCGCACGTGGACCGAGCGGGGAGGGGATGATTTCCAGCGGTTGATCGAGGAATTCTATGGGTACCGGCACCAACGCCGCGCCGAGTTCAGCCGGGGTTCGGGGGTCATCATCGATCCCGAGGGATATGTGCTCACCAATGTCCATGTGGTGGCGGACGTGGACGACATCGCGGTGCAACTGATCGACAGCAATGAGTCGTTGCCCGCGGAACGGGTGGCCTTGTCGGCGGCCAAGGACATCGCGCTGCTGCGGATCAAGGCGGCCCCGGGTCGTCGCTTCAAGGCGGTGAAATTCGCACGGGAGGACGAATTGCTGCTGGGGGAGACGGTGATCGCCTTGGGGAATCCTTTCGGCCTCGGTGGCTCGGTCAGCCGGGGCATCCTGAGTTCCAAGACCCGGCGGGCTTCGGAGTCGGTTCCCGAGGGCGGCCGGTTGGAGATCCAAGACTGGTTGCAGACGGATGCCGCCATCAATCCGGGCAATTCCGGCGGACCCCTGATCAACGTCCGCGGCGAATTGATCGGGATCAACGTCGCCGTCCTGCGCACCGACATCGGGGCCCAGGGGATCGGGTTCGCCGTCCCGATCAAGCGCGTCAATGAGGCCCTGGCGGAGGCCCTGACCGGCGAGTCGGTCCAGGGTTTGTGGTTCGGTGCCCGGATCCAACCCGGCATGCGCCCGCTCACCGTGAAAACCGTCCAGGAAGGAAGTCCGGCGCAGCAGGCCGGTATCCAGTCGGGGGACGTGATCCTCGAAGTCGACGGCCGGCCGGCCGGCAACGTGATCGAGTTCAACCGCGCCCTCACCATTGCGGGTGCCCAACGCGACCTCCGGTTGCTGGTGCGGCGCGCCGGCAACTCGCTCGCGCTCAACCTCCGGCTCCGTGATGAGCGCCAGGTTTTCGATGCCGGACTGGTTCGCCGTCGCCTGGGCGCCGTCGTCACCCAGGTCGAGGGCGGGCTGGCGGTCACGGCGGTGGATGCCGACGGGCCGGCCGCACGCCGATTGACAGCCGGTTGGTTCATCACGGGCATCGACGGACAGCCGGTCGCGGACGTCCTGGGATTGGCGAAGGCACTTCATGCCAAAGGACGGGGCGCCTCGGTGAATCTCGAGGTGGTGACCTGGGAACGCCTCGGGGTGTTCTCCCGGCGACGCGAGGGCGCGGTCACCCTGAAAATCCGTTAAACATCCCTGGGAAACCGAGGTTCCCAATTCGGGGTTGGGACAAACCGACCCGGACCGTTACGTTAGGGCTAACACGATGGAGTCCGCCGCACCGATGATCGAGGTCCAAGACCTCACCAAGCGCTATCCCGGCCGCACGGCCGTGGACGGCCTTTCCTTCACGGTCGGTCGGGGCGAGGTGGTGGGTTTCCTGGGTCCGAACGGGGCGGGGAAATCCACGACGATGCGGATTCTCGCGTGTTTTCTGCCGGCGACGAGCGGCACGGCGCGCGTGGCCGGATTCGATGTTTTCCACGAACCGGACGAGGTGCGGCGGCGGATCGGGTACATGCCCGAAAACAATCCGCTGCACTTGGACATGCGGGTCCGGGAGTACCTCAAATTCCGGGCGCGACTGAAGGGGTTGAGCTGGCGACGCAGCCGCGGGCAGGTGGATGCCGTGCTGCAACAGTGCGGGCTCACCGGGGTCGAACGACGGATCATCGGGCAATTGTCCAAGGGTTACCGGCAGCGCGTGGGTTTGGCCGATGCATTGGTGCACGAGCCCGACCTGATCATCCTGGACGAGCCGACGATCGGGTTGGACCCGCACCAGATCCGGGCGGTGCGGTCGCTGATCAAGGAATTGGGCCGCAGCCACACCGTGCTGTTGTCGACCCACATCATGAGCGAGGTTGAAATGACCTGTTCCCGGGTGTTGATCCTGCACCAGGGGCGCATCCTGGCGGCGGATCGCACCGAGGATTTGGAACGGCGATTAAGCATGGACGGCCAGGTCGTGGCGGAAATCGCGGCCCCGGAGGCGGCCTTGATCGAGGCGTTCCGGGATCTCCCCGGGATCGAGCGCATGGAGGTGACCGAATTGGATGGTGAATACCGGCGGTTGTCGCTGACGCCGAGCCAGGGTGCCGACCTGCGTCCGTTGGTGTTTGGCCAGGTGTCCCAGCATGGTTGGGTCCTGCGCGAACTCACCCGCAGCCGTCATTCGTTGGAGGACATCTTTGTGCACCTGACCCAGGGTCGGAACCGGCCGGGAAACTGAAATGAGCGTCTTCCTCACCCTCGTCCGTCGCGAATTGGGAGCCTATTTCAAGTCGTTCACGGGATACCTTGTGATCGCCGCCGTGCTCCTGCTCAACGGATTCAGCCTGGTCGACCTGATCGAACGCGTGCGCGGCCTGGCGATCGATGCCCCGGTCACCGAGTTGTTCTACCAGACGGATTATTTCTGGCTCATCGTGCTGCTGTGTTCCCCGGTGATCACGATGCGGGCCTTTGCGGCCGAGAAATCGACGGGCACTTATGAGGCCCTGATGACGACGCCGGTGGGCGACTGGCAGGTGGTGCTGGCCAAGTTCACCGGGACCATGGGTTTCTATCTGCTCACCTGGCTCCCCTTGCTGGCCGTGCTCTTCGCCCTGCGGCAAATCACCGGCGAAGCGGCCCTGTTCGATCCCCCCGTCGTCCTCGCCACCTTCATCGGCATCACCTTGGTCGGCTCCCTGTTCATGTCGTTCGGTTGTTTCGCCTCCTCGCTCACCCGCAGCGAAATCATCGCGGCCATGCTCACTTTCCTGATGGGGATCGGCCTGTGGATGGTCGGTTACCGGCCGGACGCCTCCGGGATGCTTCCGGCTTGGGCGCAACCGGTGCTCGATCACATCTCCCTGACCCGTCATATGGAGGATTTCTCCCGCGGAATGGTCACGGGTCGGCACGTCGTTTTTTACCTGTCCGGAACCGTCTTTTTCCTGTTCCTCACCCATCGCGTCGTGGAAAGCCGGCGTTGGAATTAGTGCATGATGTCAACCCGTCCCAGCTTTGTGCCCGGCCGCCGATACCGCGTCGCCCTCAACGTCGCCGTCGCCGTCCTGTCCCTGCTGGTCATCCTGGCGACGGTCAACCATCTCGCCTCGGTCCATCTCCGCTGGCGCCGCGACCTGTCCACCTTCCAGGATTTTGAACTCTCGCCCCTGACCCGGCAGGTGCTCGCCGGCATCACCAATGAGGTGAAGGTGACCGTCCTGTTTCCGCGCGATTCGGATCTCTACGGGCACATCGACACGATGCTGCGCGAGTATTCGGGCCTGCAACCGCGACTCAAGGTGCGGAAGGTCGATTATGTGTCGGATCCGGCGACGGCGCTCCTCGTGCGGGCCGGTTATAAGCTCGGTCAGGAGGAGGTGAACCTGGTGCTGTTCGACAATGGCTCCCAATACGTCCGGGTGGCCGAGGCGGAACTCTCCGCCTATGACACCAACCTGAACGATCTCATGTCGGGAAAGCAGCGCGAAATCCGGCGTTCCGGTTTCAAAGGGGAAATGCTGTTCACCTCGGCGCTGGCCAACCTCGCGATGACCAACCGGGTCAGCGCCGCATTTGTGATCGGCCATGATGAACATCGGCCGGACAGCGAGGATCAATTATACGGCCAGAGCAACCTGGCCAAATTGCTCGCTTCAAAGTCGGTGACCGTCTCCACGCTGCGACTGGATGGCACCAACGCGATTCCGCCGGAATGCCAACTGCTCCTGATCACCGGGCCGACGCAACCGTTCCTTCCCGCGGAGGTGGAACGTTTGGGACGGTTCCTCGCCGGTGGCGGCCGGGTACTGCTGACCTTGAACGCCTCGGCACCGGGGTGGACCCCTCTCGACGATCTGCTGAACACTTGGGGCATGATCGCCCCCCCCATTTACGCGGCCGACGCCGATCATACGCTCGGGGGTTTTTCCTTGGTGGCCACCAATTTCGCCAGCCACCCCGTCACCCTCCCGCTGGCCCGGAAGGATTCGCGCCTCCTTTTCCAGCGACCCCGGGTGGTCGGAACCCTGTCCGCCGGCATGCTCCCGGCCGACGCCCCCAAGGCGCAGGTGCTGGTCACGACCGGACCCGGTGGCGTCACGAAATCCGACCTGCGCGGCGGCATTCCCGCGTTTCGTCCCGGCCTCGACAAGACGGGGGAAATCCCCCTCGCCGCCGCTGCGGAAAAAGGCGGAGTGGCGGGTGTCGCGGTCGGTCGTGGAAATGGTCGGCTGGTGGTGGTGGGCGACTCCATGGTTTTCGGCAACGCGGCCTTCAACAACCAGGGCAACGTGGATTTCGCCGAGCTCACTTTCGCATGGCTGCTGGATCGCACCCAATTGCTGGCCATTGGACCCAAACCGATCCGCGAGTACCGCCTTTATCTCACGCCCCGCCAGGGACGCACCGTGAAATGGACCCTGCTCGGTTTCCTGCCCGGATCGGTGGTGGCCCTGGGGTTCGTCGTCTGGTCCCGTCGCCGTAGCTGATCCGCATGAACACCCGGTCGACTTTCGTCCTGTTCCTGCTCGCCGTGGTCCTCTCCGCCTACGTGTTTCTCATCGATCGCCACGCCGGCCGGGTCGTCACCGGCGCCTC
>JANYCC010000433.1 GCA_025360495.1 Verrucomicrobiota bacterium | reverse complement strand
ACGCCCCGGGGCGGCTCGGGCGGAGCCTCGCCCCAAAGCCGAACCCCGCCGGTAGGGCGAGGCTCCGTCCGAGCCGATCCCACAGGCCTTCCCATCCGCTTCCCTGCCCGGACCGATGGCCTCCCTGGGCGGCTCGGGTGGAACCTCGCCCTACCGATCCCAGGTGCCTGTTGGTTCAGATGGACTCCGCGGCACTCTTTTATGGCACCAACCAATGCGCCTCGGACTCACCGGAAACATTATATAATATCGCGGCACGCCGATGTCCGTCGGGGGCCAGCCACAACCAGTCGAGAACCCCCACGCGGGTCACCACCACGGCGAAATGGTCGCCCATGGCCCCGGTGAAATCGTGTGTTTCGATGGGGGCCGCGACCGGGGTGCCCGGGGCCGAACGGCAGGCATAATCCCTCCGACCCGACCCGGGAACCCCGGCCCAAGCCGCCTCCGTCACGGCATCGTCGCGATGGACACGCGCCGTGCCCGTGGCCCGCAATTGCACCTGGACGACGGGGTCATAAAAAGTCCACGCCACGTCCGGCAACCGACCGAGCGCCTCCACCTTGGGCGACCGGGAATCAGTGTATAAGACCAGTTCCCGCCGGACCCGGTCGAGCGTCCGCAACACCACGACCCGGGCGGTGACGCCGGTGCCATCCGGGCCGGCGGTGGCGAAGACCGGGGTCCGCCACGCAGCACCGGGTCGGCGGGCGGCGTCGGCGAGGGCCTCCCAAATCCGGGATTCCAGTTCGGGGAGTGCCTCGGTGCGCCACGGGGATTCCATGGCACCGAAGCATGCCGGGATGCTTCTCATTCGGGAACATCCGCGGCTGGCTGCACCTGGGTGGCGACACTGGAGACTTCGCCCCGCGCCAGACGCGTCCGCAATCGCCGGCCCGGTGCCAGCGTCCCGGCGTCGCGGATCACCCGGCCGGTTTCGGGATCCAAGGTGATCGAATAACCCCGTTCCAAGACATTTTCGGGCGCGAGCAATCGCAGCACCGATTCCGCCCGCACGATGCGTTGTCGTTGCCGCTTGAGGCCCAACCGCACCGATTGCTGCAAACGTTGTTGCAGGTCGTCCAAGTTGCGCCGGGCCGCGATCAGGAGAGCACCCGGTCGCTGGGCCACCAGACGGCGTCGCAGGCCCTCGATCCGGCGGGATTGTTCCCGCCAACGCGCACCGGCACGGCGCCGCAGCTGTTCACCGAGTTCATCCAGGTACTGGGCCTGGGCTTCCAGTCGGCGGCGGGGATGGACCCGATGGAGACGACGGCGGCAATCGTCCATTTCTTCGCGCCGCGCCCCCAAGGCCTGATGGACCCGGCGTCGCATCCGTTCGACCGCCACCGCCACGAACCTGGCGCTCGCCACATAATCGGCGGTCAGGATTTCGGCGGCGGCGCTCGGGGTGGCCGCCCGCAGGTCCGCCACGAAGTCGGCGATGGTGAAATCGATCTCGTGCCCCACGGCCGAGACAACAGGGACGGCCGAGGCGGCGATGGCCCGGGCGACGATCTCCTCATTGAAGGCCCATAGATCCTCAAGGCTGCCGCCGCCCCGGGTGACCAGGATCACATCCAACGCGACCCCGGATTGTTCCCGCCACGAGTTCAGGCGCGCCACCGCGGCGGCGATTTCGGCGCCGGCTCCCGCCCCCTGCACCCGGACCGGGACCAGCACGATCGGCAGCGCCGCAAAGCGCCGTTCGATCACGTGGAGAACATCCTGCAACGCCGCCCCGGTGGGAGAGGTGACGATGCCGATCCGCCGGGGAAAGGCCGGGATCGGGCGTTTGCGTGCGGGGTCGAACAAACCCTCGGCGGCAAGTTTCTGTTTGAGACGTTCGAAGGCGGCCTGCAGTGCGCCCAATCCCTCCGCCTCCACCTGGGTCACCCGCAACTGATATTGTCCGCGCGGCTCATAGACCGTGACATCGCCGCCGAGCACGACGCTGGCGCCATCGCGCAACGCCGACCGTTGGGCTCCGCCCTGGCCCCGGAAGAGCACGCAGCCCAATTGGGAATTGGCATCCTTGAGCACGAAATAGGCATGCCCCGAGGCCTGCATCCTATAATTGGAAATCTCCCCACGGATCCATACCGAGGTGAATCCCTTTTCCAACACCCGCTTCACCTGCAACGTCAGGTCCGTGACCGACAGCACCGCGCGTATCTCGGACGGCTTGAACAGATCATCCCCAAATTCCCACTGCGATTTCGGTGCGCGCGCCATGGCCTCGGGAGACAATCCACAATCGCCCCCGAACTCACGCGGTTTCCGACACCGAAGGTTCCGGTGGCGGGGCCGTCGGCAAGGGCGGTTCGGGCGGTTCCGACCCGGCCGGTGCGGATTCCGGCGCGACGGCGATTCCCGGCGACGGAGCCTTGCGATCCGCACGGCGCCACACCGCGACGAACATTCCGTTACCCCGGGTTTCGTGGGGCCAGAAGGTGTGACGCGCCGCCGGTTCACCCGTGCCAAAGGGGTTGGGAACAGATTCGGGAGTGAAATCCGGATTCGCCAGGGCAAAGGCGTCGCACAAGTCCGTGGTCTCCGGCCGGGTCATCGTGCACACGGCATAGACCAGGCGTCCGCCGGGTTTGACCGCCGCGGCGGCCGCCTTCAAAAGACGCCGTTGGATCGCGGCGAGTTCCTGCACGTCGTCCCGGGTGGTGGTCCAACGGGCATGCGGGTTCCGACCCCACGTTCCGAGACCGCTGCACGGTGCGTCCAGCAGGACGCCGTCAAATCGGCCCGGACCGGGCGCGGGCCGGCCTTCGTCCCAGAGTGCGACCTGCCAATTGGAGAGGTGGGCGCGCACGGCCCGGGTCCGCAACCGGTCCAGGCGCCAATCCGCGCGGTCGGAGCCGTACACCAGGCCGCGGCCTTGGAGCAGATCGGCCAGATGCAGCGTCTTGCCGCCTTCGCCGGCGCAGACATCCCACCATTTCTCCCCCGGTTTGGGAGCGCAACACAGCCCCACGGCCTGGGAACCGGGATCCTGGATCTCAAACTCGCCCCCGTGGAATTCCGGGGTCCTGAACAAATCCTCACGCCCGGTGTATTCGAGGGAATCCGGAAGTTGGCCGGGATGGGTGCTTTCGGCCCCACCCAGTTTTTCGGCCAATTGCGCCACCATGCCCGGACGCGCGCGCAACCACAGCCGCGGCTCCTTCTGCAAGGCCCGCACCCAATTCACCGGGATCTCCATCACTTCCCGCACCCATTCCGGCAGGGCCCCGCCCACGAGGTCGTCATCGGGGAACCGTTGGGGTTGGCGTGAGTAGGTGTCCGAATAACCGATCGCCTGGTCGAGGCGTTGCTCCAAGGGGCGGCAATCATCGAGCCAGGCCTGCCACCGGAAATAGGCGAACACCGCGCGGCTGATCCAACGGGCGTCGCCGGGACGCAATCCCTCGGCATTCCGCAGTGTTTCGCGCAATTCCTGGTCGGCGGGCAGGTCGCGACCGGACCGGGCCACGATCCGGGCCGCCATATTCGCCGGGGTGCGCGGCGGTGTCTTTTTTCGGGCCGATTCTTCAGCCGTCTCGACCTTGTCCACTTTCCCGGCCTGCGCCGCGATCCGGGCGGCGGGTTTGAGGGTCGCCGGGTGGGGGGGACGGGCCGGCTTGGGACGCCTGGGTCCTCTTTTTTGAGCCTGATGGATGGCTTCCCAAAAGGGGCGTCGCGGTTCGTCACCCGCGCCGGAGGGAGGTCGCGGCGTCATGGCTTTTTCTCCAGGTTTGCGAGCCGGTCCGCATGCACCCGGGCGACGATCCCCATATAATTGGAAGGATCCGCCAGGATTTTCGCCAGCCGCAGATTGTCGTCCACCTTGTCCCGATCCCCCATCACGTCATAATAGAGGGCCAGATAAAGGTGCGCATAGAACAACTGCGTGCGGATGGTGGCGTTGTCCGCACCTTTCTCGGCCGCGTCCACGACCGCTTTCGCCTCCCCTTTGCCCGCGAACAGCGCGTGGATCTGCTTCATCGGAACCCGCGTGTCACCCTCGATCGGGATCAACTGGGCCCGGGCTTTCGCGAGGCCCGATTCCCGGGCGACACAGATGAAATGCCAGATGGCGTTCTCGACGTCCTCCGGGTTCACGGTCCGGTGCAATTCAAACTGCTTCCGTCCGTCGGCATAACGCCCGGCATAATAGAGGGCGATCCCGCGTTGCCAGTTCTCGGGGGCGTGCTTGGGTGCCAGTTCGTTGGCCCGGTCGAAATCCGCCACGGCCGTCCCGATGCGACCGAGCCGGAAACGCAGTTGCGCCCGTTCCTGGAACAGCCAGCCGGACGTCCCGTCCACAGTGATCGCCGCCGTGAGATCCTGCTCCGCCGCCTCCGTGTCGCCCGTCATCTGGTGGATCTGCGCCCGCACATTGAAAAGGCGGCTCTCCTTCGGATGCTCCGCCAGTCCGGCCGCCACCAACTTCAACGCCTCGTCCGTCTTGTGCGCCTTGACCGCGTCCATCGCGTCCAGGACGTAGTCTTTCTCGGCCGCCCGCCCGGCCAGTGCCAGGCCCAGTCCAGCCACGATGATCCATCGCCTCATGGGGGCGACGGTAGCGCGCCGGACGGCCATTCGTCCAAAGGTTCCCAGCCCAGCAAACGACGGGCCGGCTCCGGATCGAACACCCAGTGGCGGATCGGACGGCTGGTGGCGAAGACCACGTGAAAGCCCGCGGGCACCTCGGCTGCCAGGGTCCGATGAAAGAACCTTCCGGCGTCCCCCGGGCTCAGGAAGGTGTCCCGGGCGAGCGGTTCGGCCTCGATTTGGGCGACTTGCGCGGCGGTGCGTGGACACCAGCCGAGGCGGACGGCAATCACCTCAAGTCCATGATCTGCCGCATAACTGTAACCGGCCGATTCCAGCAGCAGCTTGGTGGCGGCGTACCAACGGAAAGGGCTCACCGGATCCGTGATCCGCACCGGCCAGGGTCCGCTGCGGGACTGTCTCAGGTTCACCTGGATGCTGCTGGCCAGGACCACGCGCCGAACCTGTTGACGGACCGCCGCCTCGAGCACGCCGTGCAATCCCAGCACATTGTTTGGGATCAGGCTCGAGGCGAGGTCGTCCTCGTCGGGCGTCGCCGCCAGGTGGATGAGGGACTGGCACCCCGCCAGCGCCTCATCCAATTGCCGGGCATCGAGCAGCGAACGGCCACCGGGATCGCCGCACCGGGTCGTCGGCTGAAGATCGAACGGACGGACGGTGTGACCGTGGTCCAGGAGTTCGGCCACGACTGCGCGGCCGAGGCGTCCCGCTGAACCGGTCACCAGCACTGGATCGCCCGGTGGCATGAGATCACATGGAAGGCACGGTGAGCACCTCCCCGTTGGCCCCGCTGTCGAGGGCCAGGAGCCAGGGGACGACCCGACGGGCCCAGCGCGCAGGGTCCTCAAACACGCGGGCCTGTTCCGGCCAGCATTGGCGGAGCATGTCGGTGTTGATGATGCCGGGATTGAGGGCCACCGCGGCCAACCCGGCCGGCAGCTCTTGGGAAAGGGCTTGGGTCAACCCTTCGACGGCCCATTTGGTCGCACAATACGGGGCCATCCCGGGATCCGCCGAGCGTCCCCAACCCGAGCTGAAATTCACCACCACGCCGTTCCCCCGGGTCGCCATGGCGGGGACGAAATGCCGGATCACATTGACGACCCCCTTGACGTTGACATCCAGCAGTTGGGCGAATTCCTCGGCCGGGACCTGCCAGAGCGGCCGGACGTCATTGATCACCGCGGCGTTGTTCAGGATCAGGTCCGGCGGTTCAAACTCGGCAAGCACGTGCCGCGCCCAACGTTGCACCTGCCGGTCGTCGGCCACATTCACGATGGCGAACACGTGACCCGAACTGTACTCCTGCCGCAAAGCCCCGACTCCGGAACGCGACCGGGCGCATCCCAGCACGCGATGCCCCAACCGATCGAATTCAGCCAGCATGGCGCGACCCAACCCGCGGGTGACTCCGGTGATCACAATGGTCCTCTTCATGTTTCGCCGACTTCCCCGACCCCGCATTCCCCTTGGCTCAAGGCAGCCTCCGGCGCAGATCGCGGCACGCGCCCCCCACGTCCCCGGCTCCGAGCAGGGCCGACACCACGCATACACGGGTCGCGCCCGCGGCCAGAACGGCGTCGAGGTTCCCGGGATGAATGCCCCCGATCGCGAACCAAGGCACCTCCAAATTTGCCGCCGCCCAACGGACATACTCCAAGGTCACCGCCGGGCGTCCGGGCTTGGTATCCGTGGGAAACACCGGACCCACGGCGATATAATCCGCGCCGGCCGCCACGGCCCGTTCCGCATCGCGGGGGGCGTGGCTGCTCAGGCCGACGGCCGGACGGGAAGCACTCACGGGACGCAGGTCCGCGACGGAACGGTGCCCGGCATCGAAAAAATCCTCCTGCCCCAGATGGACGGCCGGGACGCCGAGTTCCGAACCCAGGCGCCAATGATCATTGAGGACGAACCAGACCCCGGCGGCAGTGGTGACGGGGAGGAGTTGCTCCGCCAGGCGCCGCACCGTGTCAGGCGCGGCACCCTTGGCGCGCAACTGGAGGATGTCGGCCCCGCCATCGCACAACTGCCCGGCGATGTCCCTCGCATCCCGTCCGCGCAATCGGGCGAGGTCGACGAACGCATAAAGTCGGCAATCGTGGAATGGCTTCACGCGAGGGCTCTGAGAGGGGGGTTCCCGTTGATGACGGCCACGGCACCCGGAGCCCGACCCGCCAGAACGCCCCCGGATGATGGGGTCATTCTCGGCGTCCGGTGCGCAAGTGCAAGCACCGGCTCCCGACAGCACCGGGTCCCCTTGCTTTCGACCTTCGGTTTTTCACCGGGCGGCGTCAGGCTTCCGCGCATGATCCTGTGCGGCATCAGTGACGAGGCGGGCAACACCCTCGCCTCCCAGATCCAAGCGACCCGAGAACTGGACTGGCACCATCTCGAAATGCGCAATGTCGAGGTCCCCGGATTCCCCAAGTCGAATCTCCATGACCTGCCGGATGCCGCCTTTGACCGCGTCGTCGCGGACCTGTCGGCGGCCGGGATCTCGGTCCATTGTTTCGCATCCACCATCGGCAACTGGGCCAAACGCATCGAGGACCCCTTCGACATCACTTTGGCGGAGGTCGGACGCGCCATCCCGCGCATGCAACGGCTTGGCACCCGGTTCGTCCGGATCATGAGTTACCGACCCCGCGACGGTGAGGACCAGATGGAGCAGGAGCGCTTCACCCGGTTGCGCGAGGTCGTGCGCCGTTTCCGGGATGCCGGACTTCAACCGGTGCACGAAAACTGCATGAATTACGGCGGCATGAGTTGGCGACACGCGCTCCGACTCTTGGAAAATGTCCCCGGCTTGGAATGGGTTTTCGACACCGCCAACCCCGTCTTCAATGCCGACCGTTCCCAACCGGAACCGCGGCCGCGTCAGGATCCGTGGGAATTCTGGACCCAAGTCCGCGATGTCTCGACCCACATCCATGTGAAGGACGCCCGGTGGAATCCGGCGAAGAACGACGCGGATTACACGTTCCCGGGCGACGGGGATGGCGCGGTGGAGCGGATCCTCCGGGATGCCTTGGCGCGGGGTTACGACGCCGGGATCTCCATCGAACCGCACATGGTCGCGGTGTTCCATGACGCCCAGTCGGCGGCGCAGGACGACGCCCTGCGCACCAACTATGTCGAGTACGGCCGACGCCTGGAAAAACTGCTGGCTCGTTGTCGTACGTGAAGGGGGCACGGGAAGCAGACCCGCCTCCTCTCCCCTGCCCTCCTCCTTCGTTCCTCAGGAAGAGAGGGAGACCAGCTCTTCGGCCCTCATCCTTCATCCTTCATCCTGGGCTTGCGTCGAAAAAACGGACAGTAAAAAGAGAAGAATTGGTTAAGTGTTTTTGAGTTCGAAGTTGAGCGGCGAAAGGAAGCCCAGTGCGCTGTGGAGGCGCTGGCGGTTGTAGAAACATTCGATGAAATCGAAGAT
>JANYCC010000408.1 GCA_025360495.1 Verrucomicrobiota bacterium | reverse complement strand
GGAAAACCCGCCCCCCCGGGGCTGTCGCGACCGGCCTGGGAGGACGGGTTTTTCTACCCGCCCCGCCTCTCCCATCGCTCGCCTTCCCACGATGCCCAGATGCGCCCCCCGCCCACTCCCGCCCCCGAATTGATTCGCCGGGGTCGCACTTTTCCGGCACCTTGCACGTTCAATGAGTGGCAAATTGTTCACGGATTTCGGCCTGTCCCCGGAGATGCTGAAGGCGATCGCACGGCTCGGCTTCGAGCAGCCGTCGCCCATCCAGTCCGAGACCCTCCCGCACCTGCTCGCGGGACGCGACCTCGTGGGCCAGTCCCAGACCGGCTCCGGCAAGACTGCCGCCTTCGCCATCCCGGCGGTCGAAAGGATCGACACGGCGGAGCGTTCCGTCCAGGTGCTCATCCTGTGCAACGCCCGTGAACTCGCGGTGCAGGTCAGCGAGGAGGTGCACAAGCTCGCCTATTTCAAGCCCGGCGTCCGTCCGCTCCCGATTTATGGCGGACAGAGTTACGACCGCCAGATCGCCGGACTGCGCGGCGGGGCGAATTTCATCATCGGCACCCCCGGTCGCGTGATGGATCACATGGGACGCGGCACCCTCGTGCTGAATCGCGTGCGGACCGTGATCCTCGATGAGGCGGACGAGATGCTCAACATGGGCTTCCGCGACGACATTGAGTTCATCCTCAAGGCGGTCCCGGTCGAGCGCCAGACCGTGATGTTCTCGGCCACCGTTCCCCGGCCCATCGAGGAACTCATCCAGCGTTACACCCGCGATCCGGTCCGCATCAAGATCGAGGCCAAGGCGATGACGGTGCCCACCGTCGAGCAGGCCTATGTGGAGGTCGACCGCCGCTGGAAGGCCGAGGCGTTGGAGCGGCTCATCGACCTGCACGAGGTCACCCGCGGGCTGATCTTCTGCAACACCCAGCGGATGGTGGATGAACTCACCGAGATGATGAACGCCGCCGGGTATCAGGCGGATTCCATCCATGGCGGCATGGCCCAGGGCATGCGCGACCGGGTGATGCGCAAGTTCAAGGGCGGCGGACTGGAATTCCTCGTGGCCACCGATGTCGCGGCACGGGGCATCGACGTCGATGACATCCAGGTGGTCTTCAATTATGACCTGCCTTATGACGGCGAGGATTATGTCCATCGCGTCGGGCGGACGGGTCGGGCGGGCAAGAAGGGCCTGGCGATCACGCTGGTGAGCGGACGCGAAGTCTTCGTGATCCGCCAGATCGAGAATTTCACCCGCAGCCGGCTTCGTCGGATCGAGGTGCCGACGCATAATGAGATCGAGGAGGCCCGGCTGAACCAACTGGTGCAGTCGGTTCGCACGACCCTTCTGGGGGGCGATTTCCGGCATTATGACCACCTGATTGAGAGCCTGCTGGAGGAGGGATTTGATTCCACCGACCTGGCCAATGCACTCCTGCACAAGCTCAGCGGCGGCGAAAAGGAAGGGGCCCAGGCGGCCGCTGCCCAGCAAGGCCAGCCGGGACGACCCTCGGCGGCACCCGGTCTGAAAGCCCCGGCACCTCCCATCAAACGGGTGGCCGGGGTGGTCGCTGCGAAACCCGGAGTCGCCGCACCGTCGGCCCCGACGACGCCCAAATTGGCGCCGGCATCCGCTCCTCTCCTGTCATCGCGCGAATTGTCGTCAGCGCCGGTGCAAGCGCCGACGACCCCGGCAATATCGGATGACGAGAACGTCGTCCCGGTGACCGATCCCGTTGCGGTGACACCCCGGGAAACGGCATCGGCGTCCCCGACGGTTCTGGCTTCGTCCTTTGCGCCGGTCGCGCCCGAGGCCGATGCCGACGCGGTGGTCCCACCCGCCGCACCGGTTGCAGGCGTGGCCCCCGCGGTCCCCGTGGCCGCCCCCACGCCTCCGAAGCCGGTGCGCAAGCCCCAGCCGGCGTTGCCCCCGATGCCGCCCCCGCGGGCTCCTTATACCCGTGAATCACGGCCGGAACGTCCCACTTTCGGGCAGCGTCCCGTGGCCCCGGTCGGTCCGGCTCCCGTGCCCCGTGGCGCGATCCCGGCACCCCGCGGTGCGGCCGTTGGCCCGCGCGGTGCGGCCCCGGGTCCCCGTGATGTCCGACCTGGCAATGCGTTGCCGAGGCCCGGCGCGGATCGCGGTCCGGTCGGACCGGCCGGCTCCGAAAGACCGGTCTATGGGGTCGGCCGAAGAGGTCTGAGTGCGCCCACGCCCGCACCGGCCCCCCAGATTCCCGCGCGATTCGCCAAGCCCGGCAAGTATGCCGGGTCGAGCAATCCGACTCCGGCAGCCCCCGTCGCCCCAACCGTGCCGACGGTGCCGACGGTGCCGACGGTGCCGACGACTCCGGGCGCCCCCAAGGCAATGGCCCCGTCGCGGCCGTCCGCCAGTGCTCCGGTGGCCGGGGGTGCGGAGGATGCTCCGGCCAGGAAGCTCCGTCGTCCGCGAACCGGACCCGACATGACCCGTTTGTGGATCAATGTGGGCCAGGATTTCGGAGTGGGACCGGGCCACGTCAAGGGCTGCATCCTGGGAGAAACCGGATTGGCGGCCGAGAATGTCGGGGCGATCGAACTGGGCGAGCGGACCACCATTGTGGCGGTGGCGACCGAGCATGTGACCACGATCCTTGGTAAGCTGAACCACACCAAGTTGGGCGGCCAAAAAATCCGGGCGCGGTTGGCCTGAGCGAGGTTCCCGCAGGTCAGGAACAGGGCTTGCCAGCGGCGGTTGCCGGGGTTGTTGTCATGACATCCAATGTGGCAGCTATTCCACTGATGAAGCAGCGATTCCAGCCCTTGGCGTGGGCCGCCCTGATCGTCACTGCGCTCGGCGGAGCCCTGTTGGCGGCCGAACCCACCGGGGGCGCGGGTTTCCACCGGCAGGTGGAGCCAATCCTCAAGGAATACTGCCACGATTGCCATGCGGACGGTGCCCACAAGGGAGGGGTGGCATTTGACGAATTCACCTCGGACCAGGCTCTCCTTGAAAACCGGGAACTCTGGTGGAAAGCGCTGAAGAACCTGCGGGCCGGACTGATGCCGCCGGGGAAGAAACCCCAGCCCAGCGCGATTCAAAAGCAGTCCATCGAGCACTGGATCAAGTCCTCGGTGTTCCAGGTGGATCCCGCCCATCCGGATCCCGGCCGCGTCACCGTCCGCCGGCTCAACCGGACCGAGTATCACAACACCATCAAGGATCTGCTGGGGATCGACTTTGACACCCAGGCCGAATTTCCGCCCGATGATTCCGGGCATGGTTTCGATAATATCGGGGACGCGCTGACCTTGCCGCCGATGTTGCTCGAAAAATACCTGACGGCGGCCCGGACCATCGTGTCCAAGGCAGTCCCGACGGCGGCGGGTGTTCCGGCGGAGGTGGTGGTCCCGGGACGAAGTTTCCGAAAGGGGATTGCCGTCGGTCCGGGCCTGACAAACTCGGGCGCAATGCCCGCATCCACGACCCCGTCATCGTCCCTGTCGTCCTTGGCATTGTCGTATTATGAGAAGGCATCGGTCTCGAACACGTTCCGGGCGGACCACGACGGCGGGTACCAGGTGTTGCTGGACCTCACGGCGAACGAGAAGTTCATCGACAACCAGTTCGATTATAACAAGTGCCGGTTGATCTTCAGAGTGGATGGCGGGGAGTTGCACCGGCAGGAATACACCCGTGAAAACGGCCGGGCATTGCATTATGAATTTGATCGGAGACTGACGGCCGGCGCGCATGAATTGATCCTCGAAGTGGAACCGCTGACCCCGGACCAAAAGCAGGTGCGCTCGCTCTCGATGCGACTGGATTCCGTGACGGTGCGGGGGCCGCTGGAGCCGGAGCACTGGGTGAAGCCGGCGAATTATGCCCGGTATTTCCCCAAGGATCCGCCGCCCGGGGACATGGAACGTCGTCGCTATGCCGGGGAAGTGCTGCGGCCATTCGTGGAGAAGGCCTATCGCCGTCCCGTGGATTCGGAGACGGTGGACCGCTTGGTGAGACTGGCGGAGAGCGCCTATGGCCAACCGGGCAAGACCTTCGAGGCGGGCATCGGGCAGGCGATGACGGCGGTGCTGGCGTCCCCGCGGTTCCTGTTTCGGGAGGAGGCCGCGGAGCCGACACCGCGCGCCCAAGTTTATCCCACGGTCGACGAATATGCACTGGCGTCGCGGCTTTCCTACTTCTTCTGGTCCTCGATGCCCGATGACGAATTGATCCGGCTTGCCGGCCAGAAGAACCTGCGGAAACACCTTCCCGGGCAGGTCAACCGGTTGATGGCGGACGCCCGGTTCAATGGTTTCATCCGGAATTTCACCGGCCAATGGCTGCAGACGCGCGACATCGAGTCGGTCTCCATTGATTCCCGGCAGGTGCTCGCGCGGGAAAACACCCCGGACCCGGATGCGGAGAAAAACGGCGCGCGGTTCCGTGAGTTGTTCAACAAGCCGGAGGAGAGCCTGACTGACGGCGAAAAGAAGGAGTTGGCAGATGCCCGGGTCGCGTTCCGGAAACGGACTGCCACGCCGCTCCGGGCCGAGATGACCGGGGACTTGCGCCGCGCCATGCGGCAGGAGACCGAGAAGACCCTGGAATATATCCTCCGTGAGGACCGCAGCCTGATCGAACTCCTGGACAGTGATTATACCTTCCTCAACGAACGGCTCGCGAAGCATTACGGATTGACCAATCTCAATGTCGTCGGGGACGAGGTGCGCCGGGTGAGCCTGCCGCCCCAGAGTGCGCGGGGAGGGATCCTGACCCAGGGATCGGTGCTGGCGGTGACGTCGAATCCCACACGGACTTCGCCGGTCAAGCGCGGCCTGTTCATCCTGGACAACCTGTTGGGCACGCCGCCGGCGCCACCACCGCCCGATGTCACCCCGCTGGAAGACGCCGCGAAAGGGATCAAGGGCCGGACGGTATCGTTGCGGGAGACGCTGGCCTTGCACCGCGAGAAGCCGTTGTGCAGTTCGTGCCACAACCGGATGGATCCGCTCGGGTTGGCGCTGGAAAACTTCAATGCGATGGGGATGTTCCGGGAGACCGAACGCGGGCTGCCGGTCGATGTGACGGGGAAATTGCTCAGCGGCGAGGAATTCGCCAACGTCGGTGAATTGAAGCACATTCTGGCCACCCGGCATGCGCGGGAATTCTATCATACGGTCACGGAGAAAATGCTGACCTATGCGCTGGGTCGGGGGCTGGAGTATTATGACGTGGAAACGGTGGACCAGATTGTCGACCGGTTGGTGAAGGCGGAGGGGCGGCCCTCGGCGCTCTTCGCCGGCATCGTCGGGTCGGCACCGTTCCAAAAAATGCGCGCGAACCATTCCCCGGAAAGTTCCCCCCCATCCAAACCTGCCAAGCAGCGGGCGGATGCCCGTTCCCAACCATGAAGAATCCATCCGATCGCAACCTTGCCGCCGAACGACATGCCAGCCTGAGCCGGCGCCATTTCCTGCGGGGCCTGGGCACCTGCATCGCCCTGCCGGCTTTCGTGTCCCTGCGACCCGACACGTTGCTGGGAGCAGAGACTGGCGCGGCCGCAAAACTGGCGTCCACCGCCGCCGGGGCGCCGCTGCGGACGGCCTTCGTCTTTTTTCCCAATGGCGCGATCCCGAAGGCTTGGTGGCCGGAGGAGGAAGGGACCACCGGGGGATTCGGCGCCACGCTCAAGTCGCTGGAGCCGTATCGCGAGCACCTGCAGATTCTCGGCGGCTTGGATCATAAGGCGGCCGAGGCCGGACCGGACGGGGGCGGCGACCATGCGCGTGGCAATGGGGTGTTTCTCACCGGCGTCCGGCTCAAGAAGAGCGCCACCGACATCCATGCCGGGGTGTCGATCGACCAGGTGATGGCCCGCCAGGCGGGGCATCTGACGCGGTTCGCCTCGCTGGAGTTGACCTGCGATGCGGGGCGTTATTCGGGCGCGTGCGATTCCGGTTATGCCTGTGCCTACCAGCACAACCTGGCGTGGAGCTCGCCCACCAGCCCGGTCGCCGCGGAATCCAATCCGCGGTTGGTGTTCGAGCGGTTGTTCGGGAGCGGTGCGGCGGGCCAACGGGCAGCGAACCTGAAGCTTCGGCAGCAGGAGCAACGGTCGGTGCTGGATTTTGTGCGGGAAGACGCGCGGGGCATGGAACGGCGGTTGAATGCCCGCGACAAGGACAAGCTGGACCAGTACCTGACCGGGGTTCGGGAACTGGAGACGCGCATCCAGAAGGCCGAGCGGTTCGGGGACGCCAAGGACCCCGGGATCGACACCCCCCCGGGGATTCCGACCGATTATGCCCAATATCTCGGGCTCATGTACGACATGATGGCATTGGCCTTCCAGACGGATTCCACGCGCATCGCCACGCTGTTGCTGGCGCATGACGGCAGCAACCGGTCGTTCCCCGAGATTGGGATCCCTGAGGGGCACCACGACCTTTCGCACCATTTCAACACCGAGGAGAAGATCCGGAAAGTGGCGGAGATCGATCGCTGGTATGCGAAGCAGTTCGCCCGGTTCGTCGGCAAATTGCGGGACACGCAGGATGTCGACGGACGATCCTTGCTGCACAACTCGATGATCGTCTATGGGGGCGGCAATGCGGATGCGAACCGACACACGCACACAAACCTGCCGATCGTGCTGGCCGGGGGCGGCGGCGGGACGCTGGCGACGGGACGTTATGTGAAGCTGGGGGGCAAGCCGGCCACCAACCTGTTCCTGAGCCTGGCGGACCGGATGGGGATGAAGGACCTGGACAAGTTCGGGGATTCGACGGGGCGGTTGGAAGCGATCTGAGGATTGGCACCACAGCGACACTTCCAGAGGATGAACCGCGGATGGCACGGCTGACCTGGATGGGAGACGAGAAACGGACCGGCCAATCCATGGGGCCAACAACGATTTGCCCACCAAACACACGAAACACACGAAACCGACGTTGGGAAAGGCAGCAGTTCTGTCCTTCGGGCATTCGTGTGTTTCGTGTGTTTGGTGGGCAGCCCTTGCTTTCCATCCGCGTCACCCGTGGTTCTCCTCCGCCGGTTGAATGGCTGGGCGAACGAAATTGAAACCGCGGATGTCACGGATGGCGCGGATCAGGAAGAACAAACCTTCGAGCGTGTTCGCGTCATCCTAGCCTGTCCCAGTCTTGGGACGCCCGAATCCCACAAGCGCGAGGCCATGGGGCGGCGTGTACGGGGGAATTGGCAGGACATTCCGATTTTCCGTGAAAACAGGGGTCCTGACATCTGGCACATGCCCTGCGCAACCGGGCGCGGATGACAATTGGCGAGATTGGCGGGCGTCTGATCTGACCCTCAGCTGCCGTCTCCGAACTCCCTTTCCCAATGAACGACTTCAGATTCGCCCTGCGACAAATGCTGAAGTCCCCCGTGTTCACGGGGATCGCGGTGCTGTCGCTGGCGTTGGGCATCGGGGCCAATGCCACCGTTCTCGGATGGATCGATTCAGCGCTGTTGCATCCGGTGCCCGGTGCGCGGGACGCGGGGCGGTTGGTGGTCGTGGCGGGACGGCACGCCTCCGGGACCTTGAATGATACTGTCTCCTATCCGGATCTCGAGGACATCGGGCGGGCCTCGGACACGTTCGACGGGGTCGCGGCCTCGCAATTCGGGACGGTGGCGCTGGGGGTGAAGGGTGAGACGGATTGGGTTTGGGGGCAGATCACGACGGCGAACTTCTTCGAGGTGCTCGGGGTTCGGGCCGCGTTGGGGCGATTCTTTTTGCCGGACGAAGAGGTGGGCCGGGCCGGGGCCGCGGTCGCAGTGATCAGCCACGGATTATGGCAGCGGCGGTTCGGGGGGGACCCGGACATCCTCGGCCGAACCATCGATGTGAATCGCCAGGCCTTCACGGTGGTGGGGGTGGGCCCGCCGGAATTTCGCGGTACGATGGGGGGACTGACTTTCGACATATGGTTGCCGTTATCGCAACAACGGCTGGTGGGGTTGGGGGAAGGCGAGCCCGACCGGAGGGATGGACGCTGGCTCCACGCGCTGGCCCGGCTCCGGCCCGGCGTGTCACACGGGCAGGCCCAGGCCGTGGCCGATACCGTGATGCGGCGGCTCGCGGGTGAGTATCCGAATTCCAACCAGAATCAGGGAGTGGCGCTGTTCCCACTTTGGGCGTCCCCTTATGGGGCCCAGGCAATCTTCCTGCCGTTGCTGCGCGTGATGTTGGGGGTGACGTTGCTGGTGTTCCTTCTGGTGGTCGCCAACGTTGCCAATCTTCTGCTGGCGCGCGCCTCCGCCCGGGCGCGCGAAATGGCGGTTCGCCTGGCGGTGGGAGCCAGCCGGGGACGAATCGTGCGGCAGTTGCTCACGGAAAGCCTGGTGTTGGCGGCCATGGGGGGGTCGCTGGGCGTCCTCTTCGCACATTGGACGCGCAGCCTGCTCTTCAAACTGATGCCCGCGACCTACCTGCCCATCGGGTTCGACCTGCATCCGGGCGGGATCGAAATCACCAGCCTGATGGTTCTGACCCTGGCCGCGGGCATCCTGTTCGGGTTGGCGCCGGCGTGGCAGTCGGGGCGTGCCGACCTGAACACCGCCCTCAAGGAAGGCGGTCGCGGGGACAGCGGCCGCGCGGGGCGCCTGCGCCTTCGGAGCGGCCTGGTGATCGCCGAGGTCGCCCTCGCGCTGGTGCTGCTCGTGGCCGCGGGATTGTGTATGCAGAGCTTTGAGCGAGCGCGCCACATGGATCCCGGTTTCGACACCGATCGCGTCTGGCTGGGTGGATTCCGGTTGGGCGCGCACGGATTCGACAAGGCCGCGAGCGGGCGCTTTTTCGCGCAACTTAGACAACGGTTGAGGACCGCCTCCGGAGTCGAGACGGCGGCGTTTGCGGACTGGCTCCCGCTCGGGTTCGAGGGCGGGTCCACCGCGGCCGTGAAAGTGGAGGGCTATGAACCCACACCGGGTGAGCATGTCGGCGTCGGGGTTGCCCATGTTTCACCGGATTATTTCCACGCACTCCGGATCCCGCTCCGGGACGGCCGCGATTTCGCCGAGACGGATGACATCAAGGTTCCGGGCGTGGTCGTGGTGAACGAGGCCTTCGTGCAACGCTTCCTGCCGGGTCGCCGTGCGCTCGGGGCGAAGGTGAATTATTGGGGTCACGACGCGACCATCGTGGGCGTGGTGGCGACGGGTCATTACCGCTCGCTCGCGGAACCCGCGAAACCCTTTCTATATGCCAGCGCCTGGCAGGACCCTTCGGACAATCTGACGGCTGTGATACGCATGAAAGGCGGGGCGGCGGAGGGCGCCGCGGTCCTGGGTCGGGAGGTCGCCAGGATGGACCCGGCGGTGAAGGTTTGGGTCGGGCTTTCTTTCGCCGATTACACGGCTGCGGCGTTCGCCATCCAGCGCGTCGCCGCCCAGCGACTCGTGTTGGGGCAGGGGATTCGGCTCACGCTCGCCGGCTTGCTAATTGGGGGGGTGGTCGGGTTCGGGGCCGCCCGCGGACTCGGGAGCCTGTTGGTGGGCGTCCGTGCGGCGGATGGCCTGACCTGGGTGGTCGTGCCGCTGGCCCTGCTGGGGGTGGCCTTGGGAGCGACCTGGCTGCCGGCGCGGCGCGCGGCGCGGGTGGACCCGATGGTGGCGCTGAGGGGGGAGTGATCAGTATTCAGTATTCAGTGATCGGTAGTCAGTAACCAGTGATCAGTAACCAATGAAACACCTTGATGAACCGGACACGAATCTCTGAATGCCGATTACGGATCACTGAATACTGATTTCCCGTGAACGATCTCAAATTCGCCTTTCGCCAGTTGTTGAGGAACCCCGGTTTCACTGTCGTGGCCGTGCTCACGCTGGCGCTCGGCATCGGGATCAACGCGGGCATCTTTGCCATCCTGAACGCCGCGGTTTTCCGCCCGCTACCGGTGCACGGCGCCGAACGGCTCGTCAGCGTATTCCAGAGCTTTCCCGGGAACCGCGGGCCGGTGCACCGGAATGTCTATGGCGACCCGACCCGGGTTTCTTATGCCGAATACCGGCAATATCGGGACGACAACCACGTGTTTTCCGATCTGATCGCCTATGCGCCGTCCATAACGGCAACGCTGGGGGGCGAACGACCGCAATTGGTTTCCGGCACGCTGGTTTCGTGCAACTACTTCGAGGGGCTTGACGCCCGTCCTCCGGTTGGGCGGGGCTTCATTGCCGCGGATTGTGCCACGCCGAATGGGGATGCGGTCGTCGTTTTGAGCGATGACCTGTGGCGGAGTCATTATGGTGCCGACCCGTCGCTGGTCGGAAAAACGGTGACTTTGAACCGCACCCCGTTCTTGGTCGTGGGCATAGGTCCGGCCGGTTTTCGCGGCACCGGGATGGAGCCGACGGCGTTCTGGGCACCGCTGACTCTGCAAAAGACTCTGGCGCGGGACGCAGACCTTCTTGGAGACGATTACTGTGGCTGGCTGATGCTGTTGGGACGGCTGAAAGAAGGCGTCACGTTGGGACAGGCCGGCGCCGATCTCGGCGTGATCGCCGCGCGCTTCGATCAGACCCAACCGGGACGTGTCACGACGGTCAGGGTCCGAAAGGCCAGTCTCGCGGGGGTGCCCGAGGTGCGGAACCTGGTGGTTAATGTCGGGGCGGTCACCCTGGGTGCCGTGGGATTGGTCCTCATGATTGCGTGTGCGAATATCGCGAATCTTCTGCTCGCACGCGCAGCCCAGCGAAGAAAGGAGATTGCGGTGCGGTTGGCGATGGGTGCGAGCCGTGGACGCCTTTTCCGGCAATTGCTCACCGAAAGCCTGTTGCTCGCGCTGTTGGGGGGTGGATTGGGTTCGGTCTTCGCGTTCTGGGCATCGGCGGCTGCAGTGCGATATATCCAATCCCATCTGCCGCCGGGCGTCGCGCCATTCACACTCGATGTGGGCCCGGACTTGCGTGTCTTGGTCTATGCGCTCGGAGTGACCCTGATTACCGGGATGGCCTTTGGATGGGTGCCGGCGCTGCGGGCGTCGCGCGCCGATCTCAATCTGGCGATGAAAGAGGGTGGTCCGGATTTTGAGACGAGACCCCGACGCGGAGGAATCTTGCGGAATGGACTCATCGTCGCGCAGGTGGCCGGATGCATGATCCTGTTGTTGGTCGCCGGGTTGTTGATACGCGGACTCAACCGGGCCAGGCACATCGACCCGGGCTTTGCCATGAAGGATATCGCAGCGGCTTCGTTCGACTTCACCGCAGCCGGCTATTCCCGTCAACGCACGGAAATCATACAGCGGCAGTTGATGGAGGGAATCGCCGCGCTAACCGGGGTGGACGCGGTGGCCCAAGCCAGTGCGGTGCCGCTTGGTGATTCGCATTTCGGTGACCTCTTTGCGCTTCCGGGACGGGAAGGAAGCAATCCGGTTGAGTACAACCACGTTTCGACGGGCTATTTTCCGTTGCTGGATATCCCGATCGTGCGCGGACGCGGTTTCACCCTGGCAGAAGATCAATTGGGCGCG
Source organism: Verrucomicrobiota bacterium (assembly GCA_025360495.1). Classification (GTDB taxonomy): domain Bacteria; phylum Verrucomicrobiota; class Verrucomicrobiia; order Limisphaerales; family UBA9464; genus UBA6176. Next base: position 5,966 of record JANYCC010000408.1, on the reverse strand, counting down.
CCGGTGACAATCGTCACGGAATCCACCGCCCGACACCTTTGGCCCGGTTCGGATCCGATTGGCCAGATCCTTCGGAAGGGTGCACTCCGTCCCGATGCCATCGACCTGGAAGTTGTGGGGGTGGCCCGGGACGCGCAGGTGGCTCATCTGGCGGAATCGGAGAGACCTTATATATATCTCCCTGCCGGATCCGAGGAACGGTCGAGACTCCAATTGTTGGTGCATGGCACCGGGGGTCCCGGGGCGGTTGCCGACGCCATCCGCCTGGAGGTGCGGAAACTCGATCCGGAGCTGGTGGTGAACGTCGCGAGTCTGGAAGCCAATGTGGATCTCTTCAAATTTCCGGGCCGCGTTGTTGCGACCTTGTCAGGAGTGTTGGGCGCGCTGGCATTGCTCCTCGCCCTGATGGGTGTTTACGGGATGGTTTCTTTTGCCGTGAACCGGCGGGTTCGGGAGATTGGCATTCGTATGGCGCTCGGCGCGGAACGCCAGGAGGTGACGGGACTGATCCTCCGGCAAGCCATGCAACCGGTCGTCACGGGTGTCCTCATCGGCATTCTCGGTTGTGCGGCGACGTCGGGTGTGCTTTCGAGCGTGCTTTATGGCATCAGCCCGCTGGATCCCCTTTCATTCGTCTGCGTCCCGGGATTCCTGTTGGGGGTCGGGATGCTCGCAAGCTGGCTTCCGGCCCGACGGGCGGCACGGGTGGATCCGACCGTCACGCTGAGGAGCGAGTGATCGGGAACCAGTGATCAGGGATCAGTATTCAGTGATCAGAAACCGATGAACCGGGTGGGACCCACGCCAATCGAACAACGATTCCAGAATGCCAACCTCTGATCACTGAATACTGAATACTGAACACCTCTTTCCCATGACCGATCTTAAGTTCGCCTTCCGCCAGTTGCTCAAGAACCCCGGTTTCACCACCGTGGCCGTGCTCACCCTCGCCCTCGGCATCGGCGCCTGCACCGCGATGTTCAGTCTCGTTCCTGCGGTCCTGTTGAGGCCCCTGCCTTTTCGCAACACCGAGCGCCTGGTGTGGATTGAAAACACCGGCACCGGCGGCCTTTCCGCACGGACGTCACGCGTGGACAATTTTCTGGAGTGGCGGGCGCAGAACACCTCCTTCGAGGACCTCGCCGGCTATTTCGCGTTTTTTGATTACTCACGCTACACGCTGATCGGAAATGGCGAACCCCAGCGCCTGCGCGGCGTCGGCATCTCGAGGAACTTTCTGGATGTCCTCGGCGTGCAACCGTTGTTGGGACGCGGATTCACCGACGAGGAATGTGTCTGGAACGGGCGCAAGGCGGTGTTATTGAGCCACAGCTATTGGCGGCAACATTTTGCCGGCGACCCGAAGGTGGTGGGCCGGACCCTCACCCTCAACGGGGACCCGACTGAGATCGTGGGAATCCTGCCGCCGACGTTTGATTTCGATTCGGTGTTCGCGCCCGGAACCGAGGTCGAATTGCTGCTGCCATTCCCGCTGGTGGAGGAAACGGCGCGCTGGGGGAACACGATCTTTGCGATCGGCCGGCTCAAGCCCGGTGCGACACTCGGGCAGGCCCAGGCGGAGTTCGATGTCATCAGCCGGCAGGTGGCGGGCGCCCATCCCGAGCGGGGCGGTTTCGGGGCCCGGATGTCGGGATTGGAGACGAGCATCCGGGGATCGTTCCGGCAATCGTTGTTGATGCTCTTCGCGGCGGTCGGGTGCGTCCTGCTCATCGCCTGCGTCAATCTCTCGAACCTGCTGCTCACGCGTGCGAATGCCCGGCGCAAGGAGTTCGCCGTGCGGGTGGCCTTGGGCGCGACCCGCTGGCGACTCATCCGCCAGACGCTGACCGAGAGTCTGCTGCTCGCGCTGGGCGGTTGTGCGCTCGGGGTGCCTCTGGCGTTCATGGCCTCCGCCGGACTCTCGCGCCTGAGCACGTTCAGCATCCCGCTGCTGCAATCCACGTCGGGTGGATCCGACCCGTTCCTTCAAATCCATCCCGGAAGCCAACCGTTACTACGACGAGTTGATCGGCCGGGTGACCGCGATTCCCGGCGTTGAATCGGCGGGCTTGACCGACACCCTGCCGTTGGGGCGCAACCGCACATGGGGTGCCGGCGCCAAGGGGGTGTCCTATGCGCCGGGCCAGTATCCCATCGCGTTTCCCCGCATCGTCGACGACCGCTACCTCCAGACGATGCGCATCCCGCTCCGGTTGGGACGCTATTTCGACGCCAGCGACACCGCCACTTCTGAGAAGACCATCGTGATCAACGAGACGATGGCGCGGAACCTCTGGCCGGGCCGGGACGCGGTCGGCCAGATCGTCAACGTCCAGGGAGGATCCCGGGTCATCGGCGTGGTGGGCGATATCAGACACGGCACCTTGGAGGAAGCCTCCGGTTTGGAAATGTATCTGAACTTCCGCCAGATCGATGATTGGAACGTCGTCGAGTTGGTCGTGCGGACCGCGCGTCCAGCCGCGTCTTTGGCGCCCGACATGCGCGCGGTGATGAAGGCGTTCGATCCCAACCTTCCGGCCACAGAATTCACCACCCTCGAACAGATCGTGGATCACGCCGTCGCGCCCCGCCGGTTGATCACCGACCTGTTGGGAGGCTTTTCGTCGCTGGCCTTGATGCTCGCGGCCATCGGTCTTTATGGGGTCATCTCGTACTCGGTGAGCCAGCGCACCCGGGAGATTGGAATCCGCATGGCCGTCGGAGCCCAGCGTGCCGACGTGCTGCGCCTGATCATCGGGGAAGGATGCCGGATGGCCGGGGTGGGGGTTGTTGTGGGGTTGGGGGTCGCCTTGCTGGCCACCCGGGTCCTCAAGAGTCTGCTCTATGGTGTCAGCGCCAGCGATCCGTTGGTGTTTGTCACCAACGCGGTGGTGCTGGTCGCGGTCGCACTCCTGGCCTGTGCCATCCCCGCGCGTCGCGCCTCCCGGGTGGACCCGATGGTGGCTTTGAGAAGCGAGTGAGCAGGTGTACCGGACCAGCCCTTCGCCATGTCCCACAAACGGGACGTTTGCATCCCAAGAGCGGACACGCCCGTGGGGACCGCTGGGTCGAAAGCTCGGAAAGCCCCGCATTTCCTCCCGAAGACGCATGGCATGCCGGTTGCGCCAGTGTTTGCAGCCGTCATGCTTGCCGACCTTCACTTCGCCTTCCGACAATTGCGGAAGGATCCCGGATTCACCGCCGTGGCCGTGCTCACGATTGCGCTCGGCATCGGCGCCAACACCGCGGTCTTCACGGTCGTGAACGCAGTCCTGTTGAAGCCGCTTCCCTGGCCGGATTCCCACCGGGTCGTGAGTGTGTGGGAGAGCAACCCGGCCAGGGGTTTGCCCCAGGCACCCATGGCGGCCGCGCAGTTCCTGGATCTTCGGCGGGACGCCAAGTCCTTCGCCGCGCTGGCGGTGTGGAGCCCCGTGGCCGTCAACCTCGTCAGCGACGGGGCACCGCCCGAGCGTTATCAGGGCGCCGAGGTCACGGAGGATTTCTTCCGGGTGGTCACCACCGCACCCGCACAGGGCCCGGGCTTCCATGCCGGGCAATTCGATCCAGGCAGGGATGACGTGGTGATGATCAGTGATGGCATCTGGCGTCAACGCTATGCCGGTGATCCCAAACTGATCGGGACATCCATCCGGGTGAACGGACAGCGAAGGACAGTTGTGGGCATCATGCCCCCGGGCTTCCAGACGCCCGCCAAGGCGCAATTCTGGGTGCCCAAGATCTTCGGACCCCAGGAGACCCGGGATCGGGATTACAAGGCGCAGCCGGTGCTCGGTCGGTTGGCCGATGGGGTGACCCTGGATCAGGCGCGTACGGAGCTGGAGGGTTTGTTTTCGGGTTTGCGATCGAAATTCCCCGACGTGTTGGAAGGTTGGAGCGTACGGGTGCATCCGGCCTTGGAAGATGTGGTGAAAACGGTCCGTCCCGCCCTGCTGCTGTTGTTGGCCGCCGTCGTGACGGTCCTGTTGATGGCGGTGGTCAATGTCGCCAGCCTGCTGCTCACGCGGGGCGTGGCGCGGGCGGGCGAACTGAGCGTGCGGGCGGCCCTGGGTGCGGGCCGGGGGGCGTTGGTGCGACAGTTGTTCATCGAGAGCCTCCTGCTGGCCGGGTTGGGCGGGGCGCTCGGCCTGTTGCTGGCGCACTGGCTATTGAATGCCCTCCTCGCGGTGGCACCCGTCGGTCTCCCCCGGATCGACCAGGTGCGGATCGACAGCGTCGTGCTGTTCTTCACCGCCGGTGCCTGCGTGCTGGCGGCGCTGCTTTTCGGCCTGGCACCCGCCTGGCAACTCTCACTTGCGGATCCGGTGCGATCCCTGGGCGGTGGCTCGGCGCGCGCCACGACACCGGTGGGCCGGTTGCGCCGGGGATTGGTCGTCTTTCAAATTGCCGCGGCGGCGATCGTGCTGGTCGCCACCGGTCTCCTGCTGCGGAGTTTCGGGCAACTGATGCGCCGGGACCTGGGCTTCGAACCGGCTCGACTCCTGACGGTGCGGCTGGAGCTGTCTCCGAACAAATATGCCAACGAAGGTCGGCGCAATGTGTTCGCGGAGGAGATTCTCCGCCGGTTGAAGGAGACGCCGGGGGTCGAGGCCACGGCGGCGGCGACACTGCTGCCGTTGCAAGGTTGGCCGCAATGGATCATGCGGCTGGAGGAAAATCCGTCCGTCCGCGTCAGCGATGCGCCCTCGACCGGTTACGCAGCGGTGACCCCGGACTATTTCCGCACCATGGGAATGGAGGTGTTGGTGGGACGCGGCATCCAGGATGGCGATCGGGCGGGTCATCCTTTGGTGTGTGTGGTGAACGAGGCCTTCGTCCGTCGCCACTTCGGCGGACGTGGGCCCCTCCGACGCCGGTTGGAGGTCGGCCTGAGCGATCCTCCCCGATGGATGGAAATCGTCGGGATGGTCAACAACACCCCCAACGCGGCGCTGGAGACGGCGGCGCGGGAACAGGTGTTCGTACCGCTCGATCAACAGCCCGATGCCCTGGCGGAGAATCCCTCGTTGAGCCTCGTCGTGCGGACCTCCCCCCGGGCGACCGGGGTGACGGAGGCGATCCGGGCGGCGGTGTGGAAGCTGGACCCGGACCAACCGGTGCATCTGCTCCGGCCCATGACGGAGATGCTCGGGACCGTGACGGCGGAGCGTCGGTTCACGGTCACCCTGCTGGGAGTGTTTGCCGCGGTGGCACTCGTGCTGGCGACGGTCGGATTATACGGGGTCATGAGTGGCCAGGTCGCGGCGCGAACGCACGAGGTAGGCATCCGGATGGCCCTGGGTGCGCAACGTGGCGAAGTGTTGGCGATGATGGTGGGGCAGGGTTCCCGGACGCTCGGGCTCGGTTTGGCGGGGGGCTTGATGGCCGCGGCCGGGGTGGCCCGGCTGTTGCAGTCGATGTTGTTCGAGACCGTGGCCTTGGAGCCGTGGGTGTACGCCGGGGTGGCGACACTGCTGGCCGGGGTGGGATTGCTGGCGTGCCTCCTGCCCGCCCGACGCGCGGCCCGCGTGAACCCGATGGTGGCGCTCAGGAGTGAAGGCTGAAGGGTGAGGGATGAAGGGTGAGTTTATGACACCGACCGATCTTAGAAACCCTGGCCGCCGCTGCTTGGTCGTATCCATGGAGCAGGAAGCTCACGCGAAGCCGCAAAGCCGCGAAGAACGAAGGGTTTTCGGAAGGGTTGGCGGCGTCATCGTGGCTCACCAAGAAATGATCGGCCCGGGCGGGATCATTTTCGACTTTCTTCGCGGCTTTGCGGCTTCGCGTGAGTCCTCTCTTCGATTCCAAATGCATTGACACGGCTTGGCCTTTTTCACGCGTCACTCCTGATGAACGATCTCCGTTTCGCCCTACGCCAGTTGTTGAAGAGCCCGGGATTCACCTTGGTGGCGGTGCTCACACTGGCCCTCGGCATCGGGGTGAACACGTCCATGTTCAGCGCGCTCCAG
>JANYCC010000404.1 GCA_025360495.1 Verrucomicrobiota bacterium | reverse complement strand
TCAATTGCGGCGCATCGTGGCCGCGGCCGGCCTGGGTCCGCACGACCCGGTCCTGGAGATCGGGCCGGGCTTGGGTCCGCTGACGGAACTGTTGCTGGCGGCCTCCGACCGGGTGTTGGCCATCGAAAAAGACCGGCGGTTGGCGCAGGTGTGTCGCGAGCGGTTTGCGACGGACGCGGGGTTGGAATTGGTGGAGGCGGACGCGTTGGATTGGTTGCGGGAGAATCCGCGCGACTGGGGTGGCTGGCGGTTGGTGGCGAACCTCCCGTATTCGGTCGCCTCGCCGCTCCTCGTGGAACTGGCGCAGGCACCGGTGCCGCCGGACCTGATGGTGGCGACCTTGCAACTGGAGGTGGTGCAGCGGATCGCCTCGGGCAAGGGCACTGCCGATTATGGCGTGCTGACGCTGTTATTGGGGTTGAAGTATGGCGTTGAAGATTGGTTCAAGGTGCCGCGCGACTGCTTTTTTCCGGCCCCGGACGTGGACTCCGCATGTGTCGTGCTGCGTCGGCGGGAGGACGGGGGGATCACGCCGGAAGAGGCGGCGACTTTTGTGGCGGTGGTGAAAACAGGGTTTGGCCAGCGCCGCAAGATGCTGCGCAAACTCCTGGCGGAACGCTGGGCGCGGGCGGATGTGGACGATGCCTTCGCTCTCGCGGGCGTTTCCCCCACCGAGCGGGCGGAGCAGGTGTCGCGGGAGCAGTTCCTGGTGCTGGCGCGAAAGTTGGCGTAAGGGGCGGGAGGGGCGTCGGATCGGCTCGGGTGGAACCTCGCCCGACCCGGGGAGGGGCGCATCTGGGCATCGTGGGAAGACGGGTGGGAAAACCCGCCGCCCCGGAGCTGTCGCGACCGCGCTGGGAGGGCGGGTTTTCCTACCCGCCCCGCTTCTCCCATGGTCCGGCTTCCCACGATGCCCAGATGCGCCTCCCGGGGAGCCCCGCTCTTTTTCCGGCGTGATTTGGAATGGGCCCACTGCTAAACCACCTGAGTGGCAGCACCCCGGAAACCCGTTTCTGGCTGATGTCGGACCCGTCCTTCATCGCACGGTCAGATAGCCTCCACTCCCAAGGCCGGCCGTGGGAAGGCCTGGCCCGGCAATGGAGCCTGCTGGGCCCTCCGTTGCGACCCAGCCCGGAGGATTTGCAACGGCTGCGAACCGCATGGCTGTCCTCGTTGCGACCGGGAATCCCGCAGCGTCCCTTGGAAGTCGTGATGCTGGGGGTCACACCCGAATTCGCGGATTTCAATTGGGCCCCGTCCTTCTCCCTGACCGCGATCGATTCCAGTGAATCGATGATCCAAGCCGTGTGGCCGGGCGATGGGCCGGGTCGAAGGGCGGTGTTGGGGGATTGGCTGCGGATGCCGTTCGGGGACGCCACCCAGGACCTGGTCCTGTCCGATGGCGGTCTGGTGGTCCTCAATGACCGGGAACAGGTCCGGTTGTTGAGCCACGAATTGCGTCGGATCCTCCGGCCGGAGGGACGCGTTGTTTTCCGACACTTCTGCTGGCCGGAACGGAGGGAATCCCCGGGGGCCTTGGTGGAAGCCGTCCAGTCAGGGAAGTTGGGGAATTTCAACGAACTGAAGCTGCGGCTCTTGATGGCACTGCCGGGGGAGGACGGCGACCGGAGCGTGAGCCTGGCGGAGGCTTGGGAAGCTTTTGACCGACTCTTCCCGGACCGCGTGGCGTTGGCGGAAAGACTGGACTGTCCGCCCGAAATCATTGCCACGATCGATAACTATCGGGGCCGGGACACCCGCTATTATTTCGCATCGACCACCGAGATTGCGCGGGCTTGCGCCGAGTTTTCCCTGGTGCCGGGTCCGGCCGGGCACTATCCGCTCGCCGGCCGCTGCCCCGTGTTTTGTCTGACCCCCATGGCATGAAGGCCGTTTGGTTTGATCGCCTGATGCGGCCGCCCACCGTCTGCGAATAGGTGCTGGCCCCCTCGGTCCCGGCAATGTTGAAGGTCACGGTCGCCGCCGCACCGGAGATCACCGGTATCGACGCGGCCACGAGCAGGGGCAGACGGGACTTGGGACGGGGGTTCGAAATGGCATCCATAAATTCAGATCATCACCGGTTTATAAACAAAGGCCACGGCGGCGCTTACATAAAAGGAACCACGCATGGCACGGATGACGCGCACACGGAACTGCAGCCTTCCCAGCCCAGCCGGATCATCGGTGCCCACGCGGTCGATCCTCCCCTTTTCCCCAAGTGCCGATCCAAGGCTAATTGCCTTATCTAAAATTAGTCTAATGTCGGCAAGTGACTTAGTTCTAAAAGTGGCCGGATTTCCGGATGCCAGGCCCGTCCCGGCCGGCCGTAGCCGACGAAGTCCTGAGCCGGATCTCGCGGGACCGGGTTGGTTCCGCCTCGTACCTCGGCATAGCCCGGGGGCCGTAGCCGACGAAGTCATGAGGCGGATCTCGCAGGACCGGCTCGGATCCGCCTCGTACCTCGGCGGCTACCGGACGGGGAATCCGCCTCGTACCTCGGCGCCTACGGGACTTCAGCTTCCCATTCGGCGCCGGCCCCGAGATTTCGCTTTTGCCCACCGCGCCCTGTGACGGAGAATCCCCCCTTACATGAAAGCCAAGCCCGCCCGCAAGTCCCTGGCCCGCGCGTGGTCGTCCTCCGTGGTCGACGGCGTCGAACGCGCCCCCAGCCGGGGCATGCTCTACGCCACCGGTTTCCAAAAGCAGGATTTCAAGAAATCGCAGATCGGCGTTGCGTCCACCTGGTCGATGGTCACCCCGTGCAACATGCACATCGACCAACTGGCCGTGTCGGTGGCCCAGGGCATCGGGGAGGCCGGTGGCAAGGCGATCGTCTTCAACACCATCACGGTGTCCGACGGCATCTCGATGGGCACGGAGGGGATGAAGTATTCGCTGGTGAGCCGGGAGGTGATCGCGGATTCGATCGAGACGGTGGTCGGTTGCCAGGGGTTCGACGGGTTGGTGGCGATCGGCGGGTGCGACAAGAACATGCCGGGCTGCATCATGGCGATGGGCCGCCTGAACCGGCCGGCGATCTTCGTCTATGGCGGCACGATCCTGCCGGGAACCCATGAGGGCCGGGATGTCGACCTGGTGAACATCTTCGAGGCGGTCGGCCGGAATGCCGCGGGTTCGTGCAGTGGCGCGGAGGTCGAGGCGATTGCCGAGGTGGCGGTCCCGGGCGCGGGTTCCTGCGGGGGCATGTACACGGCCAACACCATGGCCAGCGCCATCGAGGCCCTGGGCATGAGCCTCCCGAATTCCTCCGCCCAAGCCGCGGTGTCGCACGACAAGACCGTGGATTGCGAGGCGGCGGGCCGGGCGGTTCTGGAGTTGATCCGCCGGGGCATCCGTCCGCGCGACATCATGACCCGCGAGGCGTTTGAAAATGCGATGACGCTGGTGATCGCCCTGGGCGGTTCCACCAACGCGGTGATGCACCTGATCGCGATGGCCCATTGTGCCGGGGTCAAGCTGACCCTCGACGACTGGACCCGCGTCGGGAAGCGCGTGCCCGTGCTGGCGGACCTGAAGCCGAGCGGCAAATACGTCATGGCCCGGCTGGTGGAGATCGGCGGCACGGTGCCGCTGATGAAGATGCTGCTGGACGAGGGGTTGATGCATGGCGGGGCACTGACGGTGACCGGAAAGACGCTCGCGGAGAACCTTCGCAAAGCACCGCAATACCCCAAGGGTCAGGACGTGGTCCGCGGTTTCGACAACCCGATCAAGTCCCACAGCCATCTGGTGGTGTTCCGCGGCAACCTGTGTCCCGGCGGCGCGGTCGGGAAGATTTCCGGCAAGGAAGGCCTGCGTTTCGAGGGGCGCGCCATTGTGTTCGGTCGCGAGGAGGACGCCTTGCGCGGCATCCTGGACGGCATGGTGAAGAAAGGGCATGTGATCATCATCCGCCAAGAGGGACCCAAGGGCGGACCCGGCATGCGCGAGATGCTTTCCCCGACCAGCGCGATCATGGGCAAGGGATTGGGCAAGGACGTGGCGCTCATCACCGACGGTCGGTTCAGCGGCGGCTCCCATGGATTCGTCATCGGCCATGTGACCCCGGAGGCCTTCGATGGCGGTCCGATCGCGGTGATCAAGAACGGCGACCCGATCACGATCGATGCCGAGAAACGCATCGTCACCCTGGGCGTGCCCGCCTTGGAGTTGGAGGCCCGCCTGCGCCGCTGGAAGCAGCCGCGTCCGAATTATACCTCCGGCGTCCTCGCCAAGTACGCGGCCACCGTCACCTCGGCATCCGAAGGGGCTGTGACCGACAAGGGCTTCTAAGACGACGGCGAGTCTCCGGGAAGATGAACCACGGATTACGCGGATTCCACGGATAAACCCGCCTTGGACTGCCATTATGAAACCACTTCGTTCGATCCCGCGCGGCCTGGCTTATGGCTGTTGGCGGCTCGCCGGTTCCGAAGGCGCCGCCCGTCCCGCAGACGCGGTCGGACGCCGGGCCGTCCATGCCGCGATGGACGCCGGGTACACGCTGTTCGACCTGGCCGACATCTATGGCGGGGGTGAATGCGAGAGGATCTTCGGGGAAGCCCTCCGGGAACGTCCCGGCACGCGCGAGGGATTGTTCATCGCGAGCAAATGTGGCATCCGCAAACCCGGCACGCCCTCGCCCGGGGATCCGCACCGTTATGATTTTTCGGGGCCGTACCTGCTGGAGTCGGTGGAGGGTTCGTTGCGACGCCTGCAGTTGGAGACGCTCGATCTCCTGATGCTGCACCGGCCCGATTACCTGATGGATCCGGCCGAAGTGGCGGGGGTCTTCGTGCAATTATATGATGCCGGAAAGGTCCGCGCGTTCGGGGTGTCGAATTTCCGTCCGTCGCAGGTCACGGCCCTGCAACGCGCGTGTCCCCTGCCGCTGGTCGTGCACCAGATCGAGATCAGCCTGCGGCATCTGGCGGCGTTGGAGGATGGCTCGCTCGACCAATGCCTCACCGAGGGGATCGTGCCCATGGCGTGGAGTCCGCTGGGTCGTGGCGTCCTGGGCGATGGTGACCTGACGGGGGCGACTCCGGACGAACTGGTGCGGTTCGGGCAGATCCGGACGGCGCTGGACGGGGTGGCGGCGGCGCGGGGTGTGAGCCGGGGTGTGGTCGCGTTGGCGTGGCTGTTGCAGCATCCGGCGGGGATTGTGCCCATCGTGGGTTCGGTGAACCCGGCGCGGATTGTGGAGATGCGCGAAGCCGAGACGTTGGATCTGGGGCGGGAGGATTGGTATCGGTTGTTCCGGGCGGCCCGCGGTGTGGGTTTGCCGTGAGAGCCCTCCGGGGGTTATCCTTGAGCAAACACGGCTTGGAATCGGCGCTGCGACGGCACAGGGTCGCCCATGCGCGTCCACTACCTCGGGGCGACCCGAACCACGACGGGTTCCATGTACCTGGTCGAGGTCAACGGTCGGAAGATCCTCCTGGAATGCGGTCTTTTCCAAGGACACCGCAATGATTCCATCGAGCGCAACCGCACCTTCCCCTTTGATCCGGCGTCCCTCGACGCGGTGATCCTGAGCCACGCGCACATTGATCATTGCGGCAATCTTCCCAACCTCTGCCGGCGGGGCTTTCGGGGGAACATCTATTCGACTTTGGCCACGCGCGATCTCGCGGCGATCATGCTCCAGGATTCGGCGGCAGTGCAGGCGGCGGACGCGATCTTCGTGTCCAAGCGCCGGGCAAAAAAGGGGTTGCCGCCGGTGGAACCCCTTTATTCTTCCGCGGACGCCGAACTCGCGATCCGGCAATTTGTCGGCCTCAATTATGGTCGCCCGCTGTCGGTGGTCGAGGGTCTGACGCTGACCTTCGTGGACGCCGGCCACATCCTGGGTTCGGCCCAGGTCGTCCTCGACGTGGAGGAGGGCGGACGCAAGTTTCGGTTCCTTTTCAGCGGCGATGTCGGAAGACCGGACCAGGAGATCCTGCGCGATCCCGAGCCGGTGTCGGAGGTGGATTTTCTGCAGGTTGAGAGCACCTACGGCGGGCGGGACCATGAGGAAGCCGGTGATTCGCGCGGGGAATTGTGCCGGTTGGTCGCGACGGCTTTGAGGCGGGGCGGGAAGGTGATCATCCCGGCGTTCTCGGTGGGTCGCACCCAGCAATTGGTTTATGTGTTGAACCAGTTGTCGGACACCGATTGCATGCCGCGGGTGCCGATCTACGTGGACAGCCCCCTGAGCGTGCGGGCGACGGAGGTTTTCCGGCTGCACCCGGAGTGTTTTGACGAGGAGACATCCCGGTTCATGCGGGAATTGCGGAACCCGTTTGGCATGGAAAACCTGACCTATATCCACGAGGTCGAGCAGTCCAAGAAGCTGAACGACCTCCAGGAACCGATGATCATCATCAGCGCGTCCGGGATGGCCGAGGCGGGTCGGATCCGGCATCACCTGGCCAACAACCTGGGCAACGCGCGCAACCTGATCCTCTTTGTCGGCTATTGCGCCGACCACACGTTGGGTGCCCAGATCCGGTCCGGCCAGAGCCCGGTCAACATCTTCGGCGAACCCCATGTGGTGCGGGCGCAGGTGGCCGCGGTCGATGCCTTCTCCGGGCACGCCGACCGCGGGGAGCTTTCGGATTATGTGCGTCATCTCAGCGGTCCGTTGCGCAAGGTGACGGTGATCCACGGCGAGGAATCGCAGTCGATGGCCTTTGCCGTCGTGCTCCGGTCGCTGTTGCCGGCCGCCGAGGTGATTGTGCCCGTGTTGGGGCAGGTCGTGGACTTCTGATCCCTGCCGATGGGTGGAGGCGCAGGGGAATGCGCTTCGGCAGGCAGAATGCCAGGGGGCGCATCTGGGCATCGTGGGAAGCCGGGCCTTGGGAGAAGCGGGACGGGTAGGAAAACCCGCCCTCCCAGGGCGGTCGCGACAGCTCCGGGGGGGCGGGTTTTCCCACCCGCCTCCCCACGGTGCTCAGATGCGCCCAATGCCAGGCTTCTGCGGGCACCGGACTCGCGTTTTGGGCGGCAGCCGCCAAACTCGCGGCATGTATCGCCGCTGGATGCCGGCCGGACTGGCATTGTTTCTGTTCTGGCCACGGCCGCTGGCCAATCCGGCGGTGGCGCCCGCGTCTGCAGGTGGTTCCCCGGCACGCCTTGAATTCTCAGTCGCCCCGCCCCCCGGCCAGGGTTGGCCATCCCACCCGTCACGGATATTGGTGGTCGTCGCCCCGCCGGGCCCGGCCGAACCTTGGACCCAGGTGGGGGAGGTCGGCGCGGGCGAAGTCACCGTGCTGGGCATCGACGTGGGGCCGGATCGGAAGCCCGGACCCGTGGTGCTCGGACGGGAGGCGGCGTTGTTTCCGTGGCGCAGTTTGAGCGAGTTGCCCGCGGGTCGATACAAGGTCCAGGCGATGGGGATGACCAATCGCGATCTTTGGATGCCCCAAGCCCCGGGCAACTGGCTCGGTGAAGCCCGCGAAATCCATCTGGATCCGCGTCAGGCCGACCCCGTTCGGATCTCCCTGACCGGCGCCCTGCCGGCCGAGGTGCTCCCACCGGAAGCCGGGCTCACCCGGTACCGGAAATATCGTTCGGCGAGGCTCTCGGCGTTCTGGGGCCGCGATATTTTTCTCCGCGTCGGCGTGGTGTTGCCCCGGACCTTCGCCACCGAACCCACCCGACGTTATCCGGTGGTGGTCCAGATTGGCGGATACGGGGAACGCTATGATCGGATTGGGAAATGGTTCCGGGACGGGGCTTCTTTCGGGCGGGAATGGCTGGCCTCGGACACCCCGCAGATGGTCGTGTTGGCGCTCGATGGGGCCGGGCCGTTGGGGGATCCGTACCAGGTGGATTCCGACAACCACGGTCCCTATGGGGCGGCGTTGATGGAGGAAGTGTTGCCCGAGGTGGAACGGGAATTCCGCGGACGGAGTGAACCCCAGGCGCATTTCACCACCGGCGGATCCACCGGTGGATGGGTGTCGCTCGCCCTGCAGGTTTTTTATCCGGAACGGTTCGGTGGGTGCTGGAGCGGATACCCGGATCCCGTGGATTTCCGAGACTATGAATTGATCAACATTTACGGGGACACCAATGCCTTGGCGGACGCGAAGGGCAGGGAGCGGGCGGCGGCCCGGCTGCCGTCAGGAAAGGTGGATTTCACGGTGCGACACGAGTTGCAGCACGAGAATGTGCTGGGTTTGGGCGACAGCTATATCCGGGGCGGTGGGCAATGGGGGGCATGGAATGCAACCTTCGGGCCGCGTTCGGCGACGGGTCTGCCGGTGCCGCTTTGGGACGCACGGACCGGTCGGATTGACCCGGAGGTGGCGGCGGCGTGGCGTCGATACGACTTGGTCCCGCTGCTGGCCGCCCATTGGCCGACGCTGGGGCCGAAACTCCGCGGCAAGCTTCACGTGTGGGTGGGGGAAAGGGACGAATACTTTCTTAACAACGCGGTGCATCGCCTGGACGACTTCCTGCGCGGGGCGCAACCGCCGGCGCAGGCGCGGATTTGGTTCGATCCGCAGGCCGGGCATGGTTGGGAGCCGTTGGGATGGGCGGGGCGCTTGAAGGAGATGCAGGCGGTCGTGGACGGAAAGTAGCAGCGCCGGGAAGAGCACTTCGGCGGGTGAGGGGGGGCGCATCTGGGCATCGTGGGAAGG
>JANYCC010000402.1 GCA_025360495.1 Verrucomicrobiota bacterium | reverse complement strand
GTGCGGAATGCAATCACGGCGATTTCACGGCAGGGTTGATGAATGGTGGTGAGCGGGGGGGAAACCAGTGTCGCATACTTGGCGTCATCGAAACCGACCACCCGGAGGTCGCGGGGAACCTTCACCCCGCCGGCTTCGAGGGAACGCAGCAGGCGGGCGGCGGTGTCATCGTTCGCGCAGATGATGGCGTCCGCCGTCCTGTCCGCGGTCAGCCGCCGCACAAATTTCGTGTCCGCCGGATCCCCGATAAGGACCCACCCGGGATCAACCTCCAGGCGATACCGGACCAACGCCTCGCGGACGCCTGCAATGCGCGCCTCCACGGTGGGTGCGGAACGGGGTCGGGTGACAAAGCGCAGGTGGCGGCAGCCCAGTTTGATCAGGTGCTCGGCGAGCAAGTACCCTCCGGCCAGGTTGTCCAAGCCCACCAGATCGAAATCGCTGCGCTTCGGGAATGGCATCACATCGCGGTCGAGCATCACGACGGGAATGCCCGCCTGGCGCAACCCTACCGCCAGTCGCAGGTTGGCCTGTTCCTGTTCCGGCATGAGCTCGTACGGCGCGAAGAAGACCCCGCTGACCTTGCGTTCGATGAACTGCTGAACCAGTTCCTCCGCATGGCCAAGACTGGCATCGGTATCCTGTCGCGGATGCGTCGAACCGCCCCAGAGCAGACTGTATTCATGGACGCGGGCGAGACTGGCCAATTCCCCGCAGATCAGTTGGAAGATCTCGGTGGTGTCCAGCCCGGGAATGAGCAGCCCCAACTGCCGGGTGGAGGAGGCCGCAAGTCCGGGAGCCCCTCCTTTCACATACGTTCCCGACCCCGCGCGACGTTCAATCAACCCCTCTTTCTGCAAATCCAACAGCGCCCTGCCGACCGTCGGACGCGACACGCCGAATCGCTTCACCAACTGCGGTTCACCCGGCAGCCGGCTGCCCGCCGCGTGGTGCCCCGCGGCGATGTCGGCGCGCAACTGGCGGGAGACGTCGCGATGTTTTGGGTTCTCAGCCATGCCTGACAGGTTTTGAACCTGTATTAACTGATTTTCTGCGCCTTAGTCAAATCTGTCCTTACAAGCTTTCCGGCGGTGCCCCTTCCTCATCCCATGATCTCCGGGCCGCTCGTTTCGTCGAACACAACTTTTACCACAGGCAAACCAACCGCCCTGGGTTTCCGGCTCCTGCTTTGGGCGGTCATATCAGCGCTGGCCGGATTTCTGTTTGGATTCGACACGGTGGTCATCTCCGGGGCGGAGCAGACCATTCAATCACTTTGGAACCTGAGCCCGGCGATGCACGGATTCGCCATGGCCTCGGCGCTGTACGGAACCGTCCTTGGCTCGCTGCTGGGCGGCTGGCCGGCCGACCGCTTCGGGCGCAAGGCCACGCTGCTTTGGATCGGCATTCTCTATGTTGTCTCGGCAGTCGGATGCGCCTGTGCATGGAACGTCCACGCCTTCATCGTCGCGCGGATCATCGGTGGCATCGGCATTGGCATCTCCACCGTGGCCGCGCCGCTCTACATCGCGGAAATCGCGCCACCGGCCCATCGGGGTCGGCTGGGCGGACTGTTCCAGTTCAATATCGTCTTCGGAATCATCATCGCCTTCCTGTCGAATTACCTTCTCAGGGACATCGGTCCGGACGCGTGGCGCTGGATGCTGGGCGTCGCGGCCGTCCCCTCGGTGGTTTACACGGTCCTGTGCCTGCTCATTCCCGAAAGCCCGCGCTGGCTCCTCGGTCAGAAACGCGATCGCGAAGCCGGCATCCGCGTGTTGAGCCTCATTCAGCCCGGAGCCTCCCCTGCCGAACTTGAAGCCGAGGCGCAAGAAATCATCGCCCGGTCCCGGGAAAAGGTGGAAGCCGGCCGCTTCTGGACCCGCCGGCTGCGCGTGCCCATTTCGCTGGCGTTCCTCATCGCCTTTTTCAACCAGCTCTCAGGCATCAACGCCATCCTCTACTTCGCGCCCCGGATTTTCGAGATGACGGGACTCGGCTCCAAGGCCGCCCTGCTTCAGTCGGTCGGCGTCGGCGTCACCAACCTGATCTTCACCTTCGTCGGATTATGGCTCATCGACCGTCTTGGCCGGCGGACGCTGCTCTACATCGGTTCGTTCGGCTATATCCTGTCGCTGGGGCTCACGGCATGGGCGTTCTTCACCGGGCACGTCGCCATCGTGCCGGTCTGCATCTTTGGGTTCATCGCGGCCCACGCCATCGGGCAGGGCGCGGTCATCTGGGTCTTCATCTCGGAGATCTTCCCAAACCGGCATCGGGCCCAGGGACAGACGCTCGGAAGCTTCACGCACTGGCTCTTTGCCGCGCTGCTCACGACCTTTTTCCCGGGCATGGTCGCAGCCTTCGCGCCCGGATATGTCTTCCTCTTCTTTTGCGGGATGATGGTTCTGCAACTGGTTTGGGTGAAAATGAGGGTGCCCGAAACAAAAGGGGTGCCCCTGGAGGAGATTGGGAATCGCCTTGACGCCACGCACCGTCGTGACGCCGGGGAGGCGGCAGGGGCGTTGAAGCCCGGGACCGCGCCGGAAGGGGGCCGCCGGTGAGATTCAAGGTGGTCGGAATCGGGGAAATCCTTTGGGACCTTCTGCCCGATGGTCGGCAGATGGGCGGTGCTCCGGCTAATTTCGCCTGTCACGCCGCGGCTCTCGGCGCAGAGGCGAGTCTCGTCTCCCGCGTGGGCTGCGATGAGGCCGGCGGTGAACTCATCCGGCGATTGGCGCGGTTCGGTGTCCATACCGGAGGCGTGGAGGAGGACCCGGCCGCGCCCACGGGAACCGTCACCGTCGGGATCGCATCCGACGGACAGGCCCGGTTCACCATCCACGAGGACGTGGCTTGGGACCGCATTGTGGGCGAAACACCGGGCCGATTGGCAATGGCCACTGCGAATGCCGTGTGCTTCGGCACACTGGCGCAACGCGGTCGCATCTCGCATCAGTCGATCCCCAACCTGCTCAAACTCGTGCCGGCGGAAGCCCTGCGAATCTTTGACATCAATCTGCGTCAGGATTTCCACACGCCCGACCTGATCCGCGAATCCCTCGGTCTGGCCAACGTGCTCAAAGTGAACGAAGCGGAATTGCCGCGATTGGTCGAAATGTTCGGTCTGCAGGGGGACCCTCCCGCGCAGGTTGCCGGGCTGGCCCGTCGGTTCGGCCTGCGGGTCGTCGCCTATACGCGGGGAGAGCAGGGCAGCCTGCTGTATTCCGAAGGCCGCTGGTCGGAGCATCCCGGGCTGCCCACGAACGTCGTGGATACCGTGGGCGCGGGCGATTCCTTCACCGCGGCGATGGCGCTCGGGTTGCTGGCCGGCTGGCCGCTCGACCTGGTCCATCGACGTGCGGCCGAAGTGGCTGCATTCGTCTGCTCCCGACCCGGTGCCACACCCGAGTTGCCGGAGCAACTTCGGGCCCCGTTTCTGACGTTCCGATCGCCCGGCCCCAACCCCGCGAGCCGGGCTGAAGAATGATCCTGGCTTTTCGCCAACCCACCGCCACTGCTCCCATGAGACTCTTCCTCGTTTCCCGCCTCCTCTTCACCCTGGCCTGCGGCGCTTTCGTTGGCAGGCTCGATGCCCAGGCCGTCCAATCCACGCCGGAACCCTGGCGACCGCAATTCCACTTCACGCCCGCCAGGAACTGGATGAACGACCCGAACGGAATGGTGTATTACGAGGGCGAATATCATTTGTTCTACCAGTTCAATCCCTTTGGCGACAAATGGGGTCACATGAGCTGGGGCCATGCCGTGAGTCGCGATCTGGTGCATTGGGAACACCTGCCCCTCGCGCTGCCGGAGGAGGACGGCATCATGATCTTTTCCGGCAGCGCCGTGGTCGATTGGCAGAACACGAGCGGTTTTGGCAAAGACGGCAAGCCGCCTTTGGTCGCCATTTATACCGGGCATCGCGAGGGCCGGCAGGACCAGCGCATTGCGTTCAGCACCGACCGGGGTCGCACTTGGACGAAATATCCCGGGAACCCCGTGCTCGACGTGAAGATGGCGGACTTCCGCGATCCCAAGGTTTTTTGGCATCAGGCCTCCTCGCGTTGGTTGATGACCGTCGCCCTGGCTGCCGAGAAGAAAGTACATTTCTATGCGTCGACCAATCTCAAGGGATGGCGGTACGTCGGCGAGTTCGGACCCTCGGGCGCGGTGGACGGGCTCTGGGAGTGTCCCGATTTGTTTCCGCTTTCCGTTGAAGGCGGTGGGGAGAAGTGGGTGCTGATCGTGAACCTCAATCCCGGCGGACCGGCGGGCGGTTCGGGCTGCCAATATTTCATCGGTGACTTTGACGGCTCCCGTTTCGTTGTGGATCCACCGGCGCCAACGCCGGGTGTCGCGGCCGCCCCGCGGTGGGCGGATCACGGGGCGGATTTTTATGCCGGCGTCACCTGGAGCGACATCCCGAAGTCCGACGGCCGCCGGATCTGGCTGGGTTGGATGAGCAACTGGCAATACGCGCAGGATGTGCCCACTTCGCCGTGGCGCAGCGCCATGACCATCCCCCGTGAACTGTCGCTCCGTCGCACCGCGGATGGACTGCGACTCGTCCAAAAACCTGTCGACGAGATGCTGACACTGCGGGGAGCAACGCCTCTTAGATTTCCTGGCGGCACGTTTGCAGCCGCCGCCGAGTGGTTGCTCGAACAGAAAGGCCTCCCACCACAGCTCGACATGGAACTGGTCTTCGCGGGAATAAACGCCCGATCCACCTTTACCCTCCGGCTCCAGACCGGCCCGGAGGAATCCACCGCCATCGTGGTCGATGGAGCCCGGGCTCGCCTCATCGTGGATCGCACGCATTCCGGTAAAATGGACTTCCACGCGAAATTCGCCGCCCGACACGAGGCCCCGCTCCGGATCACCGGGGGGAGGGTTATCCTGCGCCTGATCGTGGACACCTCCTCCATGGAGGTTTTTGCGCAGGACGGCGAGACGGTGGTGACCGAGCTCCTCTTTCCCAGCGCCGGACCGCGCACCTTGGGCCTTGCGAAGGAAGGCGAGGCGCCGTTGGTCGGCGGGATCACCCTGCACACCCTTCGATGAAGTCCGGACCAAGAGCCAGCGCTGTCGAGGAAAGGCAAAGGGGTCATTGCCTTGGATGGCGTACACCCTTGCCTACCGGGCCGGCGGCTCGAAAGCGGGATCGATGCCTTTCATCGCCTTCAGCATCTGTTCGTACGCCGGCCAATTCTGGAACGACGGTCCCACCAGGAGCATCTGGATCTGCCCGGTCCGGAGGTGGATGGGTTCCGGTTGTCTATATCCGTAAGTCTTCCAAGTCCCTTCAAAATCATTGTCACGCATGGCAATCGCGTATTCGCCGGGCGTGAGCGAGGATTCCATGGCTTCGAAAAAGGGCTTCAGTTCCTCCACGGTATAATATTGCCGCGGCGCATGGTTGAAGGCTCCCAAAGCGTCGGCGGCAGCCTCGTAGACCCGCGCATCCGGATAACGATGCAACGAGCTCAGGATGGAGTACGCCTGGATCTTTTCTTCGACATGTTCCATCCAATAGCTCTCGGACACTTGGGCGATGGCACGACACACCACCGGGGCGTCCTCGGGCCGATTTACCAAGGCGTTGAGCATCCCGCCCACGGGGATCTCATTGCGATCCAACCTTCCCTGAAAATCACCCGCGGGTTGCCCGTTACCCGAATCCGGAAGGGATGCCAGCGCGGGATCGTCCGGGGCCTTCTGCATCAGGGCGAGGCGGGCCTCGATCCGGTTCGCCGGTAGCGGATCGTCCGACATCATGCCGGCCAGCGTCTGTCGGATTTCCGGCGTGCTCCCGGCGAGGAGATGGATCGCCAACAACCCGTCCCATCGGCGTTTGCCGGAGGGTGATTGCAACTGGGTGACGATCTTTTGTGCCTGTTCCGGCTTGGGCGGAGCGGGGGCCGGCGGTATTTCCCCGAGAACTTTCAGTGCAGCCGCCTGGACGTCGCCGTTGGCCTCGCGGGCCAGCGTCTCCAGAAGCTCGTGGTTTTCCGCCAGGCTCCGTGGGCGACTCCCGATGGCCGGCTGCAAGAGGTACTCAACCTGCTCGTGAAGATCCGGTCTTCGCTGCAGGAGTGCCAGTAGGACCGCGACGGGCGAATCCCCAACCGTCATCGAGAACACGAGCCGATTGGCAATCAGTCCGGCCTCTTTTGGGTAGTCGGGATTCTCCAGCAGGGCCATGAGTTCGCCGGCAAATTCGTTGGGAATCGTCTTCCCGAAACGGGCGATGCCCTCGATCGCCATGACCACGGTTTCGTGCTCCGGGGAGTTGAAGGCTTCCCGAAACACAGGGATGACCGCCTCCTCGTGCCCCACCAGCATACCCGCAGATTGTTCAAGCAAGCGAATCCGCGCGTCCATTTCGAGGTTCATATCGAAAAGGGCGGAACGGAGATATCCGAGCGCCTCGGAGATCAGCGGGTCGATGGACGCCGGCGTCACCGGAAAGGATTTGGCCCGGGGAATCCATCGCGGCCGCGACCTTTGATTGATCCTGGCGTTGGCATCGCGCGCGGCGACGCCGACCGCCGGGGTGAGGGACGGGGGTTGCCAATGGGTTCTGAGTCCGACCATCAGGGCGCCTCCTCCCCCGACCAACGCGACGACAGCCGCCAAGGCCAGCTTGCGGGCAGTCCAGGTGGCGGCGGGAGAGATGGTGGTGGCGAACGACAATTGCCGGACCCCCGCACTGATGGTTGCGGCGAGGCCGGTGGGTATGGCGACGGTGGCCTGTTGGGCCAGCAAGGATTCCAGAACCACTCCCCCCGGTAGGATGCCGCGGGCAACCAGACTGGTACGGAGCTTTTCCAGGGCGCGAGAAACCCGCATCCGGGCCGCGTCCGGACTGAGGCCGAGCTCGGCGCCGATGGAATTGAAATCCCGTTGATCGAGAAAGCGTAGGATGACCGCATGGCGATCCCCTTCCGGAAGCTGCAACAAGGCATCATCCAAAACGGGTTTCAGTTTCGCCCATTCGATTTCGGGCCTGGGCGAAGTTGCCTCGGATTGCATCAGTGTTTGCTCGCGGAGTTGTCGCCGAAGCTGTCGGCGGGAGTGATCCATGGCCATGCGGGAAGCCGTCGTGTGAAGCCAGGCGGCCAGCGCCGGATGATTCGCCAGATTCCCGGCCTGCCGGGCCATCTCGATGAACACGGACTGGGCGACATCCTCGGCGCCGGAGGGATCCGGTCCGAGCCGGCGAAGGATGGTCGAGTAAACCATGGGCAGGCGGCGGCGAACCAACTCTGCGAATTCGTCCTCGGCGCCGGCACTCGAGTATTCACGGAGTAAGCTGTTATCCGTGGTCTCGGCAGTCCATTCGTGCATGCTTGGATATGGTCGGGGATGGGGGAACCGAACGAAGAATATCGCCGGCCCACCCGATCGTCAAAGAAGGGTCGGGCGCCCCTGAGAGATCGGGCGCATCTGGGCATCGTGGGAAGG
>JANYCC010000383.1 GCA_025360495.1 Verrucomicrobiota bacterium | reverse complement strand
TTCGAGCCGACCTCCCGTGCCGGTTTTGGCCGCCAATTCAAACACCGACGGCAAGGCCACCCCGTCGAAGCGCAGTTCACCATAGGGATCGTCCTCGATGAGTCCGACCCGATGCCGATCCAAGGCCATCGCCAACCCTGTCCGGCGCCCGGCTGCGAAGGTCGTTCCGGTGGGGTTTTGGAAATTGGGCACGGTATAAACCAGCTTCGGCCGCCGTGCCAGAAGCGGTTCCAGCGCGTCCAGGCACAGGCCCTCCCCATCGGAACGCACCGGCAGATAGCGCACGCCCCACGGACGCCACGCCGACAACAAGGCGAGGTAAGTCGGGCTCTCCACGACCACCTCGTCCCCCTCATCCAGCAGAACACGACCCAACAGATCCAATCCCTGCTGCGCCCCGCTCACGATCAGCACATGACGACGCCCCAACGGCAGATGGGGCCGTGAGAATCGGGCCGCCACCCAATCGCGCAATTCGCCGACCCCCCCGGTCTCCCCGTACTGCAACGCCGCCGTCCCGTGATCCGCCAACACCGCCGCCGCGGCCACCCGGACCGCGGCCAGGGGAAACAGCTCGGGCGCCGGCAACCCGCCCGCAAAGGAGATCATGTCCGACCGTACACTGAGCCGAAGAAGTTCCCGGATGGGGTTGCGTTGGAAGAAAGTGGTGCGTCGGGCGAAACTGGGATCCCAATTCATATCGGCCATCGTGAGGTCGGGCCGGGCGGTCCGGCCAATACTTCATGGTTCGCACCGTGATGCCCGTTCGGTATGGTGAGGACGTGGAATTACGGCACCTGCGCTATTTTGTCGGCGTCGCGGAGGCATTGAATTTCACCCGGGCGGCGCGGCAACTCCGGGTGGCGCAACCCGCGCTGAGCCGGCAGATCCGCCAACTGGAGGCCGAGATCGGAGTGCAACTTCTCGAACGCAATCGTCAGGGCGTGCGCCTGACCCCGGCCGGGACCACTTTCCTCATCGAAGCCCGGGCCATCCTCCTTCATGGCGAAAAAGCCGTCGCCGCCGCCCGGGAATCCGACCATGCGGCCGCCACCCATCTGGATGTCGGTTATGTCTGGGGCCTGTTCCACACCGTCGTTCCGGCAGTTATAAAACGCTTCCGACCGCAATTCCCCGAGGTCGCGGTCAACCTCTTCGACCAGACCGCCACGGAACAAGCCGAGGCCCTTGGCGCGGGTCGGCTCGACCTCGGATTCATCGGATTCGCCGACGAGGCGGATGGTGCGGGTTTATCCAAGCGGCGGATCGGGACCTGCGCCTTTGTGGTGGCCCTGCCCCGTCAGCACCCGATGTCGCGCCGCCGGAAGCTGTCTCTGTCCCTCCTCCGGAACGAGTGCTTCATCGTCATCTCGGAGCGCAATTATCCCGGGGCCTCGCGTTTTGTGCAGGCCGCCTGTCACGAGGCCGGGTTCCGACCCAAGACCCTCCCGAGCGCCGCGCGCGGCCACACCATCCTGGGCTTGGTCGCGGCGGGATGCGGAGTCGCGCTCCTTCCCGAACCGTTGCAGGCGTTGCCTCATCCCGATGTGGTGTTCCGGCCGTTGGCGGAACCCGTGTCCGCCAACCTGTTTGTGGCCTGGCAACCGGGGCGCCTGTCAACCGCCGCCGAAAACCTGCTGGCGTGCCTCCCCGCGGAGACCTGACCGCACGAACTCCGCATTTTCCCGACCGCGAGGGCCGACCGGGTTCAACGTTGGGAGTCCCGGGCTGCTGCCGGCAAAGCGTCCGAAGTGCCCGGGCTGAGTTACGCCAGACGGATCCCCGCAAGCCTCCGTCCTGACAAAGGGACAGGTCCTTTGTCTCCCACCGACCCGAGGCAGTGGTGCGTCCCCGGGGGGGCAGAGTGTTGGCGAATATCCCGGCCGGCTGAATCCCGGGACTCCGAACTGGGATCCCGACTGCCTACCGCCGCGGCAGCATCTCCACGGCGACCAATTGGTTCTTGTCGCGTCCGAACCAGCGCCCGTCGGACCAGGCCGCCAGCGCCCGCGTGCCCGTGCCCAACACCTGCGCCCGCGATACGACATCCCATTTCTTATCGGAGGCGGCACCCGACAGCAGTTCCCCATCCTCACGCAATACCAGCAGCGAATCCCCGACCCGCAGCACCGATCCGGCCCCGAAACCTGGGACGGTCCAGCGCAGCCGTCCGGTGGCCACTTCGATGCACCGGAATTCCTGGCCCTCCTCCTGCCGGCCGTGGAACCCGAACAGGAACCCATGCCACGCGACCGGCGTTGTGAAGTGCGCCGAAATCCGGTCGTCGTCGGACCACACCTTGGTCAAGGCAAGGTTCTCCCCGGCCCGCCAGAGCGCCGCCCCGGTGCCATAACTCGCCGTGACAAATATCCCCTCCGGCAACACCAACGGCGTCGCAGCGTTCACCGATGCGCCTTGCCGGGACCGCCACGGTTGACGTGCCGCCTCGCGACCCGATTCCGGATCCAACAGGACCAATCCCGCACGATTGAAGACCACCAGCCGGGTGGCGCCGCCCACGCCCGCGACCACCGGTGACGCATAGCCGGCCTCGTCATCGGTCGCCTTCCACAGGACCTGCCCGTCGGCGACATCCACGGCCACGATGCCCGCGCCGGGACGCCCGCCCAATTGAACGATCACCCGGTTGCTCCAGACCAGCGGCGAGGACGCGAAACCGAAGAAACCTTTGTCCGCGTGCAATTCAGAACCGATCGGGCGGTTCCAAAGCGGCTTTCCATCGGAGAGTTGGACCGCGGACAAGCGACCGGCAGCTCCGAAAGTATAAACAATGCCACCCGCCACGGCCGGAGTCGCGCGCGGACCTTCGTCGAAGCCGAAGTCATCCCGATACGTTGTCGGTTGGGCGGCACTCCAAAGCGGCTTTCCGGTGTCCACGGCGAACGCCTGGAGAATCTCCTGGTCGCCCTGACGATGATGAAGGAGCACCCGCCCGTCAGCCACGACCGGGGCACTGAAACCGGCGCCGACCCGGACTTTCCAAAGGGTTTTCGGACCGGATTCCGGCCACGGTTCCACCCGTCCGTCGACTGATCCGTCGCGCGCAGGCCCAAGGAATTGGGGCCAATCAGCCGCCAACGCCCGGAAGGCCAGGAGTGTGGCAACTGCCGCAAAGGCGAGAGGACGGGACTTGAACATGGGGCAGTTTTATGGATTCGACCCATTCCCGTCCACCCCGGTCGCAAAGCCGGACTCCCGCAAAAAAAAGGGGCGCACCCACCGTGGATGCGCCCCCTGCAAGGAGTCAGTCCGAAGACCGCCTCGTCATGATCGGAATCAATTCATTCCGTAGGTCGTGTAACCGGTCTGGAGCGCGTTTTTGAGGATCTCCTGATAGGCACGGTTGGCGTTCCCGGTCGGCGTATAGGCATTGGCCCTCAAGGCGCTGTCCGCCAGGGCAACGAGATCGGCAGCCGTGATCTTGCCCCCCGCCACCGCGGAACAGTCCATCAAGGTCGTGGACGGGAATTCCCCGAAGCGCATGTCCAGGACGAACGCCGCGAGTTGCCGCGAGAGTTGGGAGGCCATGTTGATCGCAGTCCCCTTGGCTTCGTACACGCCAAAAGCGGCGCGCGCCGTCGCCACATTTGCGCTGTAGGCACCCCCGAAGGCACCCGTCGTCGGGTTGACGAAATCGGCTTCGGCACCGTTGTCGTCGACCAATCTCAGGGCGCTCAGCACCACGAGATCGCCCGGTGTCACCAACGGCAGTCCCTTCTTGGACCAATAACCCGGGGAACTCCCGGTCGCATTGCCCAACGGCGTGATCATATACCCGAAGTCCAGGTCAGTCCGACCCTGACCCGAACCCAGCGTCACCACCACGCGGTTCGGTGTGGCGAGGCCGTCAAGGTCGTAGGTGGGTGTGTAGCCGGTCGGCGGGGACACCGTCACCAGATAGGTGCCGCTGCCGAGCCCGGTGAAAAGATAGGCACCGTTCGAATCCGTCACCTTGGTCCCCAGAAGGACGCCCGACTGGTTGTCGTAAAGCCGGACCGTGGAGTTCGGCAGGCCGGATTCACCCGAATCACGGACCCCGTTCGAGTTGGCGTCGACCCAGACCAGGTCGCCGATCTTGCCGGTCCCCGGGATCACCGCGTAACCGAAGTCGATATCCAACCGTGCCTCGCCCCAAGTCACCGTCACGGTGGTGTTGTTGGGGGTGCCGATGCCGTCGGCATCGTAGGTCGGCCCGAAATTGGCCGGGGGCGTCACGACCACCTTATAAGTGCCCACCGTCAGGTTGCTGAAGGCATAACCTCCGTTCGCCCCGGTGTAGTTGGTCAGGACCGCCGTGCCGCCCGAGTTGAAGAGCACCACGGGCAGGTTGGTCATCCCAACCTCTGCAGCGTCCTGCACTCCATTGCCGTTCGCGTCAATCCAGACGCGGTCGCCAATGGTCGCCAATTGCGGCGGCATGTAGCCGAAGTTGGCGTCATGGACCACCTGGCCCGCACCCAGCGCCACCACTGCACGGTTCGCGGTCGCAATCCCGTCACGGTCGGAGGTCGGCGTATAATTCGCCGGCGGCACCACCACGACGGTATAACTTCCCGCGCCCAGGCCGGTGAACTGGTATCCGCCGGTCGGCGAGGTCGTGAGGGTCGCGATCACCGCGTTGGCCGAGTTGCGCAACTCGACCCCCACGCCGGCCAACCCGGGCTCACTCCCCTCACGGATGCCATTGCCGTTCGTGTCCGACCAGACCAGGTCGCCGATCGCACCCGTCATCGGATCGGGCGCGATGAAAATATAACCGAAGTCGACGTCGGTCCGATTGTCGCCCGCCACCAGGAGCAACGTGGCCGAGTTGGGGGTGACCACGCCGTCGAGGTCGTAGGAGGCGAAGTAATTCGCCGGCGGCACGACCGTCACCGTATAGGTATCGGCGGGCAGACCGGTGAAGAGGTATTTGCCGGCGGCGTCAGTCGTGGCCGTCGCCACCACTTGGTTGGCCCCGTCGTGCAGCGTCACCACCACGTTCGTCAGGCCCGGCTCCGTGCCGTCCTTCACGCCGTTGTTGTTGAGGTCGCTCCACAATTGATCGCCGATCGATCCCAGCAGGGGTGCCACCGGCAGGACATAACCGAAATCCACGTCGGTCCGGTCCTCGCCGATCGCCAGCGCCACCGTGGCGGTATTCGGGGTGGTCGTCCCATCCAAGTCGAATGTCGGTTTGGCGTTGGTCGGGGCACTGACCGTCACCTGGTAGGTTTTCGCCGAGAGCCCGGTGAATCGGTAGCGGCCGTTGGCGTCGGTGGTGGCCGTCGCGAGGACGCCATTCGCCCCGTCGGCCAGCGTCACCAACACGTTGGTCATCCCGAGCTCACCCGCGTCCAGGATCCCATTGCTGTTGACGTCGATCCAGACCCGGTCGCCGATGCTTCCCAACGGCGGGGCGTACACGAGACCGAAGTCGACGAGCCGGTTGGTCTCGCCGATCGCGACACTCAGTGAGGCCGTGTTGGTCGTCGAGATGCCGTCCAGGTCATAGGACGGGATATAATATTGGGGTGCGACGATGCTCACGGAGTATCCGCCGGTGGAAAGTCCGGGGAACTCATATCTGCCCTGCGGGTCGGTGATCGCGGTCGCCACCACGTTGCTCGCCCCATCCAGCAAGGTCACGGCGACGTTTGCCAGGCCCGTTTCGCCCGCATCCTGTATGCCGTTGCTGTTCGCGTCATTCCACACCCGGTCACCGATCAGTGCCGGGGGCGGGTTGTAATGGAGGCCGAAATCCACGTCCGACCGCTCCTGTCCGATGGACACGGCGACGATGCTTTCGTTGGGGGTCACGCCGCCGTCCAGGTCGTGGGTCGCATCCCAGTACTGCGGGGCGACGATGAGGACGGTATAGGTGCCGCTCGGCACGCTCTGGAAGCCATAGTAACCCCCGGCGTCCGTGGTCACGTTCGCCAGCAGCGAACCGTCCGCGGCGTAAAGGGCCACCGGCACGCCCGCCACGCCGGCCTCGCCGGCATCCTGCACGCCGTCGCCATTGGCATCGTTCCAGACCCGGTCACCGATCGCCCCCGGAGGCGGTGCGTATTGGTAACCGAAATCGACACCCGCACGATGCTGCCCTGCGACCACCGAAAGCGAGGCCGCGTTCGGGGTCCCGATGCCGTCCAGGTCGTAGGTCGCGCCCCAATAGGTGGGCGGCGCGACCGACACCGTATAGGAACCGGCCGGGATGTTGGGGAACAGGTACGCCCCGGACACATCGGTCACGGCCGTTGCAACGGTGCCACCGGCATTGGCCAGCAGGACACCCAACCCGGCCAGGCCGGCCTCGCCGTTGTTGGCCGAGCCGTTGCCATCGGAATCGTTCCAAACCACCCCGGCGATCTGCGCGAGCAGTGGCGGCGTGACCCGGTAACCAAAGTCCAGGTCGAAGCGCTGCTCGCCATTCTCGATCGTCACCGTGGACCGGCTCAGGGACGCAATCCCGTCCAGGTCATAGGTTGCGGTCAGGCCGCCCGGCGGATTCACCACCACGGTATAGGTGTCGG
Source organism: Verrucomicrobiota bacterium (assembly GCA_025360495.1). GTDB lineage: Bacteria > Verrucomicrobiota > Verrucomicrobiia > Limisphaerales > UBA9464 > UBA6176. The sequence goes on along the minus strand of JANYCC010000383.1, from coordinate 12,845 downwards.
CCACCAACCCGCTGAAGAGGTAGTTGCCGCCCGCATCCGTGACGGTCGTCGCCACGGTCACGTTGTTGCTGTCGAGGAGGCTGAGGGAAACATTCGCGAGTCCCGCCTCCGTGCCGTCCACATAGCCGTTGCCATTGGCGTCGAGCCAGACCAGGTCACCGATCTGACCGTCAGAGAGGTTGCTGGCGATACCATATCCGAAATCGACATCCAGACGGTCACTGCCCGCGGGCAGCGCCAGCACCGCCACATTCGGCGTGCCCACCCCGTCGGCGTCAAACGTCGGCGTGAGTCCCGGCGGGACCGTCACGCCCACCGTATAGGTGCCGGGCGGCAGGTCGGTGAAGGCATAGAACCCGTAATCATCGGTCAGGGTGGTGAACGTTCCGCCCGTGCCGCTCGCGGTCACCGGGATGCCGGAGAGGCCCGGCTCGGATCCGCCCGGATCGGCCGCCCCATTGCCATCCAGATCCAGCCACACCAGGCTTCCGATCATGCCCAGCGGCAGGTATCCGAAATCGGCGTCATTGCGGCTCTGTCCCGCAGTCAGCACCACGACGGCCACGTTGGGCACCGACGGTCCGTCGAGGTCGAACGTCGGCAGGGAATGCGCCGGTTGCGTGGCCACCAGCGTATAAGTCCCGGCGGCCAGGCTCCCGAACCCATAGAACCCGTTGGAGTCGGAGGTGGTGGTCGCCAGCACCGTCGTGCCGGCCGCGTTGCGCAATTGCACCACGACACCGGCCAGGCCCGGTTCGCCGCCGTCCTGAATGCCGTTGGAGTTGTCATCGCGCCACACCCGGTCACCCACGTGCGCGTCCTGTTCCTGATATCCGAAATCCACGTCCGCCCGGTCCACACCGGCCACCAGGGTTGCCACTGCGACCCCCGGGGTGTTGACGCCGTCGGGATCACCCGTCGCGACCCAACCCGCCGGTGCGCTGACCGTCACGGTATAGGTGCCCACCGGCAGACCCGGGAAGCTATAATAACCGTTCGCGTCCGTCGTGGTCGTCGCCCCCGTGTTCAGGGTCACCGTGGCGCCGGGAAGACCCGGTTCGCCGGCGTCCTGGACGCCATTGCCGTCCAGGTCATTCCACACCCGGTCCCCGAGCGTGCCGCCGGAATAACCGAAATTGATCCCGGTCTGGGCCGACGCCGGTGCCAGGGTCACCTCCGACTGGTTCGGTGTTCCCACCCCGTCGGTGTCATAGGTCGTCCAGTAACCGCTGGGGGCGGTCACCACGATCACGTGGTGGCCGGCCGCCAGACCACCGAAGTTATAATGACCCTGCGTGTCGGTGTTGACCGTCGCCTGGACGATCGTGCCGGTCGTGTCATAGAGGCTCACCACCACCCCCGAAAGACCGGTTTCGGCCGTGTCCACCACGCCGTCACGGTCGCTATCCTTCCAGATCACACCCGCCACGGACGATGTTTGGGGTTGATAACCAAAGTCCGCGGTGTCGATGGCCGCACCCGCCGGCAGTTCGATCAACGCCACATTGGGCGTCGCCACCCCGTCCGGGTCCGAGGTCGCGACATAACCCGAGGGAATCCCGCTGAGGCTGAGCCGGTAGCTCCCGGCGGTCAGGCCGGTGAATCCGTAGCCACCACCACTGTCCGTCACCGTCGTCGCCAACACGGTCGAACCGGAACCGTCGAGCAGGCTCACGGTGACGCCTTCGATCCCGACCTCGTCGAGATCCTGCACGCCGTTGCCGTTGTCATCCCGCCACACCCGGTCTCCCAAGGTGCTGCTCAGTTGCGCGAGCCCGAAGTCGATGTCGTCCCGGTTGTCCCCGGCACCCACGCTCAGGCTGACCGAGTAGGAGGCATCGCCGACCCCGTCCGCGTCATAGGTCGCCACGAATCCGACCGGCGGATCCACCACCACCACATAATCGCCCGCCGGCACGTCGGTGAACGTATAATATCCGGAGGCATCGGTCGTCGTCGGGAGATAACCCGGGACGGCCGCGAGAGTGTGATCGAGCAGGGTGACGGTCACACCGGGGATCCCGGGTTCGCCCGGATCCAGGCTGCCATTTCCGTTGAGGTCGTTCCAGACCGTGTCCCCGATCGACGCCCCGAGCGGCTTCGGCAGGTAGTCATAGACCACGGTCAGGGTGAAACCGGCCTTGGGGGAGACCTGTTGGAGGAAGGTGCTGAGGCCGGTGGCGAAACCGGCGGCGTGGGCGTTGACCGGCAGGCTCATCTGGCCATTGCCGACATAGGAGGCCAGGGACCCGGCGACCGGTGTGTTCACCGTGCCGTTCACGGTCCGGGCGGCCAGGGAGACCCCCGAGGTGCCGGCGAAGTCCGACACCCCGTCATATTTGGCCAGGCTGTTGGTGAACTTCACCGCGTTGGCGGCGCTGACCAGGACGGCCGACGACGAATTCCAGACGGTGAGGGTCACATTCGCGCCATGGACGACCCCGGCGCGGGCCACCGCGTCCAGGTTTTCCAGGCGGGCATTGCTGTTGAACGAATAGGCCAGGATCCAGGTGACGCCCTGCAGTGTGCCGTTGGCGGGGTCAAACCGGTTCAACGAGACGGTGTTGGTCCAGTCGGTCGCCGTGATGGACTTGGTGGTGCTGTAAGTCAGCTGGTCCGCCCGGACGCGGGTCGCCGGGGCCAGGAACGCCAACAGGACGGCCAGCGCCGCCCAGAGATCAGGACGACAGTGGAGGAGGGCCCGGCGGATAGCCTCCGCGGGCCGGGACAGTGGTGCTTTCATGTGTGTGTGGGTTGGGCTCGACCGCAGCAGTGCGCCCCCTCCACCCCTCACCCGGCCGCTTGGGACGGACCCGGAGCCCCGACCGGGGCATCCGTTGGGTGCGTTGATGTGACAGGCCGTGACGAGTCGGTGCGCCGGTGGGGGCCGGCGGTTTCGACACGGACGCGGAAGCGCCGCTGCTGCGGTACGATTTGACCAAGGTCATGCGCTCCTTTGGGCACCGACCGGAGGGATCACCGGGGCACGCCCCCGCGGTGCGATGAGCCACCGCTGCGGATGCGTCCTCCAATGCTGCTCCCGCCTTCCGCCATTGATTCCCTCGGAAGGACTTTCCGGCGTCCGATCAGACACCAGGACCCATGGGCAAGTCTGGAAACGCGGGCGGCCCCAACCTCCATCAAGACCCCCTTTGCGCCCCAACCCACCGGATCCCGGCACTCCTGACCAGCGTGCCACCTGTCGGGTTTGCCCGGACACCTTGTGTCAAGTTATCCCACCTGACAAGGAAAGATTTCAAAACCCAATCATGTCAGGGTTTCCACTACAGTTCAATCAGGTTTTTCAAAACCCCCTCGGCCGGGCAGCGCATGGGCCTCCATCCCGGCGCAGGAGCAGACCAGGTTGCGGTCGCCGAAAACGTTGTCCACCCGCCCCACGGCCGGCCAGAACTTGAAGTCCCGCAACCCCGCCACCGGGTACGCCGCCTGTTCCCGCGTATAGGGGCGGTCCCACCGGTCCGCCCCCACCGTGTCCGCCGTGTGCGGGGCCCGTTTCAGCACGTTGTCCCGCGGGTCGGCCGCCCCGCGCTCCACCGCCTGGATCTCGGCGTGGATCGCGACCATCGCCTCCACGAACCGGTCGAGCTCGGCCCGGGCCTCCGATTCCGTCGGTTCGACCATCAGGGTACCCGCCACCGGCCAGCTCAGGGTCGGGGCGTGGAAGCCATAATCCATGAGGCGCTTGGCCACGTCCTCCGCGGTCACCGACGGGAACGGCCGCAGGTCGAGGATGCACTCGTGCGCCACCAACCCGCCCGGGCCCCGGTATAAGGTCGGGAAACAGGGTTCCAGCCGGCGGGCTATATAATTGGCGTTGAGGATGGCGACCTGGCTCGCCCGCCTCAGCCCGTCCGCCCCCATCATCACGAGATACATCCACGGGATCGTGCAGATGCTGGCGCTTCCCCAGGGCGCCGCGGACACGGCCCCGATCGGGTCCTCGCCGCCGAGGTTGACCACCGGGTGCCCGGGCAGGAAGGGCACCAGGTGTTCCGCCACGCCGATCGGGCCCACCCCCGGCCCGCCCCCGCCGTGGGGGATGCAGAAGGTCTTGTGCAGGTTCAGGTGGCAGACATCGGCCCCGATCACGCCGGGCGAGGTGAGCCCCACCATGGCATTGAGGTTCGCGCCATCCATGTACACCTGCCCGCCGGCCGCATGCACCCGCCGGCAGATGTCCTGGATCGCGGTCTCGAACACCCCGTGCGTGCTCGGGTAGGTCACCATCAGGCACGCCAACCGTTCGCGGTGCGTGTCAATCTTCACCTGCAGGTCCGCGACGTCGATGTTGCCCGAGACATCGCACGCCACCGGCACCACCTCGAATCCGGCCATCACCGCGCTCGCGGGGTTGGTCCCATGCGCGCTCATCGGGATCAGGCAGACCGTGCGCCCGGTGTCGCCCCGGCCACGGTGGTGCGCCCGGATCACCAGCAGGCCCGCGTACTCGCCCTGGGAGCCCGCGTTGGGCTGCAGCGAAACCCCGGCGAATCCCGTGATCTCCGCCAGCCATTGTTCCAATTCCCCAAACAATTGCCGGTATCCGCGGGTCTGACCCAGCGGCGCGAACGGGTGGATCCGCGCAAATTCCGGCCAACTCAGCGGGAACATCTCCGCGGTGGCATTGAGTTTCATGGTGCAGCTGCCCAGCGGGATCATGCTGTGACAGAGGGAGAGGTCCCGGGCCTCCAACCGCCGCAGGTAACGCAGCAACTCGGTTTCGCTGTGGTAACGGTTGAACACCGGGCTGGCCAGGTACGCCGACGTGCGCACCACGCCCTCCGGCAACCCCGCCGTCACCTCCAGTTCCCCCAAGTCAAAGGACACCGGGACATCCCCCTGCAGGATCTGCAGCAACAACCGCACATCGTCCACCGATGTCACCTCGTCCAACGCGATCCCGACCCGTCCCGTGCCCAGCGGTCGCAGGTTGACGCGGTGGGAAGCGGCGAGGCGGTGCACCTCGGCCGCCGTGATGCCGTTCAAATCAACCGTGAGAGTGTCGAAGAAGGTCGTGTTGGCCACGCCGTGCTTCAACCGACGCACCCCGGCCGCCAGCATGCCGGTGAGCCGGTGAACCCGTTCGGCGATCGCCCGCAACCCGCCCGGCCCATGGTAACAGGCATAAGCCATCGCCATGTTCGCCAACAACGCCTGCGCGGTGCAGATGTTCGAGGTCGCCTTGTCCCGGCGGATGTGCTGCTCGCGGGTCCCGAGCGCCAGTCGCAGTGCCGGCCGACCCCGGGAATCCTTCGAGACCCCGACCAACCGGCCGGGCATCTGCCGCTTCAAGGTGTCGCGGGTCGCGAAGAAAGCCGCGTGGGGCCCGCCGTAGCCCAGGGGCACGCCGAATCGCTGCGCGCTGCCCACCGCCACGTCCGCGCCGAATTCGCCCGGGGCCGTCAGGATCGTCAGGGCCAGCAGGTCGGCCGCCACCACCACCAACACCCCCGCCGCATGCGCCGCCACGGTGAAGGCCCGGTAATCCGCCACCGTTCCATCCGTCGCCGGGTATTGGACCAACGCCCCGAAAACTTCCGGACCGAAGGCCGCCGTCCGCCAGTCCCCAGTCACCACCTGGATTCCCAAGGCCTCCGCCCGGGTCCGCACCAGGTCCAGATTCTGCGGATGACAATCCGCGGCGACGAAGAAGACATGGCGCTCCGGACCGGGTCCTGCCGCGGCCGCGCTGACCCGATGGCACAGCATCATCGCCTCCGCACAGGCGGTCGCCTCGTCCAGCAGGGACGCATTGGCGATCGCCAGGCCGGTGAGATCGCACACCAGCGTCTGGAAATTCAGCAACCCCTCCAACCGGCCTTGGGACACCTCCGCCTGGTAGGGCGTATAGGGCGTGTACCAACCCGGGTTCTCCAGGATGTTCCGCTGGATCACCGGCGGGGTCACGGTGTCGTGGTAACCCATCCCGATGAACGACCGGAACACCTGGTTTTGGGACGCGATGACGCGCAACCGCTGCAGGGCCTCGAACTCCGAAATGGCCGCCGGAAGTTCGAGCGGCCGGGGCAACCGGATCCCGGCGGGCACGGCGACGTCGGTCAGGGCGTCCAGGGTCGCGAAACCGAGCAGGCTGAGCATCTCCGACTGCTCCGCCGAATCGGGCCCCGTGTGCCGGCTTTCGAAACGATCGGTATAAGGCAGGGTGAATCGGTCCCCGGGAAGATCGGTGAGGTTGCTCATGCGTGCGTTTTCGTTGCTGCCAAAGACCGGGCACGGTAGGCACAGCGAATCCGGGGGCAAGCCGGTTATTTTTTTCGTGGCATGCCGCCGGACTCGCGCCACTTTCCCCCCTATGTTCAGCGTGCCCCGCCGTCCCGCGTTCAGCCTGCCCGGTCGCCCGATCACCCCGCCATCGGTCCACGCGCACCGCCGGGAGTTCCTGCGGCAACTCGGATTCGTCGGCGCCGGCCTGCTCGCCCACCTCGGGGCCGCGGCCACCCCGCCCGCTCCGGCCACCGCCGCCGGACCGGCTCTTTATCCCGCCAAACGCAACCCCGAGTTCAATCCCACCCTGACGCTCACGCCGGAGACCGACGCGACCACCTACAACAATTTCTACGAATTCAGCACCACCAAGGACCGGGTGCACAAACTGGTCGACCGTTTCCACACCGATCCGTGGACCCTCTGGATCGGCGGGCTCTGTGAAAAACCGATGACGGTCGATCTCCGCGAACTCCTTCCGCAATTCCCCCTCGAGGAACGGGTCTACCGGTTCCGCTGTGTCGAGGCCTGGTCGATGGTCGTGCCTTGGACCGGATTCCCGCTCGCGCGCCTGCTGGAAAAGGTCGAACCCAAGTCGTCCGCCCGCTTCGTCCGTTTCCAGACCGCTCTCCGGCCCGATGAAATGCCCGGCATCGCGCGTCTCCCGGACTACCCATGGCCTTATACGGAGGGGCTTCGGATCGAGGAGGCCATGCACCCGCTGGTCCTTGTCGCCACCGGCCTTTATGGCAAGCCGCTGCCCAAGCAGGACGGCGCCCCGATCCGGATCGTCGTGCCGTGGAAATATGGGTATAAATCCATCAAGAGCATCGTGAAGATCGAATTGGTGAAGGACCAACCGTCCACGCTCTGGGAATCACTCGCCCCGAATGAATATCCCTTCGAATCCAATGTGAATCCCGCCGTGCCCCACCCGCGCTGGAGCCAGGCCACGGAACGCGACCTCGCCACCGGGCGCCGCATCCCGACACTCCCCTATAACGGCTACGCCGACCAGGTCGCCAAGCTGTATGCGCGGTGAAACGGGTCACGTGAAACGTGAAACGTGAAACGTGATACGTGTTACGTGTTACGTATTACGTATTACGTGTCACGTCACACAGGATCCGTGGGGCGATCTATCTTCGATCTCCGAACCCCGATCTCCGAACCCCGATCTCCGATCTTCGATCTTCCCCCCCGCCCCGATCACGACCGCTTCTCATCCGCGTCGATGAAATCCACGAAGGTCTGGAGGTCGTCCCGGTGAGCCAATCCGGCCTCCTGCTTCCGCAACTTCAACCGCTCGCGGATCGCGGCGTCATCCTCCCGACCCCGGTTGAATAGGAAGTCCCGGTGCGATGCCTTGTCCGCATCGGATTTCTTCACATTGCGGAGCACCCAGTCGCAGACCTCGCCATCCGTGATCGACGCCTTCACCACGGCCACCAGGTCCTCGGACTTCACGCCGGAACGATCAAACCACAGTTTGTCGAAACCCTTGTCGAGGAAGTTGGGCTGGTAATCGGCATGCAGACGGCCCGCCAGATGCAGGCGGATCTTGTCGACCAACCGCGGCAGATAAGCCCAGCCCGCCATGATCTCCTTCGGGCTGCGCGGACAGATAAGGTCACTCATGCCGTCAGGATGCTGCGGTGGCCCACCGGATGCACGCGCAAGTTGCCCCGGAAGCCGTGATCCCGGAGAATGCGCCGATGTCGTCCCTCGACTTTGACGCCGCGGTGATCGGTGCGGGATCCGCCGGATATGCCGCGGCGCGGACCCTTGCCGCCGCAGGTTGGCATGTCGCGGTCCTCGAAGGGGGACGCGAGGTCGGCGGACTTTGCATCCTCCGCGGCTGCATGCCGACCAAGGCCCTGCTCCATGCCGCCGAACTCCGTCATGCCATCGACGACGCCGCCGCCTGGGGCATCACCACCGGACCCGTCACCCTCGATCCCAAAGTCCTTTATGCGCAGAAGGACAACCTGATCGAGGAGTTCGCCGCTTACCGCCGGCGCCAACTCGAGGACGGCCCTTTCACGTTCATCCGTGCCCGCGCCCGTTTCACCGATCCGCACACGCTCGCGCTCGACGACGGCCGCACCCTGACCGCACGGCACTTCGTGATCGCCACCGGCAGTGAGACCGCGCCGGTCCCGTTGCCCGGACTCGTGGAGACGGGCTTCATCACCAGCGACGACGCCGTGCAACTGCGGGAACTGCCCACGAGCCTGATCATGCTCGGAGGCGGTGCCGTGGGTCTGGAATTCGCCCAGTTCTTCGCCCGGTTCGGCACCCGGGTCACCCTGGTCCAACGCAGCGTCCAACTGCTCCGCGGCACCGATTTCGATGTGGCGCTGGAACTCGAAACCGCCCTGCGTCGGGAAGGAATCACGATCCACACCGGCACCGAACTGACCGGTGCCCGCAAGGAAGGCGGCCTGAAACAGGTCACTTTCCGGCAGGGTGACCGCACCGAAACCGTGTCTGCCGACGAGATCTTCCACGGGCTCGGCCGGCGCCCTTTCACCCGGGAACTCGGCTTGGAACTCGCCGGTGTCGGATTGCTCCCGTCGGGACACATCCGCACCGACCTGCACCAGCGCACCGACGCGGCGCACATTGTGGCGGCCGGGGATTGCTGCGGACCGAATGAGATCGTCCATCTGGCGGTGCAGCAGGGCGAGGTCGGGGCCACAGCATTGCTCCGACCCAGGGCACCGCCATCGATGGATGACCGGCTCTTGCTCACGGTGGTGTTCACGGACCCTTCGGTGGCGGTGGTGGGCCTGAGTGAGAACGAGGCGCGTCGTCGTGGACGGGCTTATACCGCGGCGAGTTACCCGTTCAACGACCATGGCAAATCCCAGATCCTCGGCAGCTGCGACGGCTTCGTGAAACTGCTCGCGGACCCGGTGACGGGCGAACTGTTGGGGGGCGCGTGCGTGGGGCCGCAGGCCGGCGAACTGATCCATGAAATCGTGGTCGCGATCGCCCGCCGGATGACGGCTTCCGAGCTGGCCGCCCTGCCCCATTATCATCCCACCCTCGCCGAGATCTGGACTTATCCGGCCGAGGAACTGGCGGACACCATCGGCCGTAGCGGGGTGTGAGGGGAATCCCCGGCAAATACCCCCTTGAATGTTGGCCCGTCCGGGACCAACTTCCGATCGATCCTTGGTATGAAATCTTCCCCATCCGCTTCCGTCCCGACGATTCGAAGGGCGTTCACCCTGATCGAGTTGTTGGTGGTCATTGCCATCATCGCGATCCTGGCGGGAATGCTCCTGCCCGCGCTCGCGAAAGCGAAATCGAAGGCGAAACAGACGGCTTGCATCAACAATCTCCGGCAGGTGGGGATCGCCACCGCCCTTTACATCACTGACAACCGGGGCGCTTTCCCGGGCGATTATTCAGCCACCTATGGTTGCTATGTGTGGATGACGCGCCTCATGGGATCCATGGGGACCAATCGTCAGGTGTTCAGTTGCCCGGCCGCACTCCGGGAGGCGGCTTGGGACACCAACGTCAACAAGACCCTCGGTGGGACCGGGCTCGATGGAAAACGGGACCCATGGGTGGTGACCCCGAATTCACGGTTTTCGATGGCCTACAATGACTGGGGCGTGAACCTGCAGGCCAAGCCACAGTTGGGACTCGGCGGGGATATCGACGGCGGGTTTTTCCAGGGCAACGTGACCGACGCGATGATCAAGTCCCCGAGTGACATGATCATGCTGGCCGACAGTCGCGGGTTGAAAACCGGAGGCAGCTGGGAGGCGAACCTGGACCCGACCCAAATGGACCAATGGCCTTCCAACCGCCACAATCGCAAGACCGATTTGCTCTTCACCGATGCCCATGCGGAGAGTGCCCTGCGTGACAAGACGATTGATCCGACGAAGGACAGTCTGTGGCGGCCGAAGTGGAACAACGATAACAGCCCCCACAACGAGATCAGCTGGACCGCACCGACGGCGAGCCAGGGGAAGCTGGATCCCTGAATGAGATCCGGGCCCCGGAGCCCGGTGCGGTCTGAGATTTTTGCCGACGATCACGGCGCGGCCGGCACCGCGTTCCAAACTTTGATATCGTCGAAGTAGCCATCCTTTCCGCCCACCCCGAGTTCGATCTTGGACTTGGTGGCGTGGGCGATGCCGGAGGACCTGAGGAAGCCGGCGGGCTTGCCGTCGAGGGTGACGCGCATCGTGTCCCCAACGGTCTCGACGACGAGCACATACCATTTCCCGGTTTCCAACTGGGCGGGATAGGTCACCTGACGGCCGACGAGGAGTTTCGCCCGTTCCGCTTTCTTGGTGGGGTCCTTGCTCATTTCATAGATGTCATTGCGCATGTTCCCGTCGCGCTCGTCGATGAGGGTGACGCCGTTGAGCCGGATTTGGGCGCGACAAAGATGTCCGTAATGGGACCCCGTGTATTTCCGATCGTCGAACTCGACATCGATCATCGTGGCACCCTCGAAACGGACCTTGACCTCGACGACGCTGTCCTTGGTGGGGATTTCGAGGCCGTGCACTGCGGCATGGGCGCTGATGGCGGGCTTGCCGTCGGCTGCGGGGACGTTCTGGTCGCGGGTTTGCGTGCCCTTGAGCGTGCCCTTTTCCACGATGAAAGTCGGGACGACCATGTGCCACACCTTGGCGGGTTCGGCCCCTTCGAAGTCATCGGAGAACAGGAGTTCCTGCTTCTTGGCGATCGGCCCTTCGGGGATTTTCGGCAAGTCGGCGGCCAAGGTCGCCAAGGTGATAAGGAAAGGCAGGGACAGCAGGATCTGCGTGTTCATAGGGGGAATTGAGACCCGGAGTGTTGGTTGGAAGACGCCCGGCAACAAGTGACAAATGTGTACGCCAACAGGTCCCGATGGCTGATGAACCCCTCCAACCGAGAGGGAGGCAGGTTGGATCTTTACTTCGCGTGGGTCAGCGTGACCGGAACTGCCTTGGGCGCCCTCTGGTGGATCCTGCGCTCCCATCAAACCGGACCGGAGTCAGGTTCGATCAATGTCGTTTCGATCCTCGGCATCCTCGGGGCCGTCTGTGTGCTCGCGGCGTGGTGGATATTATTTCTGCCGCCCGACCACGTGCATTTCCCAGAAGGGCGGAAATGTTCACCAAAAGGCCCGCTCGACGAGCACCTGAAGGATGGGGAACTATTGCTGGCCCATCTGGAGAAGCGGGGCTTGCTGGATTTCTCGGATACCGAATCGCCGACCAAGCAACTGAATGCCGCCACCGTCCTGAAAAGGCTGGCGGTCCTGAGGGCAAATATTGAAAAGAATCCGGCGCCGGCCATCGGCGCGGACCAACAGATCGCATTCTATGAGGCGCTCAGTTGGTTGATTGCAAAGGCCCGCCCGGTCACCGCCGAAAGCCTGCGCGACACGATGGGCACCCCGGAGGGCGACCGTTCACCCGGGGAACGGAAATTGGATCTCCAAGGCCGGGTCATGTTGCTTTCGGTGATCCTTCTGGTGTTATGCCAGGCTTACACGGCGGTCGGGCTGAGCCTCTATAACAACCTGGCTGGTGCGCGGAGGCATTATTTGGGCCTTTATGGCATTTCGCCCGAACCCGAGGTTCCGGCGACCAAGCCGGACGCAGCGAAGCCCGTCCCGACGGCGCCCCCGTCGAACGCAGAGCCGGTTCTGGCCGACCCCAACGATCAACGGAAGTTGGCGAAGAACGAATTCCTCTGTGAGCAGAGCATGCTGCTCGGCTGGGTGAAGCCGGTCGCAGGGTTGCTGGTTGTGGCGGGCTTCAAGTATGAGACCGTCAATGGCCTCCACCACGAAACCGAGTCGACATCGACCCCAGGCCGGGATGCCGTCGGCGACGCGACCCAACCCGGGACACCGACCCCGGACGCCGGAAACAACCCGCCACGAACGCCGGGGCCGAATATCGCAGATGAGTTGGTCCGCCCGGTCATCCTTGAGGATTTTGCCAAGACCCGGACCCAGGCCAAATTGCTGCTCGATTTCCTGAACAATTATCTGCTGCCGCTCCTTTACGGCTGGGTCGGGGCAATGGTCTTCGTCGTCCGCCGCCTGAGCGAACAGGTCACCGCGCATTCCTACCGGGAAGGGGAGGAGAATTCCGTGGTCCGGATCTTCCTGGGTTGCATCGCCGGGGTGGCCATCGGGTGGTTCATGCCGATCCAGACCAGTGGCACGGGCACGGCCAAGATCCTCACCTCGCTGACTCCGCTGGCCCTGGCGTTTCTGGCCGGTTTCGCTGTCGAGATCTTCTTCGCGCTGTTGGATCGGCTGGTCCGGACCTTCACCGAGCAACCCGCCACCAAGCCGGCCAAGTAATGCCGACCGGATGCGGCGGAAGGAAAACCCGCCCTCCCAAGACCCGATCACCGCGCCCCACGACGTCCCTTTCCACCATACTTCGTGCGCCCCGAGGCTGCCGCGCCGTCGTGCCGCGCCCGTCCGCCCGCACCCGGATGTTTCATCTCAACGCCGCCGAGCCGGGTTTTGAGTTCCTTGATCTGGTCCCGCAACAACGCCGCCTTTTCAAATTCCAGTCCGTTGGCCGCCTCGATCATCTCCCCCTCCAACTCGCGCAGGG
>JANYCC010000381.1 GCA_025360495.1 Verrucomicrobiota bacterium | reverse complement strand
ACCAAAACAGACCAGGCCTGTGGGCATTTCGAATCGGGAGGGCGAGGTTCCACCCGAGCCGTCCTGATGGCATCCTTGGGGGCAGTGCCAAGATGCGCCCCCGTTGAACCGGGGCAAAATCCCGCCATTGCAAATCCCGGGCTTCCGGTTGTAATCGGTCCCAATCTTCATGGACCCGACCCAAGGAAATCGCCTGGCCGCCATCCATACCACCATGGCGGACGACGTGCTGGTATTGCGTGGGTTCACCGGCGATGAGCAATTGTCGCGTCCCTTCCGCTACCTGGCCGAGCTCTCCAGCACCAATCCGGCCATCAATTTCGCAGGCTACATTGGGAAACCGGTGGGCATCGGTTTGAATCTCGGCAAGAAGGGCACCCGCTATTTCCACGGCATCGTTTCCCGGTTCCTGCAGGTTCCCGGCGACGGTGGGGGTGGGCGGTACCAAGCCGAGATCGTGCCCTGGCTCTGGTTGCTGACCCGCACCAGCGATTGCCGGATTTATCAGGAGAAAACCGTCGTCGACATTGTTGAGGATGTTTTTCGCCGCCGTGGTTTCACCGATTACAAACTCAAGCTGAGCCGCACCTACCGGACTTGGGAATACTGTGTCCAGTACCGGGAGACCGACTTCAACTTTGTGAACCGCCTGCTGGAGCAGGAGGGAATCACCTACTTTTTCACCCACACCGACAGCGCCCACATCATGACCCTTGCCGATTCCCCCTCGGCCCATGGGCCGGCGGAGGGTTATGGGGAGGTCGCCTGGCACCCGGTGGATGACGGCGGCAACACCCGCGAGTGCGTCCGGAATTGGATCACCGAGCAACAGATCCAGTCGGCAAGTTACGTTCACACGGAATATAATTTCACCAAACCGCGCGCCGATCTCCAGGCGGGCGCCCATTTCCCCGATGCCATCAAGGGCCACGATTGGGAGATCTTCGATTTCCCCGGTGAGTATGACACGGTCGCCGATGGGGAGACCTATGCCCGGGTGCGCATCGAGGAATTGGGTGCGGCCCAGGACACTTTCCGGGGGGAAGGGGACCCGTTGGGGTTGGCAGCCGGCAACACTTTCGAGCTCACCGACCATCCGAGAAACGACCAGAATGCCAAGTATCTGATCACCGGGATCCACCATCGGTTTGACCAATCCTCCTACGTCACGGGCGCCGCCGGCGGCGGTACCCCGTACCGGTGTGAATTCACGGCCATTCCCGCCGCACGCCAATACCGGCCGTCCCGTGCGACCCCCAAACCCATCATCCAAGGGCCTCAGACGGCTGCGGTGGTCGGACCCGATGGCGAGGAAATCCACGTCGACAAGTACGGCCGGGTGAAAGTGATCTTTCACTGGGACCGGTACTCGAAGGCCGACGAAAACAGTTCGTGCTGGATCCGCGTTTCCAGTGAGTGGGCCGGCAAGAAATGGGGTTCCATCCACACGCCCCGCATCGGCCAGGAGGTGATTGTCGAGTTTCTGGAAGGGGATCCGGACCGCCCCATCATCACCGGCCGCGTCTATAACGAGGTGGCGATGCCCCCCTATGATCTGCCGGCCGAAAAGACAAAATCCACGCTGAAATCAAATTCCAGCAAAGGCGGGGCGGGGTTCAATGAGATCCGGTTCGAGGACAAAAAGGGGCAGGAACAGGTCTTCATCCATGGGGAGAAGAACCAGGACGTGCGGATCAAGAACGACACCTTTGAGTGGATCGGCAACAACCGGCATCTGATCGTCAAAAAGGATCAGGTCGAGTTGGTCGAGAACAACCGCAGCGAGACGGTCAAGGCCGACCACATGGAGAAGATCGGGAAGGACCGGCATCTGAAGGTGGTGGGCAAGGAGGCCAAGGAGGTGGGGGAGAGCCTGTCGCTGACGGTGAAGGGGGACGTGATCGAGGTGTTCAAGAAGAACCATTCGGAGCAGACGACCAATGACTACTACCTGAAGGCGGACAACATCGTGATCGAAGGCATGACCAACGTGACGATCAAAGTGGGGGGATCCCATATCGTCCTGGCCGCCGATGGGATCGAGATCAAGACCGGCGGCACGGTCAAGGTGGAGTCGGGTGCGACCATGGATCTGAAGGCCAGCGCCCCGTTGACCATGCAATCATCGGCCACCGCGGATCTGAAGAGTCCCATGACCACGGTCAAGGGCGACGGCATGCTCACGCTCAAGGGCGGAGTGGTGATGATCAACTGAGAGGGAACCAACATGCCCAGTGCCAAGAGTGGAAAAGCGGGCACCGCCGTCGCACCCGCCGATCCCGCGGAAGCGGTGGAGGCCGACAAGGGGGATCCCGGGGAGGTGGAGGAGATCAAGGCCGGGCAGTTGCAAACCAAGAGCGGGAAGTACGACTCGGTGAAAATGAAGCCGTTCAAGCCGCCCGAGACCAAGGAGGAGAAGGAGAAGAAGAAAAGCTGGATCGAAATCGAAATGGTGGACGAGGAGAGCCAACCGGTGTCGGGAATGCGGTATAAGATCGTGTTGCCGGATGGCGAATCCGTCGCCGAGGGAACCTTGGACGACAAAGGCCGGGCGCGGGTGGACGGCTTCGAGCCGGGCACCTGCAAGATCACCTTCCCGGAATTGGATAAGGATGCATGGAAGCCCGCCTGATACCGCGAAAAGATCGGCTCCGAGCCACCTGAAGGATTTCCCAGATGCCCAGCACCACCCATCTCGTCCGCCAAGGCGAATGCATCTCCAGCATCGCCAAGGAAAACGGATTCTTCTGGCAGACCCTTTGGGACCACGCGGACAACGCCCAGCTGAAATCCGACCGCAAGGACCCCAACGTCCTCATGCCCGACGATCCGGTCGCCATCCCGGAAAAGGAGGAGAAACTGGAGTCCCGTGCCTCCGATGCCCGTCATAAGTTCGTGCTCAAGGGGGTTCCGGCAAAACTCCGTCTCCGCCTCACCAAGCTTAAAAAGAAGGATCCCAAGCCCTCCAACGCCAAACCCGGGGATGACTCGGTCGCCGAGGATCCTCCCTATGAGCCTTACCATCCGGAGTACGAACCCCGGGCGAATGTCCCTTACCAACTGGACATCGATGGCGTCGTGACGACCGGTACCACGGATGGGGATGGCAGGATCAACGTTTCCCTGCCACCGGAAGCGCAACAGGGAAGGATCTATCTCAACCGTGGCCAGAGCGACGAGGAGGTCATCCCCCTGGCCCTCGGCCACATGGATCCCATCAGCACCACCACGGGCGTTCGCAAGCGTCTCAAGAATCTGGGTTTCTTCTGTGCGGAAGCCGGCGACGACATCACCCCCGATCTCGAGGCCGCGCTGAGAAAGTTCCAGGAGGCCAAGGAACTCACCGTCGATGGAAAGATCAACGATGCCACCCGGGACAAGCTCAAGGACGCCCACGGCAACTGATTCCCATTGAACCTGACCCTCGGAGCCGACCATGCCTGTCAAAAAAATCCGCGTCTCCTTCACCAAGATCTTTGTCAAAAACTCCGGGGACATTTGGGGTGATGGGGATTGGCACCTCACCACGTCCGCCGATGGCATCCCCGTCGGCGATCCCAGCATTGAATACGCCGCCAGCGAGGGTTCCAGTTTCAAGCTTCCCCAGGACAAATATTCGGTCGTGGTCGATGTCTCGGGCAAACCCACCAATGGGGAGGTCGTCTGCAAGATGTCCATCATCGATGAGGACATCATCGGCCATGACGAACTCGGCGAGGTCAAACTCGTCCTCCGCTATCCCTTCCGGACGGAATACACCGACAAAGCCCTCACTTCCCCCGTCATCAAGGGCGGATGGTTTTCGTCCGACAAACAATATTATACCGCGTTTGTTGATGTCGCCATCGAGGAGATAACCGCCTCCGCCGCGACCGGCGGCCTGGGGACCGCCGTCGTCAGCCGACAGGCCGCTGGGGCCACCACTTTCAGCACTGTGTCGGGCGACAACGTCACCCCCCGGGTCGAGATTCATCCGGTCGTCCCGCCCCCGACTCCCGGAACCCTTTGGTCACGGCCCGCCGCCGATGCCCATGTGGCGCCCGGCGCGGACACCATCTTCGCCAAGGCGGTGCCGCTCACCGGCTCGCCGCCGCTGAACTCCCTGGCCAACCCGGCGCTCATCCCGCACCTCTCCGCCTCCGATCCCGATCTCCTTTCCAAGATTGCGAAAGTCGCCATCACCTTCATGGAACCGGGCGATCTCGATCCGTCATTCTTCTTCTGGAAAATCAAATCCGGTCCCTGTGCCTTCCACCTGGGCAACACCGGGATCATGGTTTACGTGCGCGGAACCGGCGCGCCCACGGATGCCGACGCCGAGGCGGTCATTGAATGCCGTTGGAAGGACGCCACCGGGCCGTTGCTCTGCACTTTCCGGGCCTTCGTTGGCGGTATCAAACGGTTGCCTTACCGCTGCACCATCCTGCGGGGCAGCACCGCCGCCTCCATCCCCAAATGCACGGCTGACCATGTGCAGTCCCACATGGATCTCGCCAACATCCTCATGTACCACGCGGGGATCCTCCTGGTGCCTGACAGCGACATCACCGGCTCGGAGGGGGCCGTCATGAGCGCGCATCCGGGAATCTTCACGAACACGGTGCAGAACCAATTCACACTGGGCGTCAACACCACCACCCCGCCGGCCTGCTCCCGCATCAATTCCCGGGCGAATGTCATGAACATCGTGTGGGTCAAAAGTAACAAGAATGCCGGGGCGGCCGGCACTGCCACGGATCGCCCGGGGCTTTCGGGTGCCGATGTCACCGACACGGGGTCACCCTCTTCCTCCTGGGTCACGCCCTGCGGAATCCCCCCCCAAAGCCCCTCCGGGACCGTCACCATGAAGTCCATGCCCGGATCCACCCGCGGCACCAGCGCCGGGGACATCGCCTTCCGCACGGCCCGTCACGCGCCCGCGGATTATTTCACCCGGATGTTCGGGCTCGTCATCCCCGACTATGCGCCGACTGCCACCGACCCCGACTGGCCGCAGACCGTCGCCCATGAAATCGGCCATGTCATCGGACTCCGGCATCGGGGAAACGGCGCCAACGGCGGGGCTCCCGCCTCGGCGGACGGCATCAATGATTCCACGGGCACCGGTTATCCGTGGCTGGAGAATGTCATGTGCTATGGCTACGCCCGCTCGCAGGATTTTGACCTCGTCCAGGCCAAGTGCATCCGTGCCCACCCGCTTTGCGGTGTACTCCCCCCCATCTGAGATACCCGAGGCCCATGCCCAAAGATCCCCTCATCCTCAAGTCTTCCACCGACAAGAAAGAACTGGTCCGGACGGCCGCGGAATTTGCGGCCAGTGATCAGTCGGCGGACATCCACACCCTCGTCACTTTCCTTTCCAGCGAAGAGTTCCTCAACCGCCTCGATTCCGCTGACGATTATAACCAGCCCCCACTGCGTCTTCGCCTGGCCAAGGTACTCCGGACCCTCATGGACAATCCCAAGCCGGCGGCTGCGCACGCGGGGTTGGTCTCCCTCACCACCGAGGCGCCGTTCATCGCGTTGGAACCCCGTCAGGAACTCCTCGTCCGCGCGTTGGTCGCCGTCCGGCCCGCACCACCCAAGGCCGTCCAATACTGGGATTCGCATTCCCATCCCGATTCGACCTGGCGGCATGTGGTCATGGACGTCCTGTGCGACAACGGATCGGAACCCGCCGTCGATTTGCTGGAGAAGAAACTCGTCGATCCGCTCATGGATCCGGACGAGAAGATCGTCTGGATGCGGGATCCCATTCTCCGTCACCGATTGGATGTCCCGCTGCTCAAGGTGTGCCGTCGCATGGTGATCAGCACCCTGGAACCCCGGTTCAAGCCGGTGCTGGTCGAGGCCCTTTTCGACTATCGCCCCGACGAGTGGTACGTGGATTGCACGAATCCCAGCCCCCCCGACCCTGCCACCGCGTCGAAGGAGGCCAAGGAGTTGCTCGTTGAAATCGGGGACCATGCCCTCGATGCCTATCACAAGATCGCGCTCGAACCCCGCACCCGCGCGGTCATCGAGGCGAAACTGAAGTTGATCAGGCCCCGTCCCTGACATCGGTGAACCCACTTCAGCATGGACCCCACCCAAGGAAATCGACCGGCCAGGAGCCCGATGACAACCGTGAAGGGCGACGGCATGCTGACGCCCAAGGGCGGCAGGGTGATGATCAACTAATCCAGGGGGTCCCGATGCCCGATTCCTATGTGGTCCAGGACAATGACTGCCTCTCGTCCATCGCCCACCGACGCGGCTTCTCCTGGCAGACCCTGTGGGATGCGCCCGACAACGCCGACCTGAAGAATCTTCGCAAGGATCCCAACGTCCTCTGCGCCGGGGACGTGGTCGTCATCCCTGACAAAGTCCTCAAGAAGGTCGACGCCGCCGTTGAAAACCGGCATCGGTTCAAAAGGAAGGGGATCCCCGCCAAACTCCATCTCCGCTTCCTGGATGCCGCCGGCAAACCCCGCAAGAACCTGCCTTACAAGCTTAAGGTTGATGGCGTGTTGTCCTCGGGTGAAACCAGTGGTGAGGGCCGGGTCGATGTCAGCATCCCCCCGGACGCCCAATGCGCCCAGTTCACGCTCACCGATTCCGCCGGCAAGGTCCTCGACCTCTATGAATTCACGCTGGGCCAGTTGAATCCCGTGACCACCGTCTCCGGGTTGCAACAGCGGTTGGTCAACCTCGGGTTCAATTGCCGTCCCGTGGATGGCACCTTCAGCCCGGCCACCCGCGCCGCGATGAATTGTTTCCAACGCTCCATGAAACTCGCCGAGACCGCCGCGCCCGACGACGCGACGCGCCAGAAACTCCTTGAGCGTCACGGTTCCTGACCGGGAAAGTCCCCATGGCCGACCCTTCCTCCACGCCACCCCCGGCCGACCTGCGCGCCATCGCCCGACAGGTGGCCGATGCCACCACGTTCAACACCCTCGTTCCCGCCTTCGAGGAACGCCTCCTGATTGTCGCGGAGGGAATCGAATTTCATAAGGATCAGATGCGGGCCGCCAATGCCGCCCGGGGTGTCCCGGACAAGACCCTGATCATACCCGATTACCTGCAGGACAAACTCGGCGCGGATGTGAATGTGGCTTCCGATGGCACCATCACCTTCGCCTCGCTCCCGCAGCGAGTGAATTTCACCGTCCGGTTTGTCACCACCAAGCCCGACTATAAGGCCGCCTTGGAGACCGCGGGCGCCCATGTCATCTATAACGGTCATGCGCGCTTCGGGCGCGGTCCCTGTTTCGGCGACGACCCGACCCCGGGCAATCAATGGGGGAACGGCACCTCGGCGGATCCCGGCACCTGCCCGGATGGCATTTTCCGCTTCGGCTTCCCGTTCCTTGCCGTCCCGCTTTCGGAAATCCTGGAACACGGTTACTTCGCCGACCCGGTCTCCGGCGATGATCCCATCCCTCCGCGAGCCGAATGCCACCCGGATATCCGGGGACACTATTCCAGTCTCCGTCGCGTCCCGCTCCGCACCCTTTCCTCCCGTCCCGCCACCAGCGCCCGGGTTGTCAGCCTCCTCAGTGTCACGGGCGATCCTGATGAGACGTACTGGTCCTATCACGACTTTGAAAACGGTCGTCGCGAACCTTTCATCGTGATGCACGCGGATTGGCAGAATTCCGCCACTGCGCCCCTCGACCTCGGAGGGACGGACTTGCAATGCCGGGTGCTTTGCCATTTCGGATGCTCCTCGTTCCTTCATAATTTTCCCGTGCTCCGCAAACTCCGTGGCTGGACCCGCACCGAGGATGATCGCTTCGCCTTCTGGTGCACCAGCACGTCGGATTCCTTCATCGACGCACGGTGGATCCACCGGCTCTTCACCTATCCCGAGGACAATGCCTTCCAGTCTTGGAAGCCCAGCCTCGATTATGCCGTCGCCCACGCCAATCGTGACCTTCGCAATGTGCACCAGAGTTACCAGGTGATCTGATTCCGACCTTCAACCAGACCCGACCATGACCCATCAGGAACTCGCACGCCGACTGGACGCCATTCCCGAAACCGACTCCGGCAAGCTGGAGACCCTGGCGGCGGAGTTGCTCGCTGGGTCCCGGGAATCCCCAAAGTCCGCCGCCCATCTTTGGTCCGATCCCCGTGCCCAGGCTTCCGGGGAAAAGACCACGATCCTTCTGGGCGCCCTCGAGGAGACCGCCTTGTTGCCCCTCCTGGAAATTGCCACCGAACTCTCGCCCCAACAAACCACGTGGCTCCTGCGGACCGCGGTGGCAGACCTGATCCCGCTTCGGACACGCCTTTTTGCCCGTCTGGAGCGGGCCCTGTCCGACATCCGTCCCGTGCCCATGCCGCCCAGTCCCATCCGCCCGGAGTCGGCAACCCCGGGCCGACGGGTGTGTGATGAGGCCTATCTCCTGGCGCGCCAATTCTTCAACTTGGAAGAATCCAAGGCCCAGTATTTCCTCAATGAAAAGTCGTTCCTCCACCACCCGGAATCGCTCCGGGACGACGAGATAAAAAAGGTCCGCGCCTCCCGCGTATGGACCCAATTCGTGGAGGACATCGGTCCATGAAGCCCGTCGTCGCCCCTCCGCCGCCGGATCGCAAACGGCCGGTCGCGGACGGCGGGAACGGAGGTGGATGGAACCCTGCGATTGCAATGGCCGGACCCGTGGCGGTAAGTTTCGGTCACAGCGTGGCTGCGAACCAGACATCGTGCCCGGTGGTCCCGATCGGACTCCATCGGTTCGGTTTCTGCCGGGACGGGCATGAGTGGGTGAAGGTGCCCTTTTCCCGGAACCCTTTCGTGGCGGGGCCGGCAGACTGAGGGAGATTCTTATGCCAAGTCCGAAGAGTGGGAAAGCGGGCACAGCGGTCGCCCCGACCGACCCGGCGGAGGCCTTGGAGGCCGACAAGGCGGATCCCGGGGAGGTGGACAAGATCAAGGCGACGGATTTGGAGACCAAGAGCGGCAAGTACGGTTCGGTGAAGGTCAAACCGTACAAGCCGCCGGAGACGAAGGAGGAGAAGGAAAAGAAGAAGAGCTGGATCGAGATCGAGATGGTGGACGAAGACGACAAGCCGGTTCCGGGACAGCCGTACGAGATCACCCTTCCGGATGGGGAAACGGTGGCCTCCGGCACCTTGGATGAAAAGGGGTTCGCGCGCGTCGACGGGATCGAACCGGGCACCTGCAAGGTGACCTTTCCAGAATTGGACAAGGAAGCATGGGAAGAAGCGTGAGGCGCCGGGCGGCGCTCCTGCCGGGACCCCTCGCCCGGCGCGCCGCCGTGGCCAGCATCAATCGCCCCGCGTCCCCGCCCCGCCCCGCGGACCGGCATTCCCCGGCCGTCGAATCCGGAGCCACGATGCGGGGATGAAAGCCCTCCTCTACGATCTGGTGTGGGCTTATCCCCTGCCGCACCCGAAGGACGGGCTGCCCGTGGCCCTGACTTCGCCGAACACCCTTCGGCAACCGTGGACCGGCATTCCGGGTGCGATCCTCTATCCGGCATTGATGACCCCGGCCGTCATCGTGGGCGACCAACAACCCCTCGACTTGCTCATCGCGTTTCGCAAGGCGGATATCGACGGCCTGACGCCGGAAATGACCAAGCTGCTGATCAATTTCCAGCTCAAGGCCCTGCCCAAGCTCGACCCGGCAAAGAGCGTGGCCGAGGCCCCGCTTTTCCCCGGGGGCGGCGAGAAAACGTTCCTGGATTTCATCCGGTTCGAGGGGCCGATCGCTTTGTCCGACACCACGACCCTTGAATCTTTCGAAAAGCGCTTCCGCGGCGTTTTGCATAAGACCGCCGTGGATCTTTATAAGAAGGCGGGATTCGACACGGTGTATCGCGTGGAAGTGGCCGCTTCCTGCCTGCCCACCTCGGCGGCGGCCCATCCCCGGACCACGCTGCATCTCCGGGAGGGTGATGTGGGGTTCAAGGACGGCCTGAAGGAGTCCGACATCCCGGCCGATCACACCGAGGCGATCATCGTGGCCAAGCCGGCCGGCGGTCCCGGTCAGGACCGCGTGGTTCATGAGGCCGTGCGGCCCGGGCGATTCCCGGCCCACAAAGGGAAAGGGGCCTACGGGTTTGTCCTGTCTGGCGCGGATGCCATCGCCGGGCGGATGGATTTCCAATGCCCGATCGTGGCGCATCACCCGGTCGTGGTCTATGCGCCGGTGAACGGGGAGTCCCACCTCAACCTGGGCCACCTTTCCGACATCCACATCAGCGCCCGGCAACAGGTGCTCGCCAGGAGCCCGGCCAAACTCATCGACCAACCCGGTATCAAGGCGGTGGGCGAGATGATCAACATCTGCTCGCAAAACACCGCAAACCTTCTCGGCCAGTTGGCATCCGATCCGGAAATCGACCTGGTGATTGTCGGCGGTGACGTGGTCGATTTCATCAACAACGTCATCCTGGATGATCCCGACCAGGCGTTTGCCAAACCCATGGACGTCTGGGATGCGGTCAAGGTGACGGCCGCCAATGCCGGCAATTACCATGACAATGTCGATTTCCTGGCCTTTCATTCACTATTGATCGACGCCTATAACCGGCATCCCAAGGCGATGTTCGCGATCACCGGAAATCACGACGCCTATTATGAACCCTATGGCATCACGCCGCGGGTCTCGGTGAAACAGGCGGCCGAAAAGATCAAGGACCTGGTCGATCCCAAGTATCATGGCAAGGTGGACTCCGGTGTGGATGCCGCCGTGAAGGTCCAGGGGACGAAGAAATCCGCCTATGAGGCCGGCGCCAATCTTCCGGGAAAAGGCTATCTCCGCGAAGACGCGCAGAACATCGAGACCGATCCCGACAAGATCGTCGTGCAACGGGCCAACGAAGGGATCCCGGCGGATCACAACCTCACTTTTTATGAGGCGATCCTGGCCTTCGGCGACACTTATTCCGCGATCCTCACGATGAAGAACAAGGGGCGGCCCCCCTCGAGTTTCTGGGCGGAAAAGATGGCGTGGTTTCATCAGGTCCTGACCCCTTTCTCGGATTATTCAACCCGGCTGCCAAAACAGGACCTGGTCGCGCTCGGATGGGGTTCGAACGAACACATGGCGGTGGATCCCGACGCCGATGGGATGTACGGGATCTTCAAGGATGCGGCCGGCAAAGGGCAGGGGATCGGGCATCTGCCGCGCGCCACCGAGTGCATCAATGACCTGCAACTCGACCTCGTGCAAAAGGCGGCCGCCGCGGACAAGTCCCGGAAGCTGCTGCTCACCACGCATTTCACCTTCGTGAGCTATGACAATCAGATCGCCCTGACCCAGGCGCTCGGCGAGGGATGGGGGAAAGGCTACTTCGGCCGGGACGAGCTCGGCGGCTGGCAGGAGGGGGATGTCTATTACAATGATGCGGGGAGTGCCAACAACCGCACTTTTGGCAAGGCGGACCTCGGCACCTTCCACCACAATCGCAAGGCCCTGTATCACGACCTGATGGTGGGCCAACGCCGCATCCAACTGGTGCTGACCGGGCATTCCCATCGGCGCGGTTTCTACACCCTCCGTCGCGACAGCACGTACGGAAACGCCTCGGTCAAGACGGGCTTTTATGATTTCCCGACGTTCTCCCGCGGCCTCCCGCGGACGATCGACGTCGACACGGCCAACATCAAGGATCCTTCACCCCACTCCTCCGGCCGGACGGCCCGGGTGCGGGGCGAGGATCAGCAATACCCATGGATTGTGCTTTCCGATGCGGGCGGTTCGATCCCCCGGATGAACGTGGCGGCGGAGTTTCAGGGCAAGTCGGCCGGTGGCCAGGGCAGCGACCGTCCCGGCGGCACCAAGATTGTTTTCGACAAGAACGGCGAGGTGGCCCGTCTCGAACCGGTGCGGGTGCCACTCCCCCGCGCCCATCCCCGCCTCGCGGTGGCGCTCGATTACCTGGACATCATGGGAGGGATCGACGTCATCGAATCCATGGAATCCGATTCCTTCCTGGATTCCGATGAACGGGCCTCCACCTGGTCGGCGGCATTTGAAATCAAGCTCCATGGCAACGTGACCGATCCGGCGCGCTGTGGGCTGACGGTGACGGCGGTGAGCCTGTATGAAGGATTCGCTGGCAGCCGGTCGGCGATCCCCTTCACGGGCAGCGGGACCCGGTGGAAGACCCCGCCGGGGATTGGCAAGGACCTGCGGGACCTGGAAAGTTCCACGCGTGGCAAGCTGTTCATCGCCCTCACCTGTGCGGTGACGCACCCGCGCGCCGGGGTGTATGAGTCATCGACTCCATGGACCTTCGAGGTGCGGTTTCATCGCAACCGCCTGAAAAAAAGCTTCGGCCTCATCGGTTCCTATTACCAGATCGAACGGATCAAGGATTATGCCGAGGTGCCACGGTTGGCCGATTGGAAACGTTTCTATGCCTCGCGCTGATCACCCGGCGGGCCGCCGACCCGTCTTTGGCGACGTGACCAGGCTGGCCTGGTTCCTGATCCTGCTTTTGGTTGCCTGCAAACCCCACGACTCCATGTCACCGCTCAGTGAAAGGGAACGTCTTGCGTTCACCGATATAACCCGCTTCAACAGTGGTCCCGGGAAGGACGGTTGGCGGTTGGAACGACGGGTCATCGACAACCTCGACCTCACCGGTCTGGCCGTGGCCAAAGGGTCGCTGGTGCAGGTGGATTTTGACGAAACCACGCTCACCAACGCCCAGTTCACCGCCACCCGGTTTGAACGCGTCCGGTTCATCAATGCCAGGTTCCCCGGGGCGGTTTTCGATGACTGCGATTTCACCGGCTGTCATTTCGCCATGGGCCAGGCCCCGGGGGCGATCTTTCGACATTGCCGTTTCAAGGGCGGTGGCACCACGGACGCCAAATGGGAGAAAGTCACCCTCACTGATTGCCAGTTCACGGATTTCGAGGCCAAGGGGCTGAATCTGGAGGATGGCGCCGTCATGGTGCGCTGCCGCTGGGAAAACTCCCGTTGGTACCGCTGCTCCCTGACCGGGGCCAAGGTCACCGCATGGGAATTCATCGGCGGTTCCATGGAAGGCGATCTCACCTGGGTCGAAGGAACCAAATTCCATTTCGAGGGGGTGTCGATGGATCAACTCCGCTGGGGCGATTCCAAACTGACGGACGTCGAGTTCGTCCGGTGCAAGATCCAGAAATGTTCGATCGGCGAATCCCAATCCTCCCAAGTGCGTTTCGTGGACTGTCCGGATATCACCCAGTTGCGTTTTTCGCGGGGGAAAGCCCGGCAGATTGGCTTTCAAAACTGCCAGAATGCGGACCAGGTCGCCTTTCATAAGATTGAGATGGAGAACCTGACGGTCGAGAATGGCGGGAAGTGGACCCTGTTCGAGATCACCGATTCGACGGTCAGCGGACGATCCGTCCTGAAAAAGGTCAACTTGGAGAAGGCGGATTTTGAAGGCACCCAAAGCAAGGACTTGCAGATCGATGGCTGTGAATTCACCGGCTTTCTAAACCTGCGGAATTCCAAGTTCACCGGCCTGAAACTCAACAGCGTGGCCTTTGATCGGGGCCTCGACCGGATGAATGCAGCCACCGCCACGTTCGAAAACGGGGATCGGTTGGATCGATGATGCGTCCCCGGTGCCGCGATCCCCGGCCATCCCCCAAGGGTGGGGGTGGGCCTATTGCCCGTAGACTTCCTTGAGGTTGTCGGAGAGGGCAGCGTCGGCTTTACCGCTCGGATCGACCTTCTTGGACACCTGGAACTGGGTGATGGCCGCGTGGCTGAGAGTCCCCAGCTTGCCATCCAGTGTCCCCAGATAGTGACCCAGGTTTCGCAGGCGTCCCTGGACTCCGACCGGTTCACTCAGGGGACCCAATTGCCGCAGCAGCAGCTTGTATTTCTCGCCCGTTGAGGGGATCGAAAGATGGGCCGTCTGGGCCAGGGGCGGGAGCTTTTGTTCGATCTTTCCCGAACCGTTGGTGCTCCCGCTCCGTTTGGAACCGTCGATGTGCATCACGTAGGCGAGATTCTTCCGTGGGTCCCCCTTCGTATCGAGCAGCACCAAGATGAGCTTCGCCGGCACGCCCTTTCGCCGGAACCGGTGCCGCTTCTCGGTGGCGCACGCTTCCTCCTGCTTGCGGAGCGGCGGAATGTGAACTGCATCCCCGGGCAGCAGGGTGTTATGATTCACGCGCTTCGCCTTCAGTTCCGCGTTTTCCGGCGCGTCCCAGATCGTCTTCCAGACATGGCCTTCGGTCGCGGCGATCGACTCGATGCATTCACCCTGACGCACGAGATGTTCCCCGGACCCGAGCGGCCCGGTTTCGGTCGACGACGTCGAATCCATGGTTGAACCGGGCATAATCTTGTTCGTCTCATGGTGATTTGTGGGGATCTTCAACGTCAAGCGGGTCTTCTCGCCCCCCGGGTCCCAACTTTTCATGATGTCGGATACGCCCCGCGCTCCCGGCCGCGTGGAATCCCGGTAACAAAAGGGGGGCGGTAATGGAATCCGATCATTGCCAATGTCGGCCGGGCGGTGGTAATCATCGCCCGCCGGAACCTCATGGATCCGAACCCCAGGCATCGCCTGACCTTCGTCTGCAGCCCGGTCTCCGACTGGAGACTGGCGGGCATCGTTGGTTGGGTGCCACAGCGTTAAAGTTGAAGTTGAAGTCGAAGCTGCATGCCCAGTCCCCTCAGTGGAAAAGCCGGTTCGGTGGTCGCACCGACCGATCCGACGGAGGCCCAGGAAGCCGACAAGGCGGATCCCGGGCAGGTGGAATCGATCAAGGCCAAACAGCGCGAGACCAAATCCGGGAAATATGGTTCGGTCCAGGTCAAGCCGTTCCAGCCGGGGGAAGTTCCGGCGGGGGGAGGTG
>JANYCC010000376.1 GCA_025360495.1 Verrucomicrobiota bacterium | reverse complement strand
AGCGGACGGCAGGACGCTCCGTTGCCGTCGGAGCGGGCCTGCCGATTTCCATCGGCGGCTACTTGGGCCCGTATCCGAATGCGGGTTTCCCCTCGTCGGTCAGTTTGCCGCACGCCCAGAGCAGTCCGCGGGCGACGAGGTCGAGATAGAGGGGTTCCTGCATCGTGTGGTTGTAATGCCCGACGGTGGTGCCGAACACGCGGGCCTTGCCATAGGTGTTCACCCAGACGTTGACCTCGCCGGTCTTGGTCTCCGGACTCCAGCCGGTGGCGAGCGGGGTGGCCGTCGGTTCCACGGACGTGATGTTATATAATTCCTCCTTCGGCGTGTGCCAGGTGCCCGGGAACCCGAGCATGATCGGGTGCCCGGGAGCCACATTGGTCATGGCATAGTCGAAATGGGAACCGTGACCGTGGCTGGTGACACCGATGAAACGGAACCATTCGTTGGTCGGGGCCCGGTAACAGTGCGCCGCGCAATGGATCACCACCGCCGGCACGCCCTCGCGATGCGGCCTCACAATGCGCTCCAGCCACGCCGGGTCCTTCTCGTCGGAATAGCATTCATTGTGGATCACGACATCATAGCGCGCGGCCCAATCCTGGCGGTCATAGACGGAGACGCGGTGCTGGGTGCCGGAGGAGTCGGGATCGAGGACGACGTCCCAGGTGATGTTGACGCGCTGGGAGAGGCCGTTGGTGAGGATGGTGACCTGGCCGGGATAATCATGGCAGCAACCTCCGGTGATGAGCAGTCCGCGCAGAGGCTTGGTCGAACTCGGTTTCCGCTTATAGGACGCCAGCAGGTGGTCGGAGCCGTCGGAGGCGAATTTGTCGGGGCGGGACGCACCGCTGAGATCGACGGCGAGGCGCCAACCGCCCGGGATGAGTTCCACGATGCCCACCGCGACATTGCCGGGATGTTCGCCTTCGGTCTCGATCAGGTCGATCTGGACGGGGGATTGTGTCGTGTCGAGTTTCACCGTCCCCTTGGTGGTGCTGTCGGAGGTGTGGAAAACATAGCGGCCGTTGGCGATTTCGAACTCGGCGGCGAGCACGGTTTCGTCGGTGACCGGGTTCCCATCGGTCTCAAGGGTGGTGAACAACCAGACGCCGCTGAGATCGGACAGCGAGAGGGCGAAGGCGGGTCCGGCGAGCACGAGTGCGGCGAGCAGCAAGGCGAATCGTTTCATGGTGGGGAAGGCGCGATGTTGGCTGAACCTGAGCGAAAGCCTGGGGGCGGACAATCGGAAACATGGGTGTGAACCGCAGTGCGGCGCATCTTGACACTGCCCCCGCCACGGACTCCCAGACGGCTCCGGTGGAACCTCGCCCGATCCGAAGTCTCCACCGGCGTGGTCTGTTTGGGTGGGGCGAGGTTCCACCCGAGCCGACCTGATGGCATCCCCGGGGGTTTGAACAGCAAAGGGTGCGACGGGTGCCAGAAAGAATCCGGCAGAAATGATCCTGTCCCGGTCCGGGAAATGTGGCGAACGCCCTCATAATCCATTGATAATGGCCCCCGGTGATGGTAACAGAATCAGTCGCAGGGTCGGGACCTGGCTCCACGAAAGCTTCTCCTGAAATGAATCCATCGACCGCCGGCACAACGGGACGACGAATGAGACGCAACATTGGGTTTGGACTGCGATGGCCACGGCCGGGTGGGGTTCCCGTTGACGACGAACACGGTGCCTTCAATCCCCGACGTGTTTTGGGATGGCCTTGCCGGGTTGGTTGGGTTCTGGCGTCGGTCCTGGCGTCGGTCCTGATCGCGGGAATCCAAGGCCGGGCGGACACACCCTTGGTGAATGGCGGCCGGAATGTGGGCGAGATCAATCCCGCCACCGACGTTGATATCTGGACCCTCACCGCCAAGGCCGGCGATGCATTGATAATACGGATCGGCACGACGAATTTCACCCCCCGGATCCAGTTGCACGACCCGACGGACGCGGTGGTGGGCACGACCAGCCAGGGGAATGGGTTCGGCCGCGACGATGTCCTGGTCGGACGGGCCACCAATGCCGGCGTGTACCGGGTGTTTGTCGACGGAAAGTTTGGAAACCAGACCGGGACCTACGGCCTGTATCTGGCCGATATTCCGGGCACGTTCGACGTGCCGGCGGGGGACGGGGGCGGGGACCTTCCGAACGGCGTGATGCAGGGGGCGGAACTGACCCTGGGTGACTTGGACACGTGGACCTTTGCCGCCAACGCGGGTGATGCCCTGATGCTGCGGGTGGGATCCACCAACTTCACGCCCTGGCTCCAATTATATGGACCGGGCGGCGGCCTGGTGGGTGAGGCCATGAACGGGAACGGCTTTTCCGTGGACGACTGGCTGAATCTCACGGCCACCAACACCGGGACTTATACCCTGGTCGTCATGGCCAAATACCTGAACCAATCCGGTTCCTACGGGGTCAATCTCGCGCGGGTGCCCGGGAGTTTTGTCGTGGCGCCCGGGGATGAGGGTGGCGCCTTGGTCAACGGGGTCTCGCAGCCGGGCAACCTGGTTCTCGGTGATCTGGATCTCTGGACTTTTTCGGCCAACGCGGGTGATGCCCTCATGTTGCGGTTGGGTGCGACGAATTTCACCCCGTGGCTGCGGCTCTTCGCTCCGGACGGGACCCTGGTGTCGGATACCGAGACGGGGAATGGCTTTGGGCGTGACGAGATGATCAACGTCCTGGCAACCAATGCC
>JANYCC010000224.1 GCA_025360495.1 Verrucomicrobiota bacterium | reverse complement strand
GAAGCCCCCTCACTGTGCACCGCCAAAAGCCTCTCGCCGTCGCGAGCGAAGGCAAGCTTCAGGCCGTGCTGCTTGAACGAAAGAATGACCTGCCCGGTGGCCACATCGAAGAGTTTGCTTTCTCCTTCCGAACCTGCGGCCAGGCGCGAACCATCGGGAGAAAACGAGAACGAGTCGTATTGGGTCAGAGCGCGCGACAGCATCAGCAGGCGATGCGTCGCGAGGTCCCAAAGAAAAGCGCCGCCATCCCCGACGGCAGCAGCCAACCAGCGATTGTCGGGTGAAAAAGCACAGGCACTGAGATTTTGAATCGCCGGGAGCCCATGCCACATCGGTGGTCCTTTCATTGAAGGGATTTCCCACACTCCCATGTCGCCCGGTCCGGTGAAGGAGGCCAGCAATTTGCCATCGTCCGAAAGTTTGACAGAATGCACGTGCAGGGCACCGGGCAATTCGGCAATTCGTTCCAAGTTCGGCAGCCGCCAAATGCGGACCTGCTCCTCCTCTAATCCCTTGGTCGCCAGAGTGGAACCGTCCAACGATGCATCCATGACGTAAACCTCGCCGTGGTGAGCGTTGGTCACGACGATTTCGGTTTCAAGGCCTGGCCGGATGACGCGGATGCTCCCGTCATAGTCAACCAACACCATGGCTCGGCAGCCTGCCAGAACTGCAACGTTTTGCGGCTGCCCTGCCGGCAGCGGCACCGTAATGGTCCGTTGCAAAGGCGTGGCGGTCCAGACCTCGGCCGTCCACGGGAACGCGACGCCGTTGGACGATCCCGGCTTCAGGATGCGACTGAAGCCGCTTCCATCGGCTGCCAACCCAAAGAATTCCGACGGGGGAAATGAAACCGGCTCAGGCGCTGTCGGCGGCTCATCCACGGACCAGAGCTTGACCTCGCCGTTGCGGCCGCCGGTCGCCAGGAAATGGCCGTTGGGCGAGAAATCCACCGCAGTAATCGGATCAGTATGGCCGCGCAACGTCCGGACTTTCTGCCAACGCGAAGTTTCCCAGAGGCGGACGGAAGGATCACCTCCCACGGTCGCCAGCCAGCGCCCATCTGGAGAAAACGCCGCACCTGCGACGGAGGCGGAGTCACGCAGTTCCGCCACGAGACTCCGATCTTCGACGTTCCAAACCCGGGTTGGCGAGGAGCCGCCCGGATTGACCAGCCAGCGTCCATCGGCCGAGAATTTCAAAACCCCAAGACTTCCCGGAGCATTCGTCAGGACGCGCTTCGTGCGTTCCGCCAGATCCCAGAAGGCGATGTGGCCGGACTCGTCCGCGACGACCATCAGATGGCCGTCTGGCGAGAAGAGTCCCTGGGTCGCTTCGCCCGATTCGGTTTCAAACGGCTTCAACCATGTTTTCCCGTCCAGGTCCCAGAGGCCGACTTGCTTGGTGGAAGCCACGGCGAGCACTTTTTGATCGGGAGAGATGTCCAGCGATGTGACCGGCGCCTTCGCATCGAGCAGCTTGGATTCAGTGCCTCTTCGCAGATCCACGAGCGTTACGACCGTACTACCATTCCATTGATCGCGGTAAAACAGAGCGTTCCGCTTGGTGGCCACTGCGATGACTGCTGAGATGCCCCCGTGAAAATGCAGGTTCGTGATGATGCTCGATGGCCGGCGCTCTCCGAGATTCCAGAGCACGGTGCGCCAATCGGCCGTCCCGGCAGTCAGCAGCCTGTCGTCATCGAGAAAGCGAAGGCATAGGACCCAAGTGGAGTGCGCGACCAGCGAGGCCTGTGGGTCGCCATCGCTGAGATTGGCCAGATAGCGCCACTCCCAATTGCGCAGATCGGTTTCGTGCGGCCCCGGCCAATAACGGCGCAAAAGCGTCTGCGCGATTCCCAGATCGCCCTCATTGACTGCGCGATTGGCCAGATCCATGTCCGCGACATAGCCGGTATGACGCGTTTGCAGTTCGGCGCGCCGGGCGCGCACGGCCTCCAGGCTGCTGACCAGCACACCCACCGCCAGCACGATCATCACCGCCGCAGCCGCCGCAGAGCCCACCTTGTGCCGCCGCACGGTCTTTTGAAACTCGTAGAGCCGGCTGGGCGGGCGGGCCACCACCGGTTCATTCTTCAGGTGCCGCTGCAAGTCCATGGCCAGCGCGTTGGCCGTCTCGTATCGTCGCGACCTGTCCTTCTCCAGGCACTTCATCACGATCCAGTCCAGGTCGCCGCGCACAAGGTGAACCAGTTTCGGCGGCTCCGTCTGACGAAAGCTGGCGGCGGTGGTTTGTTCGGCCGCAAGCAACGTGCTCAGGCGCGTGGAAGGGCGGAGCGGTTCTTTCTCCCGGATCGTGCGACGCATTGCCTCAAAGCCGGCAGCGAGGAGCTCCTTCGCGTCGAACGGCGTGCGGCCCGTGAGCAATTCATAGAGCAGCACCCCCAGCGAATAGATGTCGCTGCGCGTGTCGATGTCGAGGGCGGTCATCATTGCCTGCTCGGGGCTCATGTAGGCGGGCGTGCCGAGAAACTGTTCGAACGCGGTGAAAAGCGTCTGGTCGGTGAGCCGTCCCTGCGTCGCCTTGGCGATCCCGAAATCAATGATCATGGGCACCCCGGGCGCGCCGGGATCCTGGAGGGTCACCAGGATGTTCGACGGCTTCAGGTCCCGGTGGATGATGCCTTTTTGATGGGCGTGTTGAACCGCCTGGCAGACTTGAATGAAGAGATCGAGCCGTTCCCGTGTGGAAAGTCGGTTCTGATCGCAGAACTCGGTGATCTTGATGCCCCGAACCAGTTCCATCACGAAGTAGGGCCGGCCAGTCTCCGTCGCGCCGCCATCCAGGACCTTGGCGATGTTCGGATGATCCATCATCGCCAGCGCCTGGCGCTCCGCCTCGAAGCGCGCAATCACACTCTGGGTATCCATGCCCAGCTTGATCACCTTCAGGGCGACCCGCCGGCGGACCGGTTCCTCCTGCTCCGCCATATACACCACCCCGCAGCCACCTTCGCCGATCCTTTGGAGCAGCTTGTAGCGGCCAATCCGGGTGCCGGGCCCTTCTTCGAACGGGACGGTCCATCGGATTGTTTCCGGGGTGCCGGGCGTGCCGATTTCAGCCGGGTTCTCCATGAATTCCCCGAGTTGGGGCTGTGCTTTGAGGAGTTCATCGATCCGTTGGCGCAAGGCCGGTTGTCCCGCACACGCCTCGTCGAGGTAGGAAGCCTGCTCGGCGGGCGCACAGTTTGCCGCGGTCGAAAAGATGGTTTCTTCGGATGTCGGATCGGGTTCGCTCACGGCCACACCTTTCGCTGTCTGCTCTTATATGCGGAAAAGCGCAGCCACAACAATCATCGATCGGGGGTCGAAAGTCCCGACACCGTCCACTTCCGCCGCTGCAATTCCCCCGCCCGAATCCGTTCCGACTTTTTTATCCTTGGCTCAAAACGGCTTTGCATGGCAAAGTATCGGCCATGGAACCTGCGCAGGCGTTGGCCCAGCTGGAAACCATCCGCACTTTGATGGAGCGCGCGGCCCTCTATCGACGCGCCTTGGGACCCATCAGTTTCGCGGTGGGCACGGTCGGGACCGCCGCTGCCGCCCTCGGCATATCTCTCGGATGGAACGGATCGGCGGCGTTCGCCGGGCTCTGGCTCGGGGCCGCCACCGCCGCCGTCACCCTGGCCTTTTTCATCGTGCGGCGCCAGGCCGTCCGGGACGGGGAGACGTTCTGGTCCCCACCCACCCGACGGATCGCCACCGCACTGCTGCCACCATTGGTCGCCGGTGCCGCGATCACCGTCCCGTTCCTGCTGGACCAGGATTGGGCGCGACGGGTCAGTTGGCTGCTCCCTGCCCTGTGGATGATCCTTTATGGGTGCGCCCTGCATGCCTCCGGATTCTTCATGCAACGGGGGATCCGGCTCCTGGGTTGGGCTTATGTCATCGCCGGCATGGGCGATCTGCTGTGGTGGAGTTGTCCCCTGAACCAGTTTCCCTCGACCCTGCAAAGCCACGTCGTGATGGGCCTCGGTTTCGGGGCCGGTCACATCGCCTATGGCATTTACCTCCAGTTCACCGAACGCCCCACCCCGACGTGAACCCCGGGCCGTTCCTCCAACTCGACCGCATCATCCATGAAAAGGCCCGGCTCGGCCTGATGTCGATGCTCGCTGCCAGTCCCGAATTGTCGTTCACCGAACTCCGCGAGGCGCTCCAGCTCACCGACGGCAACCTGACCACACACATCCGGACCCTTCAGGAGGCCGGCTATGTCGCCGTGACCAAGGCGTTCAAGGACAGCCGCCCACTGACCACCTGTTCCCTGACCCCCGCCGGTCGCAAGGCTTTCGCCAATTACCTCGGGTTTCTCGATCAGATCGTCCGCCTCAACCAGCGCCCGCCCTGATCTGCGTTTTCTTTTTGAACGCCCGCACCCTTTCGCAGTCCGTTCACTTTGTAATACAAAGCTCATGAACATTCATCGCGCCTCCCACCTCGGCTGGTGCTTCGGCGTTCGCGACGCCCTCGAGCTCGCCCGCACCGAAGCCGCCTCGGGCCCCGTCACCTCCCTCGGCGAACTCGTCCACAACCCCGCCGTCCTCGAGGAACTCCGACAACACGGAGTCCTCACCCGTCACGATCCGGCGGACATCCCGACCCAACGGGTCCTCATCACCGCGCACGGCGCCTCCCGACGCCGCCTCGCCGACCTCAACGATCGCGGCTTCCAAGTCACCGAGACCACCTGCCCGCTCGTCCACCGCGCCCATGCCGCCCTCGACGGCCTGGTCCGCCAAGGCTGTCACCCCGTCATCATCGGACAATCCGGACATGTCGAGGTCCGCGGCCTCGCCGAAGATCATCCGGGATGCGATATCATCCTCTCGGAGGACGAGGTCGATGCCCTCCGCGAACGACCCCTCTTCGGGGTGGTCAGCCAGACCACCCAACCCATCGCCCGGGTCCACGGTCTCGTCGCCCGCCTGCGCGCCCGGTTCCCCGCCTCCGAGGTCCGGTTCCGCGACACCGTCTGCCAACCCACCAAGGATCGCCAGGAGGCCGCCGTCGAACTGGCCCGCGAATGCGATGTCGTCGTGGTCGTCGGGGGGCCCCACAGCAACAACACCCGGGAACTTGTGGCCACCTGCCTCGCCCATTGTCCCCGCGTCCATCACGTCCAGGGACCCGCGGAATTGTCTCCGGCCTGGTTCCACACGGGCGATCGCATCGGGCTGACCGCCGGCACCTCGACCCCGGACGGGATGATCAATGCGGTGGAAACCTGGCTGCGACAACTCGCTGCCGCGCATGCGGCGCCGGACACTTCAGACGGTCTCCACCCGGCCACCCGACGCGCGGCCTGACTTTCTTGATTCCGTGAATCCCTTCCCCGTCCCGTTTGTCCGCGCCGCAATCGTGGGGTTCCTCCTGTTGGCCGTGCGGATCTTTCTTTCCGCACGCCTGCCCTTCGGGTTCTTGTTTTGGAACTTGTTCCTGGCTTGGCTGCCCTTGGTTTTCGCAATCCGCGCGGCGCGGGAATTCTCGGCTCCTTCCCCCTCCCGTCTCCGCGTCACGGCCTGGCTCATGGCATGGATGTTATTTCTGCCCAACGCCCCGTACCTCGTCACCGATCTCCTGCACTGGCGAAGCCGGCCCCCGGTTCCCACCTGGTATGATTTGCTTCTGCTGCTGCATTTCGCGGGACTGGGGCTCGCCCTGGGATTCCGTTCGCTTCAAATCGTGGAACAGTCCTTCGTCCCCCACGTCCCGCCCACGCTCCGGACCCTCCTGCGCGGCGGACTGTTTCTGGCGGTGAGTTTCGGGATCGTCCTCGGGCGCTGGGGACGGTGGAACAGTTGGAACGTCGTCACCGATCCAATCGACCTCGCGAACAGCATCGGGAAACAAATCCTCAATCCCGCAGCGTATCCGCGGACCTGGGCCTTCACCGTGGTCGGTGCGGCCGTGATGTGGAGTGTCCACGGGATTTTTTCAGAACGATTGCAACCACGGTCGATGGGCGGTGCTGCATCGGGGCACCCCGGCGAAGCCACCCCCCAGAATTAAGGACCCTCCATGCCCGCCCCCACCCAATCCCAAACCATCCTCGGCCCGCTGTTGCGCGGGGAAGCCGGACGGCTGACGGCCTGGCTTTCGACTCCGGTTCGTCCGTGGTGGGAGAGCGTGGGGTTGATCGTGGTGGGCGCCGGCCTGTACGGGGCGGCGGTGGGCGGTTGGCGTTCGCCGCTCCAGGCGACTTTCACCGCGACCAAACTTCCCCTGATCCTCCTGTTGACCGCCGGGGGAAATGCCGCCTTGAACGCCATCCTCGCACCGCTGCTCGGCCTCAATCTCGGTTGGCGCCAGACGGTTCTTGCCATCCTCGCGAGCTTTGCGATCGGCGCCGTTATTCTCGGCAGCGTCAGTCCGCTGGTGTGGTTCCAAATCTGGAATCTCCCCGCCATGGAAGCCGGGTGGGACCAACGCGGCCAGGCCTTCTATCTGGTGCAGGTCACCCAGGTGGGCGTCATCGCCTTCGCCGGCATTGCGGGCAATCTTCGGCTCCACCAACTCCTGCACCATATTTCCGGATCCGTCCCGGTCGCACGCCGAGTCCTCTGGGCCTGGCTGGGTGCCAATTTCCTTCTCGGCACCCAGATCACCTGGATTCTCCGCCCCCTTTTCGGCGCACCCGAATTGGAAGTCCAATTCCTCCGCCCGCATCCGTTCCAAGGTAATTTTTTCGAAACCATTTGGTCCGCCGCCCGGCACCTGGCCGGCAACCCGTGAAGCCACGACTGTATGAATCCCACTCCGCCGCCGCTCCCCGAGTCCCAAATCCAAATCCAAATCCAACCCCAACTCCAACCCACACCCCAACCCGGAATGACTGCCGCCGCCGCCCAGGAACCGTCCACCCTCCTCGGCCGACTCCTCCGCAACCCGCAGTCGTTGGTGTCCGATGAGGATGCAGCGATCCCGCCCCGACTCTTCCTGCTCGGGATTGTCGGGACCCTCGTTTATGGCTTGGTGGTGGCCTCGTTCTCCGGCGGGATGCAGTGGTGGGCCGCCCCGCTCAAGCTCACCCTGGGCCTCCTGCTCTCCGTGTTGCTGTGCACCCCCAGCCTCTTCGTCTTTGCCGCACTGGCCGGCGCCCAGCTTCAACCCCGTCAACTGGTCAACCTCTTGGGCGGACTCCTCGGACTGTCCGGCCTCCTGCTGGTCAGTCTCGGCCCCGTCGCCTGGGTCTTCTCGCAATCAACCCAGTCCGCCGCCTTCATGGGCACCATCCATTGGGTTTTCTGGTTCGTCAGCGTCGGATTCGGACTGCGTTTGGTGGGCCGCGGACTCCGTTTGCTGGGAGCCCGGTCCGGCGGGGCGTTCGGGGTCTGGGCCATCATCTTCCTCCTCGTCACCTTGCAAATGGCCACCACCGTCCGCCCGTTGCTGGGCCAGTCCGAGGTCCTCCTCTCGGCCGAAAAGAAATCCTTCCTGACGCACTGGGGCGATACGATCAACCCACCGGATGCCAAGAGATGAAGCCGGACGAATTCCCCGGTTCGGAGCCGCCGAACGCGATTCCCCCCGCTTACACCCCACACCCTTGGGCCGCGGTCGCGTGCCTTGCCCTCGCTGTGATCGGCGTGCTCGCGACCGCCCGATTCCGGTACTCCCCGCCGGCCAATGACGCCCCATGGTTTCCGGGCGTATGCCCCACCGCCAAGGCGCTCGCCGGCCATCAACTCCGGGTCTGGGCGGATCCGGCCCGTCGCGACGCCGGGGTCACCCAACTCCGCCAAAGCAACCCCGAATGGGATTTCATGGGACGCACTTTCCTGGTGATGGCGCTCGGGGAAATCGGCCTGCGGGACCCGGCGACGGCGGCCGAAAATCTCCGCACGGTCGACCAAATCGTGCGATCCACTCTCCGGTTGGAGGCGAGGGATGGACCCTTCGTTTTCCTGATGTCGTATGCCCGTCACGGACCCTACCTCACCCAACCGGTCCACAGCCTGTTCGTTGACGGTGAGATCACGCTGATGTTGGGCGTCAGGGCCCGACTCGCCCGGGCGGCGACAGCCACAGATCCGGACACCCTGCGTGCGTACCGCGACGAATTGGCCGTCCGGAGCACTGCGTTGGCCCGCGGACTCGCCGAAGCACCGGATGGATTCGTGGAGAGTTATCCCAATGAATGCTGGCTCTTCGATCATGCGTTCGCCTTCGCGGCCCTGCGTTTGGCCGACCGTGAACTCGGCACGGATCACCGGGAATTGGCGCGGGTGTGGCTGGAACGGGCCCGCACGACCCTGCGCGAACCCACCACCGGCCTGCTCCATTCATCGTTCACCCGGACGGGTCGGGCGCTGGAAGGTCCCGAGGGATCCACTCTCTGGCTCACCGCACATTTGTTGGAGGCCATCGACCCGCCCTTCGCCCGCGGTCTCTATCAGGACACCCGGGAATACCTCGCACGCCGACTCTGGGGATTCGCCTGGTCCCGCGAATGGCCCGTCCAGCTCCGCACCGGTGCCGACATTGATTCCGGCGTGGTGGTGCCGCTGGTGGACGCCAGCCCGTCGGGCTCGGGATTCGCCCTGGTCGCGGCGGCGGGTTTTGGCGATGCCCCGTTTCTCCGTGAACTCCAGACCAGCGTTGGACTGGCAGCCTTTCCCATCCGCGACGGAGGCGCCCTGCATTTCGCGGCCAGCAACGGGGTGGGCGATGCCGTGCTCCTTTACGCGCTGACCGTGGGCCCGCTCTGGAGGGAAATCTGCGAATCCGACCCGAACCGCATCCCCCAAACCACCGACATCCGATGATCCGATTCGCAAGCCGACCCCGCCCGCGCGGCAGATGGCACCGGGTGTTCGCCCCTTCCAGTTCACCGGCCGGCCTTGCGGGCTGGGGCATCCTGATGGCAGTGGCGTACGGGGTCGTTCATGCGCTCGGCTGGCGCGAGCACACCGGCTTCCTAAGCCTCACCGCCAGCCCGGGATTGTCGCTGGGCGAAACCACACCCCGCGGCACCGTTTACCTGCTCCTCCACTTCGGCGCAGTTCTCGGCACGCCAAGCCTTCTGCTCGCCGGGTTGTTGCTTCGCATCTGGGTGCATTTCATCCCGACAAAACGTTCAGGTTCACCCGTGACTTAATCCCGATGAACACCACGGCCGATCCGCGGGGTCTTAGGAGCCGGTTGCGTCGATGGACGATTTTCTTCATCGCCGGCCTGGTCTTCAGCGGCCTGACCGCGATCCCGATCCGCAGCCAGTTCGACCTGGCATCCAAGTGGTTGGGCCCCGATTTCCAAGCCGGCGGTTGGATGCCCCGGTTCGCCGCCCTCTGGCTGGTCCACGCCCATCAGGGGATCGTGGCAGCCGACACCGCGGCGCCCTTCATTTGGTATGGCACCGATTGGCTCGCCTTCGGGCATCTGGTCATCGCGGCCGTGTTCGTGGGAGCATGGCGCGACCCGGTGCGCAACCGCTGGCTCTATCAGTTCGGCACGATCGCGTGCGTGGCGGTGATTCCATGGGCGGTGCTGTTCGGGGCGCTGCGGGGCATTCCCATCTGGTGGCGCCTTATTGATTGCTCCTTCGGTATGGTGGGGTTCTTCCCCTGCTGGTGGTGCCATCGATGGGCCGGCGAACTCGAGAGGGCACAGCAGCCCGATTGAACCATCGCCCGGAGGGATGGGTGACACGCATCCCCAATCAACGCCGATGGAAGTGGGACTCTCGGAGCTCGTCTCTCCGAAGTGACCGCCCCATCTCCGATCTCCGATCTCCGCACTCCGCTCTCCAAACCCCTCACGCCAGCACGCCGGGGATCACGCTCCCATGCACGTCCGTCAAACGGCGATCAATCCCGTTATGCCGGAACGTCACCTTCTCATGGTCGATCCCCAACAGGTGCAACACCGTCGCATGGATG